>CAZEAR010000051.1:0-12642 GCA_964510365.1 uncultured Dehalococcoidales bacterium | reverse complement strand
GGTTATACCCATCGCTGCTATGTTCTTCCTGCTCTTTATAGGTTTTGCTATTAAACTGCCCATGTTTCCCTTTCATACCTGGTTGCCTGATGCACATACCGATGCTCCCACGGCAGTAAGCGTAATCCTAGCCGGAGCACTTCTCAAAATGGGCGGCTACGGTATGATACGAGTTTGTGTCAGTATCTTGCCGAACGCAGCCGCACAATATGCACCGATACTATGTACTTTAGCAGTCGTCGGCATTCTTTACGGAGCGGGAGTAACCCTAAGACAGACCGATTTAAAGCGATTAATCGCATACAGCAGTGTTAGCCATATGGGTTACGTATTACTGGGTATTTTCGCACTTAGCGAAGTAAGTTTAACCGGCGCTGTTCTGCAAATGTTCAGTCACGGAATAATAACGGGACTTCTGTTCGCAATGGTCGGTCTGGTATATGACAAAACACATGATCGCAATATTAATACCCTCGGCGGGTTGGCCAGACAAATGCCTGTGATCGTTGTTATATTCAGCATCGCCGGTCTGGCCTCTCTGGGATTACCCGGAACCAGCGGATTTGCTGCCGAATTCATAACATTCGCCGGCAGTTTCTCCAGCACTATGGTAGCCGGTATTAGGATTTACACGCTTTTAGGTGTTTTCGGGATAGTTATTACTGCAGGCTATATATTATATATGTTACAGAAAGTATTTTATGGACCGCCGCAGGAGAAATTCGATGGAGTTCCCGATGCCGATAATATCGAGAAGATCAGCATCTTCACCTTTGTATTTGCTATTTTACTGGTTGGTATCTATCCCGCCATATTGACTAATATTATTCAGCTCGGAGTGGAACCGATAGTAAAATTATTTGGTTGATAAACATTTGATTTAAGAAAATGATTATTATGTTGGATGGACTGATTCTATGATAATCGATGAGATTCGCTTTCTGGCACCGGAATTAAGCCTTCTGGCTTTTGCTATACTGATAATACTGCTCGACTTATTCGTTAAGCAGAAGAAACTGCTGGCTGCTGCCGGTATTATCGGCCTATTGGTATCAATCGGTTTTACATTGTCCATGTGGGAAACACCTACGACAGATGTTTTCAACATGATTGCGATAGACAGATTTGCTCTTTTCTTTAAACTACTTTTAGCGATAGCAGCAGGTCTGGTCATTTTATCCTCACAGGACTATGTAAGTAAGTTCGAGAGATTTCAAGGTGAATATTATGCCCTGCTGCTGATCTCAGCTATGGGCATGATGTTGCTTACAGCGGCTGATGATCTTATTACTATCTTTGTTTCTCTGGAACTAAGCGGTATATCTCTCTATATATTAACCAGTTTCCTAAAAGATCAAAAATCAACCGAATCAGGTTTAAAATACCTTCTCCTCGGTGCCGTTGCCTCAGCAATACTTCTCTATGGTATGTCTTTTGTATTCGGACTGACCGGCAAGACATGCTTGGTTTGCATCTCAGATATTATTCAATCTATGCAGTTACCTAGTCTCCTTGCTAATCCGGCTTTATTACTCGGTATCGTTCTGCTGATAAGCGGTTTTGGTTTCAAGATTGCCAGCTTTCCTTTCCAGATGTGGGTTCCAGACGTATATGAAGGAGCACCAACCCCCATTACTGCATACCTTTCAGTCGCCAGTAAAGCAGCTGGCTTCGCCGTCATATCCCGTGTATTCATAATAATCTTTGGGGCTCCGGAATGGTTGAGCATGAATTGGGGCCTCTTGATCGCAGTATTAAGCGCTATCACCATGACAATCGGTAATGTATTGGCCATCATGCAGTCCAACATTAAACGTATGCTCGGTTATTCCAGCATAGCGCAGGCAGGTTATCTTATGGTCGGTCTGGCAACTATCGGAACGGCAGCGACTTCTAACATGATTGGCGAAAGCGCATTAATGTTCTTCCTTATGAGCTACACTGTAACTAACCTGGGTGCATTTACGGCGATCATCGCCATATCCAATAAAGTAAACAGCGATATGATTGACGACTATGCCGGTATGTTTAAAAGGTCTCCCCTTATAGCCAGTGCTTTAACATTATGTCTTATATCCTTAATCGGTCTACCACCTACAGGAGGACTTTTTGCTAAGGTTTACATCTTTACCGGCGCCGTACAGAACGGTCTACTGTGGTTGGTAATCGTGGCAGTAGTAAATAGTGTTATCTCGGCTTTCTACTATCTCAGAGTCGTAAAAGTTATGGCAACAAAAGATGCGGAATCAGCAGAAGGGGTCCCGTCAACATGGGCGCTACGTATAGCTCTCGCCCTTTCATGCCTTGCTGTATTGCTTCTTGGCATCATTCCCGGCGGTTTTATCGGTATAGCTGAAGCTGCCGCCAAAATTTTCGGCCTGTAAAATCTTTTGATAACTACTTTCCCTTAAACCATTATTACTGTATTATTATCACAATTACCGGTTTATGAAATCACTCTCCTTGACACTTAGTATTAAGCGATGTTAGACTCCATTTGTCCATGAAACGAGTTGGTATTTTATATCATCCTAAACGTGATAAGGCGATAGCCTTTAGCCAGGAAATTGAGCTGTTCCTGAATAAAAAAGGAATATCAACCTGGCTATGCTCCGCCTGGGAACCGATGGAAGCTAGACCTCAAGTAGCAGATTCCAACCTGATCTTAAGTATCGGGGGGGACGGTACTATACTCCGGTCGGTTCGTGTGATTATCCCGGACACTGTGCCGATTCTGGGAATCAATTTAGGCAGGCTTGGCTTTATGACCGAACTTGAAGTAGATGAAGCTATGGATAAACTCCCTTTTTTCCTCAACGGAGACGGCTGGATTGAGCAAAGAGCTATACTCGAAGTCAGTACAGGCTCACAGAAAAATGTTCTATACGCATTAAATGATGCTTTTGTCGGGCGACGGAGTATAGCCCGTCTGGTGAATATCGAATGTAAAATAGACGGGGAATATCTTACCACGTACCGTGCCGATGGAGTCATTGTATCCACAGCCAGTGGCAGCACCGGGTACTCTCTGGCAACAGACGGGCCAATTCTCCATCCTCAGTCTAACGATATAATAATTAAACCGGTAAGCCCTCATTTTACTTTTGACAAAGCCCTGGTGTTACCCCCCGAAACAAAAATAGAGCTAAAAGTTTTTACCGGCCATGAATCTATGCTCAGCATTGACGGACAACAGGAAATGTCACTTCAAAACGGTGATGAGGTCAATATTAATCTCAGCCCTTATATTGCTCGCTTCTTGAGAATTCAACCTAAAAATTATTTTTATAAAAATCTCGAATCAAAATTAATCAGGAAAATACTATGAATGTAGAAAAAGCCAGGATAAACGATGCACAGTCTATACATGCTATGGTCAATGCATTTGCTGAGAAAAAGGAAATGCTGCCCAGAGCTTTGAGCGAAATTTACGAGAATCTCCGTGACTACTTTGTAATCAGAGACATTGATAATAAAGTCTTAGCATGTGTCGCCCTCCATATCAGCTGGGTAGACCTCGCTGAGATCAGGTCGCTGGCGGTTCATGAAAAAAGCCAATTTCAGGGACTTGGGTCGATACTTATTGAAGCTTGCATTAAGGAAGCTAAGGAATTGGGTATACCAACTGTATTTTGTCTTACCTACAAACCTTCGTTTTTCGAGAAAAGTGGCTTTAAACAAGTCGACAAATTAGAGCTACCGCGTAAGGTCTGGTCCGAATGTTTTCACTGTCCCAAATTTCCAGATTGCGACGAAGTAGCCCTGCTTTATAAACTCTAATAAGTCAATATCCAGGAGGATCGATCTGTGGAACAAACTATATCCAGCAAACAAATTTACGATGGTAAAGCATTAAAATTGCGAGTTGATACTGTAGAAACTTCCGGCGGAAAGACTACGACCCGTGAAATAGTCGAACATAGCGACTGCGTTGCGATAGTGGCAATGGATGGCAAAGATAATGTCATTTTGGTCAAACAATTTCGTAAGGCAGCAGGCAAAACCCTGCTTGAGATCCCTGCCGGAGGTATAAATGCCGATGAGCAACCAATTGAAGCTGTCAAACGTGAATTGCAGGAAGAGATAGGATTCCTGCCCAAAAAGATAGATAAACTCGGCGGTTTCTTTTCAGCACCCGGATACTGCACCGAATATCTGCATCTATATCTGGCAACACAACTAGAGCCAAGCCGCCTGGAAGCGGAAGATACGGCAGAGATCGAGGTCGTGGAAAAGCCTTTATCACAGATACCTAATCTTATTTCCTCAGGTGAAATCTGTGATGCCAAGAGTATTGCGGGTTTAATGACTGTTATATATCTGGGTCTAAAAGGAAGTTGCTAATATATATCTTTATGATTTTATCTGGTATTTAGCCTTTCCCTGCTCATAAAGATCATTGCCATAAATATCGTTAATAACCGTGGCCGGAAAATCTTCTACTTCAATGCGGCGCAGTGCCTCAGCTCCCAACTCATCATAGGCTATTACTTCAGCCTTTTTAATACTCTTAGAAATTAAAGCTCCGGCACCACCGATGGCAGCGAAATAAACCGCTTTATATTTCTTCATAGCATCTTTAACCGCCTGAGCTCTGTTGCCTTTACCGATCATTCCTTTCAATCCGGCAGCAATAAGAGTCGGAGCATAGCTATCCATTCTGCCACTTGTGGTAGGACCGGCAGAGCCAATAGCCTGGCCCGGCCTTGCCGGTGTCGGCCCCATGTAATATATCGTCTGTCCTTTAACATCGAAGGGTAGCTCCTTCCCCTTATCCAAAGTCTCGATCATCCTTTTGTGCGCCGAATCCCGTGCAACATACATAACGCCGGTCAACAGGACATTATCCCCTGCTTTAAGGTCCTCCAAGGCATCTTCAGTTAAAGGAAGTTTCACCTTTTTCGACATGTCTATACTCCTATGCTTTTATGTTTTTAGTCCTTTCAGGATATCGGAGGCAATAATGTTTCTCTGCAGGTCCAGTCCGTATTCGATAGCACTATTTGCATTGACATTTCGACACAATCTTTCCATGGATAAGCCGGCAACATATGGCGGGCCATTCCAGATATGGTTTGCTTTATCAACCACGCCTTGAAGCATCTGATTCGCGAAAAGTTTGACCATAGCTGCCTCTCTATGTATCGGCTCTCCTTTATCAGCTTTACATGCAGCTTCATAAACCATTAACTTGGCAGCATGAATCGCAGCAGCCATGTCAGCCAATGCTGCCTGTATACTGGGACGATCTGAAATCGGTTTCCCAAAAGCAGACCAGTTCTGAGCCTGAATAGTAGCTTCCTCTAAAACTCGGTATGCTGCTCCTACACACCTGGCTGCTCTCACAATACGCCTTTGTGGAAGCCATTTTTTGCCCAGTAGGAACGCTTTGCCCTCTTCTCCCAGAATACTATCGGCAGGTATTTCACAGTTATCAAATATCAGTAGTACCGGTTCTCTTGTTTGAGCCTGCCAGCCGGTTTTTTCTTCTCCACCGACTACAGTAAAACCGGGGGTGTCCTTATCTACCAGAAAGCAAGTCACCCTGTCTTTCAATTCTTTATTGGGATCTGTAACAGCGAAAACCATAGCGAAATAATCGTCTCTAGGTTTGGTAAAAGACAGTTTCTTACCATTGAGAACATACTTGCCGTCTGATTTCTCAGCCGTCATTGCTATATCGGTTAATTCGGATTCTTTCCCCGGCTCTATAATAGCCAGGAGGCCTGACTTTTGCTTATTTAAGACGGGCAGAAAATATTTCTGTTTCTGATCATCATTACATTCAAAAAGGATCGGAGTAACATCGCCCAAATCAAACGGAATAATAGTCTGCGCCAGCTCTTCTTCGATAAGGCAATTACCCAGGACTCCTAAACCGGGGCCTCCGAGCTCATCAGGTACGCCAATGCCCCATAGTCCCAGTTCCTGTACCATTTTTGCCAGCTTCTCTTCGGTTTCCAGAGGAAGAGAGGCCCTGGCATCACTTAAATCTGCTGCCCGACCCAGAATATCTCTTTCCATGGGCTTAAGCTGGTCGTTAACAAATTCTTTTACCATTGTCTGGATCATATTAAGTTCTTCAGGTTTATCGAAATCCATGTAAACACCCCCAGCATTCTATGCTTGAGTTATTGCCTCCTCCACGAATAAATCCAAATCAAGATCATCTTCATCACCAATTCTTTGCTCCAGGCGAGACATTACCTCCAGTAGCCGGTGATTAACAATGTAGTTCTTAATAGTGGTATCAACCTGAGGGCAGACCAGAACACAAGAATCACATTGGTCACAGTCTTCACCAACCAGATTTTCCAGTGCCATTGAGGTCCTCTGCGCTGTCTTATCACGACGTGCCGGTTCGCGGGCCAGTATAGGGCAAATGTCTATACAATTTCCACAGCCCAAACATTCCTTATGTCCTATAATATTTTCCGATATTTTCAGCGCATGACTTGGACCGAAGCCACTGGATAAAAGGCGACACCGGGCTACAGGCGGGCTATTGATATTTAATATATGGTTTAGTATATTCTCGATATCTTTTACATCTGTTTGAACACGTAACGGCATTATCCCCCTCCTGATTATCAAGCAACTTTCATCTGACCGGTGGTCAACATCTCTTTGCTGTATTCGGCCAAATAGTCATGCGGTTGTCTGGCATAATCCGGCAGCAATCTCGGTGAAATTGGTCTTGTTTTAGCAAGGCCGGCTTTTTCGAGCTCTTTTTGCCAGTTACGGACATGATCCAGCTTCGGAGAACCTGAGGTTGCTTTCTTAACATATGAAGCTGCAGATCTTCCGGCCCTTCTACCATAGACGAATATATCCAGGGTCGAGTTGCCAATGAGCCTGTTCCTACCATGTACCCCACCTTCCACCTCACCACCGGCAAACAGTCCCGGTATAGTAGTTGCCCCGTTCGAATCTATTTTTATCCCCCCGTTCTGGTAATGCAATGTGGGATAAACCAGCATCGGTTCTTTACTGATATCGATATTAAAACGGGCAAATTGCCGGACCATAGCCGGAAGCTCTTTTTTAACCGTACCTTCACCCCGGATAATATCGATCATTGGTGAATCCAACCAGACGCCCATTTCTCCTGTTGGCGTACTAATACCTTTATTACGACCACGACACTCACGGATAATGGCCGATGCTACAACATCTCTCGGCTCCAGAGGCATAATAAACTGATTACCGTCGATATTGACCAATTGTGCACCCAGTGTTCTCACTTTCTCGGTAACCAGTTGCCCCAGTATCTGCACCGGATAAGCCGCTCCTGTAGGATGATATTGCATGGTATCGATATAAATCAGCTCGGCACCTGCCCTGTACGCCAGGATGAGGCCATCAGCGGTAGCTCCGTAATGATTCGTGGTGGGGAAATTCTGTATATGTAAGCGTCCTATACCGCCGGTGGCCAGTACCACAGCCTTGGCACGAACCAGAATCAACTCATTTGTTTCCAGATTTACCAGGACTGCTCCGGCTACCTGACCTTTATCATCCAGAAGCAACTCGATAGCGGGCGAAAACTCCAGGTACTCTATCTGGCGGTTTCTCACTTCGTCACGAAGCACACGCATTTCTTCCAGACCGGTATAATCACGGCAAGAATGAAGCCTCAGCTTCGAGGCGCCACCACCGGACAACTCATGCATTGAGCCATCGGGATTCTTATCCCAGCATACTCCCAAGTCTTCCAGCCATTTAATTACGGTAGGAGCATCTTTCACCAGCGCTTCCACAAGCTCGGGTATATTATCGTAGTGACCACCGCCAACGGTATCAATATAATGAAATAGCGGAGAATCTTCCGGTCGATCGGCAGCCTGAGTCCCGGCTTGAGCACCGACGGTATTGGCATCCCCCAAACGTAACTTGGTCGCAACCAGCACCTTTGCTCCGTTCTCTTGAGCCAGCAAAGCGGCCGACGCCCCGGCACCACCGAAACCGAGCACTAATACGTCAGTATCGTAATCAAATTTATCCAGATTTATTTTATCCGGATCGATACGGCTATTTCCTTCCAGCAAATCAGCCAGTTCATTCGGTGTACGCTGGCCTTTATTGGGCCCTATCTGCAACTCCCTCATCCCATTCTCTATGAAGTCAGGGTGAAATTCCTTCAACAGAGGCTCTTTTTCTTCATCCGTGAGACGAGGGACCACCTCCTTTAAGCGTTTCTCACGACCGGATTCGACATTTCTGATACTTTCTTCCATATAAGACGGGTACGGCATGCTATTGCCTCCTCTTCTTTTTAATAAGCAGGTTCTATTTCACGGTCTGCATATAGACGGGCTAAACCGGCTCTATCCATTTTCTTCAAATTGTCCATTTCTTTATCGAATTTCCCTGCTTCAATTTCAGCTATTCTATCTTCAAGATGTTTGGACCGCTGTGCCAGATATTTACCGTAGAGACGGCGAGATAATAAAGCATAATTATAAGGTACCAGCCCCTGAGGACATCTAGCGGCACAAAGCCCGCACATAACGCAATCAAAAGACTTGTCAGTTACTCCATACAGGTCACCACGCAACGCATCCGACACATACCACATTACTTCAAGTTCTTGAGGACAGGCTTTGGTACAAGTATTACAACCGAAGCATTTTTCCAAATCCGGATAAGCAGCAAGTACCGTTGCTCCGGTCGGCTTTAATTCTTCCAGATTGTAAATCGCTTTAACTGCGGGGAAGAAGGGGATTTGAGTTAAATACATGTCCTGCTCAACCGTTTTTTGACAAGCCAGGTCAAACTTTAATTGAGAATCATTCTTGAAGTTATAGACGGTTGCACAGGCACCGCAAAATCCGGCACGGCATCCGCAGCCGCGAATCATCCTGTAACCACAATACTCCAGTGCCGTCATAATGGTAAGTCCTTCCGGGACCTGGTAATGCTTCCCCATAACATAGATGTCAACCATTCTAACTTGTTCAGCCATTACTCACCTCTGTTTTATAATATTGCTTCTTTACGCCGCGCACACCAGCATTGCACGTTAACTGCTACCGGCAGGCTGGCAATGTGTGCCGGATAAACTTCCGCATGAACAGCTAATGCAGTTGTCCTGCCTCCATACCCCATTGGGCCTATACCCAAATTGTTTATTTTTTGCAGAATTTCGCGTTCCAATTCGGCAACTTCAGGATCAGGATTCGGTTCGCCAATTTTCCTTATCAGTGCTTTTTTGGCAATAGTCATAGTCATATCGGTCGTTCCACCTATACCAAGGCCGATTACAATCGGCGGACACGGATTGCTCCCCGAATCATTAACAACGTTCACCACGAAATCTATAATTCCCTGACGGCCTTTCGCCGGTGTCAATACGGTTAATCGGGAACAATTCTCCGATCCTCCACCCTTGGGCAATACAGTAATCTTAAGTTTATCACCGCTAACGATATCAGTATGAATAACAGGTGGAGTATTGTCCTTGGTATTTACTCTGGCGGAGAAAGGTCGATGTGCTATAGATTTCCGCAGATATCCTTTATCGTATCCCTGGCGCACTCCTTCTGCAATGGCATCATACAGATAGCCGCCGGTGATATGTACATCCTGTCCCATCTCCAGCATTACTACGGCAAATCCGGTATCCTGACACAGTGGTGTTTTTTCATTACCTGCGATCTCAGTATTCTCAATCATTTTATCCAGCACATCTCTGGCTACCGGGGACTCTTCCCTATCCCGCGCTTGCTTAATCGCAGCCAGTACATCCGGGGGTATATTGACACAAGCCTCTTGAAATAGAGCCGACACGGTTTCAGTTATCTGCTTGCAATCGATTTCTCGCATTAGTCGATTACTCCAGTTTCATTATTTTAACAAGTTCTTTTACGGCTTCAGCCGATTTCTTAAGAGCATTACTTTCTTCCGAAGTCAGTTTAAGCTCGATTATTTGTTCAATACCATTTTTACCCAGTTTGACAGGAACTCCGACCACAGCATTCTTTATTCCGTATTCACCGTCAAGATACGCCGCGCAGGGGAGAATCCTTTTCTTGTCCAGCAATATGGACTTAATCATTTCCTCTGTAGCCAGGGCAGGAGCATAAAAAGCGCTGCCGGTCTTTAACAAAGCCACGATTTCACCGCCGCCTTTTACCGCCCTTTCTACAATTTTATCTATTTTATCCTTGGGCAGAAGTTCGGTGATAGGCACCCCACCGACGGTAGATAATCTAGGTAATGCCACCATACTGTCTCCGTGACCTCCCAGGATACAGGCATAAACATCTTCCACCGAAACATCAAGTTCGTTAGCAATGAAAGTCCGGAATCTGGAAGTATCCAGGACACCAGATTGGCCGAAGACACGATTTCTGGGAAATTTGCTGATATGAAGGGTTAATTGTGTCATAGCATCCAGAGGGTTAGCTACCAGAATAATAATACAGTTGGGCGAATACTTTACGACCTGTTCGGTAACCGACTTGACAATCCCCATATTGGTCAATACCAGGTCATCGCGGCTCATGCCGGGCTTTCTGGGCACGCCGGAAGTGATAGCTACAATATCGGAATTAGCGGTTTCTTCATAGGCATTAGTGCCAACCACCCGCGCATCCGATCCTGTAATCGGTCCGGTTTGAAGCATGTCCAATCCCTTGCCCTGGGGTAACCCATCTACAATATCCACTACAACTACATCAACATATCCCAACTCGGCAAGACTTTGAGCCAGAGTAGCTCCCACATTACCTGCGCCGATAACGCTAACTTTACTACGCATATATGCCTCCTTATTTTTATTTTAACAATTTCGCAATAACCGCGTCAGCAAATTCCGAGGTAGTAGCTGCAGGTTGATCAGGGTTTAACATTAAGTCACAGGTAAGTTTTTTACCCTCAGCAATAACTTCGGCTATAGCAGTCTCCAGTCTATCTGCAGCCTTCTTTTCACCAAGATAGCGCAACATCATAATTGCAGATAACATCATCGCAAGAGGATTAACCCTGTTCTGACCGGCAAGCGTTGGCGCACTGCCATGTGTAGGTTCAAAAACCGCTATATTATCTCCTAAATTGGCCCCTGATGCAACTCCAAGCCCCCCGATCAGTCCTGCGCAAAGGTCTGAGACGATATCACCATACAGATTTGGAAGTACTATAACGTCATATTGTTGAGGATTTGTCACCAGGTGCATGCATAAGGCATCAATAACCACATCCTCAGACTCAATATCCCGATATTCGCCGGCAACTCTACGAGCGGTATCCAGAAAAAGACCGTCAGAAAACTTGAGAATGTTAGCTTTATGAGCTATGCTGACCTTCTTACGATTATTATCGCGAGCATATTCAAAGGCAAACCTGGCAATACGCTCTGAGCCCATTTCAGAAATCACTTTCATACTGAATCCGGAATCGTCCCGCACCTTTATTTTCCGGTATCTCATTATTAAATCTATCAGTTCATTAGCTTCCGGAGTTCCTCTGGCAAACTCTATCCCAGCATACAGATCCTCCGTATTCTCTCTAACAATTACGATATCGATATCATTATATTGAGTCGGAATACCAGGATAAGTCTTACAGGGTCTAAGACAAGCATATAGGTCCAGACTCTTACGTATAGCTACATTGACACTGCGGAACCCTTTCCCAATAGGCGTAGTTACCGGTCCTTTGAGAGCTACTTTGTTTCTTTCTATAGATTCCAGCACATCGTCAGGTAAAGGATTACCGAACCGAAGTTGAGCTTCTTCACCTACTATTTTTATATCCCACTTAAATTCGATCCCGGTAGCTTCAAGTACCCTTGTGGTCGCTCCGCTAACCTCGGGGCCGACGCCATCACCTGGTATTAAAGTAACTTGGTAAGACATTTATTATTCCAGTCAGACTACACTTTAAAATCACCGTATTTTTTTATATACGGCACGAGTCCACCTTCATCTGATATATTCATCATCAATTCAGGTATCTTCCTGAAATCAATATTTATTCCTTTACTCAGGATTGTCACTTTGCTACTGGCTATATCGATCCTCAGTTTATCTCCAGTCTCAATTCGATCAGTATCACAAATGAATACCGGCAGACCCTGATTTACTGCATTTCGGAAGAATATACGGGCAAAAGATTTGGCTAATACAGCACTCACTCCGGACATTTTTATTACCAGTGGAGCATGCTCGCGACTGGAACCAAGGCCGAAATTATTCCCCGCAACGATAAAATCTCCGCTTTTAACCTTTTTGGCGAACGTTTTATCCGCATCCTCCATAACATGTTTAGCCAATTCCGGTAGATTACTTCTTAAATGAGCATATCTTCCGGGTATAATATAATCAGTGGAAATATTATCACCGAATTTAAATGCGTTGCCTTCCAGTATCTTTACGGGCATCACAATACCTCTCTTGGATCGGTAATTTCTCCGGTTATAGCCGATGCCGCAGCCGTAGCCGGACTGGCTAAATAAATAAAAGACTCGGGATTACCCATTCTGCCTTTGAAATTACGATTAGCCGTCGATATACAGGCTTCATTATCCGCCGGTACTCCTTGATGAATGCCAAGGCAAGCAGCACATCCCGGGGGTACTATAACAGCACCTGCATCTATTAATGTCTGGACATAACCAGCTTTTATCGATTCCGTTAGCAC
>CAZEAR010000050.1:0-12790 GCA_964510365.1 uncultured Dehalococcoidales bacterium | reverse complement strand
CAGATAATGTTCCTCCGTTAAATTGACCGGTCCCATTCTGGACATCATTCCGACATCGTCAGGACTAAGTCCCGCATCAACCAAAATATTCCCTTCATCGGCTTTAATTAGGAAGCTTAAAAAACAAGAGTCCATTTTGGTGCCGATGTCGACGCCAAACGTCATTAATCCCTTATCCAGACCAGTTTGTGAACCTAGAAATAGTACCTGTAAACTTTTTATTGCCATCTCTCTCCTGTTTGCTGTCTTGCCATCCGGTCACATTATTAATCCATGTTCAATAGAATTCGGAGGATTTCAATCAATAACTATCGGAATATCTTTGTCCCAACCTTCATAGGGCGGTATATATATACTTCGTTTGCATACGCCGGTGCTGTATGCCCTCTTAAGCGCAACCATCATCTCAGCCTGCTTGATAGTAATGGAAAAAAGATCGATCACGGGAGCTCCTTCTACCCAATGGAGGCCATTCATTGTCAACATAGTATTTGTGGGCAAACACGGTATAAATAGTGCCTCTGCCCCGTCCTCCTTAACCGCGTCCTCCATTTCCTTTTTAATCATTTGTATCAATTTGTCCTGTTCTCCACCCAACATCATTTCAAAATTCTTAGCCAGAGTCAATCCGGGAACAGACCTGATACTGGCCAGTTTTTCACCCAGACAATAGCTCTTAACAAGATTCTCCGTTCGAACGCATGCGTTCGGATTTACCGATATTATCGAAAACTTATTACCGAGGGTGGCAGCAAAATGCACTGCTGCTTCAGTCACTCCTATTACCGGTATATTTACCAAGGCACGACTTTCAATAAGACCTAGGTCAGTAGCACATCCGATAATAAATGCATCGTATCCTTTTTTCTCGGCCTCGTATACTCTTTGTACAGTGGATATCGCATTGTAAGCCTGGGTATAAGGACTTAAACTCCGGTATGCTTTTTTCAGATAAATGATCTCAATCGTTGTCCCGGATTGGCCGACATCTTTCAATGTTTTTTGATACCAGTCCCAGTACGGCGCAGGAGAATCTCCGGCCATCGGCTCGGAAACCATTATTTTTATACCCTTTTCCTGAGTCATTTCCTCTTCCTTTCCTCTAAATCGAAATAATTTTAGATAAATAATGTTATATCGGTATTTCTACTATTATTATTACAATCTCTTAGATAATAATACTCTTTGCAGGTTGGCACCACCGTCGATTAGCGGCAGAACCAGGGCATCCCGCGCATATTTTTGAACAGCACATTCTCTTGAGCTGCTAAATGTCCCTATAATATCCATAGCATCGACTGTAACCTGTCGCACCATATCACAACCATTGATCATCGCTATGGGCAGGAGATTGTAAAGCCCTTCGCTAAGTTCGCGATTGTCAAGCGCCCAGGCCATTCTGTATACCAGGGAGCGGGTAGCTTCTATTTTCATTCGCATATCCGTTAACTTGGCCGAAATATATTCGTGGTCGCGAAGGCGCTGTCCCCAGATTATCCGGTCTGTGGCAAAGTTCAGAGCTTCTTCATAGGCAGCCCGAGCAATACCTATAGCTCTGGCACCGATTTTTACACCTCCTGTTAAATACGCTCCCCAGTCTAAATCCACCGGGCCAAAATAACAACTCTTGGGTAGGCGTACGTTATCGAGAAATAGGTCTGCCTGTACAGAACCACGAAATCCTATCATGTCATTAGCAGCTCCAACGGTCACACCCGGAGTGTCCATGGGTACCAGAAAATCAGCGATACTGTCTTTGTTTGGCTTTGTCTGATCGGTACGAAGCGAAATCATAAGAGCTTTAGCCACCGCTGAACCAGTACAGAAAAGCCTCGAAGCGTTTAACACATATTCATCCCCATCAAGGACTGCTCTATCCTTCATTCCCAATGCCGGATCGGGGAGGGGACAAACCATTTCAGAGCCTCCGGCAGGTTCGGTCATGGAGCCGCAAAAAATAAAATCTCCGGTTTTGCATTCGCAATAGGGGATAACCCACTTCTCTATTTGTTCCTCAGTTCCGGCAAACGCAATCATATCAGCTACTCCCGCACAGGCGGAAATGCAACATGCTATTCCAACATCACCCCAGGTTATTTCTTCAATTACGATGGCAAGTTCTATATTACCTTTTCCGATGCCTCCGTATTTTTCAGGAATTTTTATTTTACCGAAACCCAACTGAAAACCTTTTTTAGCGGCCTCAAAAGCCATAGCAAAGCTCTTAGACGGGTCCGGCTCTTGATCCATTTTCAGGGCTATAGGTCTTATCTCTTTTTCAGCATAATCATGCGCCAGACTGCGGAGCATTTTCTGCTCTTCATTCAATGAGAAATCAATCATTTCGCAACAGGTCCTTCGTTTGGCATTCCTGAAAACCGATTGTTTGCTATCCTTCCAGTAAATTTGCTGATACTATATTGTGTTATAACCCTGTCACTAAAATCTCATTAATACTGACTTCTATCAATTTCGATAACGGTAAATATATGAAAAGTACGCTAATTACTAGGTATAGAAGTCAGGTTGCTTTTTTACGTGGTCGCGCCAAAAATCGATGTCATGCGTTGGAATAATCAACGCTTCTCTAACTTGCGACCATACTTTTAGTCTCTTTATAGAAAGTAAAGCCTGTCTGGGGCTGCCGAAATAAATCGGTATGATTTCCCTATCAAAGTTCTCTTTAAGAAACCCGGCATCTCCGGCTAGAAGTATGGTTCCGGATTCCGGTAAGTCAACCATAACCGACTGGGTACCGACTGTATGGCCCGGTGTAAATATGGTCGTTAGCCCGGGCACCACTTTAAAATCACCCTCGATAAACTTCCAATTTATCTTTGGTGAGTTGTACCTTTCCGTCATGTAGAAGAATTTGGCATAAGGCAACGGATCCATGGCAAATTTATATTCTTCTTTCTGTACTATGACCTCAGCATTAGGAAAGTGACTCAACAATCCAGAATGATCCCAGTGGAGATGGGTCATTATTATCATGTTTATCTCATTTGCAGTTACACCGGCCTTTTGGAGCAAGTCGGGTAAAGGACTTTCTTGAACAAATGTCGTTGAAGTTGTTTGTGCCATCCACTTGGCATCTTCAGGATTGGGGCCGGTATCGATTAAGATATTTCCCTCATCACTTTTTATCAGGAAACTGATAAAAGCAGAGGTTATCTTTTTGCCCTCATCGACACGGAAGGTGAAAAATCCTTTATCTACACCAGCCTCAGAACCGTGAAAGAGTACATGTAAGCTTTCTATTGCCATTACCCGGATCCTACCTCTTACTTAAATTATATAGTTCTTGTGATATGATTCAATTGACTATAGCTGATTAACTATTAAAACCATATTCAGGACAATCGGACTAGGGTTCATACGTTTTAACGTCTTTGGCATATTCCCACGCGTTTTTCATAGCTACCAGAGCGGACATACACTGCGTCTTCGATGCTTCGTAGCATGCGATTTCAATTACCGCAGCAAATTCTTCCTCTGTGACGCCGGCGGCTTTCGCATTCGCTACATGAGCTGCCACACCATCTATATCTTTCATGACTAACAGCATACCGATCATAACCAATTCTCTGGTTTTCCTGTCTAGAACACCCCGATCCATAATATTCTCAAGACCTCGTTGAGCGTAATATTCAAGAATCCACGGAGCTTTCTCCGCAAATGTCGAGATAACTTCCCATTGCTTCCCCATGGGTCGTCCAGGTGTCTGTGAAGCCCATGACTCAACCATTTCTTTTGGCGTTTTGGCGTCTTTAAATATTTTTACTGCTTTTGCTTCCTCTGGCCTCGCCATTTTTCTCCTTTCTTTACCTTGACTCTATATTTCAATAATTAATTAAGTAGTATACAATCAGCTGTTATCTCTGCTCTATAATAGTTCCTTTAAAGACTGTATTCTTTTACTTCGCTTCTTTGCTATGAGTTCAAAAGCCCTGGGAACATCTGCCATCAGTGTCTTCGACTGCTTTGCAGAATCAGTATAAAAATCTATCATCTTCTCCTCTATATCGATAGCTTTTTGCAGGTCTTCAGCAAACGATGTGTTACTTGTTATAGTCGTATCTATTTGATGTTTATCAGTATCCAGTTCAAAGGCAAAGCAACCCTCGATTGCATCAGTAATAACATTATAATATGCTCTCTCTATCTGTACTATCGCTTTGCTGTTCTCCTTGGCAAGCGATAGAAATACGTCTTTTTTATCGGCATATTTCTCTGCCAGTGCATCATAGAATTTCGCCGTATCAGTCTCAAGCTGTTTGGCAAAGCTAATAGCCGCGGAAGTTGTATTAATTATCATATGCTAATCTTTCTATAACCACCTCTGGATGACCACTTTGCTCTCAGTAAAGAAGCGGACGGCCTCCTGCCCCTGCGTATGCAATACACCATAGAATGAGTCTTTCATACCGCTGAAAGGAAAGAATGCCATAGCCGCTACTATCCCGATATTAATACCCACGTTGCCGCTGACGACATTATACTGGAACTGTCTGGCGCTTTTCCCGTTAGATGTAAAGATAGCGTGACCGTTACCAAAGTTGCTTGAATTGCACAAGTTTATTGCATCATCCAGATTTTTGACCCTTATTATACTCATAACAGGTCCGAAGATCTCCTCTTTAGCAATCGTCATATTCGGAGTTACACCTTCGAAAACACTGGGCCCCAGAAAGCAGGTGTCAGGGTAATCTCCCGCTATCTTAAATCCGGACCTGCCATCAAGCCTCATCTTCGCACCCTCTTTTATTCCGATTTCTATGTATTGTATGATATTGGCTTTCTTTTCCTCATCACGCACCGGCCCCATCTGTACCGATTCATCCAGTCCATAGCCAATTACTATTTTGGAAGCGGAGTCAACGATCCGGTCGACAAAATCTTTGTAGAATTTATTGTCATCGCTGACAACAACCAGATTAGCTCCCGATAGACAGCGCTGTCCAGTGTTGCCAAAAAACGATGTCATCATGGCCGGTATCGTCTTGTCTATATTACAGTCAGGCATTATTACCATGAAGTTTTTAGCACCACCCTGAGCGATTACTCTCTTGCCGGTATCACCGCACTTCTGATAGATCAGTTTGGCTACCGGTGAAGAGCCGACAAATGTTATGCCGGCAATGCCGGGATGTTGGAGCATCCCGTTTACCACTGTCCTTCCCCCATTTACTACATTCCATACTCCAGGTGGAAATCCTGCTTCCTCAACCAGCTCAGCAAGCTTGTTCTGGCTCAAAGGAACCTCACTGGATGGTTTTATGACTACACAGTTACCCGTTGCTACCGCATATGGTGCCGACCATAGAGGGATCATAAAGGGAAAATTAAACGGCCCTATTATTCCGAATACTCCGAGCGGCTGCCTGATAATCCATTCATCAATCTCAGTGGCAATATCCTCTGAAAAAGGTCCCTGTATTAAAGTGGGAATGCCACAAGCAACTTCCACATTCTCTATGCCGCGCCTGGTCTCTCCTCTGGACTCATCTATTGTCTTGCCATGTTCCTGTGTTTGTATCCTGCTTACTTCCTCAAAGTTCTCTTCCAGCAACTCTTTTAATCTGAACAGATATCTGGCCCTGCTTACCGGTGTGGTATTTCTCCATTCAGGATACGCCTCCTTGGCTGCTTTTACGGCTTCATTGATTTCATCTTCAGTAGATATAGGAACCTGTGCAATCGTTTCACATTTCGCGGGATTACGAACATCCACCATTTCCCCTTTTGATTCAACCCACTCGCCATTGATATAATTGCTCAGAACGGGTTTATCTTTTATCGGTTCTTCTAGTATGGCCATAATTAATACACTCTCCTACTGGAAATGCGGATTGGCTGATATCTGGAAGCAGTTTAATAACCTTATGTTATAATTTTATAAAAAATAACGTCCACATTATATATAGTCAAAGTATGTATGTCAATCAAAAAAACATTCCTAATCATGATCATCTTATCGATAGATAATTTACTTTAATTGATTAATATGATACCGAATTAATTGACTGAACTTATATGTCATAGCGGAAACCAGATATTATAGAAATACAATCGATCAATATTGCAGCAATGATTCTATTCTTACCTGTTATAATATCATCATGTTTAGCGATACCGAGCAGTGATTTAGCGAGATTAGAAACTGAAGACAAATAATTATTATTTAACTTTGATACATCAGATTATCCGTAAGCTGAAGCATATTTAGTAGAAAACTAATTTGAGAAGGGAGGGCCTTGACCATGCCAAATGGATATGGAAAGATTCTGGACATAGATCTTTCTAGTAGAAATATAGTCCGGAAGGATACAGAATCAAAATTTGCTCAGGATTACATCGGTGGTATGGGTTTCAGTAGCAGGCTGCTTTTCGATGAAGTTGGACCCGAAGTCGATCCTTTAAGCCGGGATAATATAGTAATCTTTGCTAACGGGCCGTTGACAGGAACACATGCACCTTGTGCCGCGAGAACAGAAATAACCACCAAATCGCCGTTAACCGGCAATATCGGCACCGGCAATACCGGTGGTGTTTGGGGTTCGTTCTTAAAGCATGCCGGGTACGATGTGGTAATAGTTAGAGGAGAATCGGATAAACCGGTATATATCCGTATTAATGATAATGAAGTCGAGATCAGAGATGCCCGGCATCTTTGGGGTAAAGATACAGAGGTAACAACGGAGATATTACAGGAAGAATTGGCTTCATTTTCATCAGGAAACATATCTGTACTCAGTATAGGTCCTGCCGGTGAAAATCTGGTTAGATATGCTTGTACGGTTAACGATTCTCATCATGTTGCCGCCAGGTGCGGTGCCGGTGCCGTAATGGGTGCCAAGAAGCTTAAAGCTATAGCAGTTTCGGGCACTGGTACCGTTACTATTGCCAAGCCAGAAGAATTCAGCAAAGCCGTTAAGGAGGCAAGAGCCCGCTTGATGGAGGCTAATAACGCTAAGAAAAAGCCCGGTGGTCCTGTAGATATCCGCGTTTTCGATTATCAACGAGGTTCCCTTCCGGGGAAAAATTATCAAACAGGCATTCTACCTGACTGGCAGGAAACCAGAATCCGCAATATAGCGAAACAATACGTTGTAGGAATAGAAGGTACCTGTTATGCCTGTCCTGTCTCCTGTTTCGACAGGGTTGAAGTAAAGGAGGGCAAATATGCCGGCGCCAGCATCAGTCGCGGTACGATGCCCGGTGTTGTTTTTCAATGGGGAGCGAATTGTGCCATAGATAATTTACCCGCAATTTATAGATGCAAGCAGTTATGTCACCAGCTCGGGCTGGACAATGAATCGACTGGGGCAAGTATTGCCTTCGCTATGGAGCTTTTCCAGCGAGGGATCATAAATTCATCCGATACCGGAGGTCTACAACTCTCCTGGGGCGATGATAATGCGATCATAACATTACTAAGGCAAATTGCGTATAGAGAGGGCTTCGGCAATATTCTTGCCGAAGGAAGTAAACGGGCTGCGTCTATGATTGGCAAGGGGGCGGACCAGTATACGCTTACTATAAAGGGAATGGAAATGGCAATGCTGCCCGATCCGAGATCGGGCATGCGAGGATGGTTATTCGGTGCTCTTGTCAATCAAAGAGCAGACAATATAAAAAATACTCATTTTCATGCTGAAAAATATAATCCCAACTGGTGGACCGACAAGTTTGACATGTTCGAAGACGTGAAGCAGAAAATGTACTGTGTCCCGCCTGAGGAAACTCCTGATACATGGCAGGGTAAACCAATAATGTGCAAATGGTTTGAAGATTTATATTCAATAGTAAATGCTTTAGGGATATGTTTCTTCACGGTCGGTTTTCATCTTGCCTGGGGACCGGCATACCTGTCAAAGATGTACTCGACATGTACGGGGCATGATGTTTCTGAAAACGGACTGGTCTTTTACGGAGAGAAAGTACTCAATATGCTCAAGGCATACAACGTGAGACAGGGATTAACCAGAAAAGACGATAGATGGCCGGACCGGTTTTATAATGAACCGGTACCGGAAGGCCCGGCGAAAGGTGCCATCTTATCCAGAGAATTAATAGAAGGTCTCCTCGATGAGTATTATGAATTAAGAGGGTGGGATAAGAGTTCCGGACTGCCCACTATAGAAAAGTTGAATGAACTCGGAATGAGCGATGTGGCTGCTGAATTACAGAGATGTAAAAAGATATAATATCATGGTTCATTACAGGATTAGTTCATACCGGCATTGCTGCAATTAATTCGGCAGATATCCTTTGGGCTATCGTTTAACGTTTCTAATGTTAAGAAGATAGTTGGCTGCCCATTCGATATGTGAAAGCATTGCCCGTTCGGCAGAGTCTTCATCGCGATTCATAACGTGATTGTAAATTACACTATGGTCCTTAACCTGTTGAATACTATAGTCGATGTCAGGATTTAGAGTATTTTCTTTGTAACTCTGAATATAGTCCTCGACAAAATCAACTGTGAGTATTAAAAATGGATTATGTGTTGCCAGGCTTATTAATCTATGAAAGTCACCATTTTTGCGCTCAATGTAAAAGAAATCTTTTTCATTGAAGTTATACCTTTTCTTCTCTATCCTTTTTTCACAGTCTTTAATATTATCATTGATCTGCTTTAGTTCCTCTTCATTAATTCTTGAAGCTGCCAGTCTTACACAGCACATTTGTAAAGGCCTGCCAACTTCATGAATGTCTTGAGCGGATAATTGCATCGAAGAAAAAGCTACGGTTAATGCTTTCTTTACAACATCCTTATCAAACTCAGAAACAAATACGCCGCCGTCCTTACCTCTCTTTTTCTTTATTATTCCATAGAGTTCTAGGCCTCTAAGTGCCTCTCTTACGGTAACAATACTTACGTTAAATTGTCTGCTTAGCTCTTTCTCCGTGGGTAATTTATCACCGGGTTTGAGTGCTCCTGTGAGAATTAAGTTTCTTATAGAATCCTCAATTATTTCTGTAACGCGTTTGTATTTCAATGATTGAAAGAGAATTGTTTTCATTTTTCTATTGAGTCTGAATAATATATTTTATCTATACCTAAAATTATACCACATCGTATTATCTGTACTCGCTTATATTCAGTAATCAGATACAGTAAGCTGAAAAGATACCGCGAGTGAATTGATAGCGGGAAACCATATTATTCATGGCGCAGGGATTCGATGGGATCAAGAGTTGCCGCCCGGAAAGCCGGATAAGTACCGGAAACAAGTCCGATTCCAATCGATACGGTAAGGGCGACGGCTATGATATCCAGCGTAATTTTGGCCTCAACAGGAAATCGCATCAATCTGATACCACCTATTAATTCAGAACCGCCGAAAGCTATAAGCAGGCCGATAATTCCACCGGTCAGGCTGAGCACTGCTGCTTCCACCAGGAACTGGCCCAGAATGTCGATGCGTCTGGCTCCGACCGCTTTTCGTATACCGATTTCGCGAGTGCGTTCAGTTACAGAGACCAGCATTATATTCATTATGCCGATACCGCCGACAATAAGTGCAATGGCTCCAACGCTGGCTAGAAAGATGGAAAAAGTGGCCAGCGATTCTTGCATACGTCCCAGCATTTCCGTCATATTGGTAACGCTGAAGTCATCTTCTTGCCCCTCCCTGATATGATGTCGCTGACGAAGAACTGTGGTAACCTGGGTTATAGCATTAGGAATTTTGTTCGTACTTACTGCCTGAATAGCAATTCTTTGTATGGGATGTCCCCTGGAACTGGTAGCCGTAGAAATTTTAGACTGCATCGTAGTAAGCGGGATAATGGTATAATCGTCGGTTCCCGGCCTTCCTCCCAATTCTTCAATAACGCCGATAACCTGAAATTTACGTTTATCAATTCTGATACTTTGTCCCAGAGGATTTGCGGTATCAAAGAGGTCTATCGCAGTTTGATATCCCAGAACGGCGATGCTGGTCCTTTTTTTAACATCAAGCTCGGAGATGAACTTGCCTTTATCTACCGGATAATTCTGTATTTTAGCAATTTCAGGAGTCACACCAATGCAGCTGATATTAATATTTTTGTTGCTGTATGAAACTATCACTCTTTTTGTCATTGTCGGAGCAACCACTGCTGCTGCGGTGACCTTTGTTGACTCAACCAGGGCATCAGCATCCTCAAGAGTAAGGGTGGTAGTACTTCCTCCTGTTTTATCTCCGGTGCTGGTGATATAAATGGCATTAGCTCCCATATCCTCAAACATCGCGGTCATTTGATCCTGCTGTCCCCTGCCAAGCCCTACCAGGAAAACCACCGCTGCTACCCCGATTACAATGCTGAGCACCGTCAAACCGGACCTCATTTTTGTCGACCAGATTGACTGCCAGGCAGCGACCAAATTTTCCCAGATAATCACCTTTTCTTCTCCTCGATGATCTGCCCGTCGCGTAGATAAATGGTGCGCTGAGTATATTCTGCAACATCTTCTTCATGAGTCACGATGATAATGGTGATACCTTTTTCATTCAAACTTTGTAGAAGGGCCATTATGCTCTGGCTTGTCCTGGTATCCAGGTTACCGGTAGGTTCATCAGCCAGAACAAAAGAGGGATTATTAATAATGGCGCGAGCCAGTGCCACGCGCTGCTGCTCCCCTCCCGACATTTCAGATGGGCGGTGGTAAGCTCTTTTTGCGATACCAACCGATTCCAGAGCTTCCAAAGCACGCTGGCGCTTATTGCGGCCTCTGGAATACACTAACGGCAATTCAACATTTGAAACGGCGGTCAATCTCGGCAATAAGTTAAAAGACTGAAAAACGAAGCCTATCTTTTTGCTCCTAATTGCGGCCAGTCTGTCATCTCTCAAACTGCTGATACTATCTCCATCCAACCTGTACATACCGGCAGTCGGCCTATCCAGACACCCCAGGATATTCATCAAAGTAGATTTTCCCGAGCCCGAGGCACCCATTATGGAAACCATCTCGCCTTTCTGGCAGCAAAAGGATACGTTATTCAAAGCAACAACATTGACTTCGCCTAGTTCATATATTTTGGTTATACCATTGAGTTCGATCATATTGTTAAGTTATTATGAAATACGTAAAGAGCAATAGTAAAGTTAATTATCTTCCACCACGAAATACCCCGCCGGAACGGCCGCCACTGCCGGTACCCCCCCGTCTCGGTGGAGGCCCGCCGGTAGACCGGGAACTGGGCTGGCTAACAGCGCCCTTTTCTTGTATTAATACTTTGTCACCTTCGTTAAGCCCGGAAATAACTTCTGCATATTCAAGATTCTGGGCACCTAACACAATTCGTCTCCGCTCAGGTTCTGCGACTGACTTATTAACCACCAATGCCATATAGCCCATGGGCGTCTGAATAACGGCTTCCGCGGGTATAAGCAATACGTTTTTACGATCTGCGGCTATTACATCAGCAGTAGCAGTCAATCCTCCTCTTAGTTCAATATCGGTTGGGTCCAGTTTGATAGTTACTGTGAAATTGACCACTCCGGTTTCTGATGTGCCGTACGGCGAGATAAATGTTACGGTGCCCGTTAGCTTTTTCTCCGGTATGGCATCGACAATGATGGAAGCTTTTTGCCCTAATTTAACTTGAAAAATATCGATCTCATCCACTACACCCTCGAGCATGACCGTACTCGTATCGATTAGATGGACCGCAGTTTTGGAGGAATAGTCAACTGCTGAAAGCTGATCACCCTCCTTTACACCCACATCAACGACGGTTCCGTCAAATGGAGCCAGAATCTCCGTTTTCGCCAATTCTTCTTTATAGATCTGCAACGCGGTTTTAGCTTTCAGTATATTGAGATTATATTCCTGCGCTTCGGTTAAGTTGAGCCCGGCTTCAAAAACCAGTATATTTTTTTGAAGAGCGTTACCGCTGATCTCCAGATCGTATTGTGCCAGTTGTAATTTCTCAGCTGACTGGACTCCCTTGCTGTCACCATTTTCTATCTGTCCGCGTATTTCCTCCAATGTAGTTCTTGCTAGTTGTAGAAAATCTTTGGTAGTTGCAGTATCCGGATACGGAGTATTATGCCTTTCTATCTGTCCCACCGAATTTTTAATCGCCGCCTCAGCTATTTTTAATTGCTCCCGGGTTTGGTCCAGGAATACTTGAGCCTCTGTATATTTACCTGCAGCTATAAGATTATGGACCTCATTAAGACTGCTTTGATTGTCCTGAATGATCTCTATAGCTTTAGTAGTAATCGGATAAATATTCTTGTATTCCTCCAAATCAATTTCGATTTCCACATTAGTTAATCTTTCCAGATTATCCTGATAAGTTTGGGTATCTAGCATCGCTATTTTGAGTAGTCCTATGCTTGTTTCCATGTCATATTGCGCCATCCGAAGTTTATAGGCAGATTCTTTATAGTACTGCTGCACTAACAAGTCCTGTGCTTCCTTAACCTCGGTTAACATTTCTTCGAAAATTATGAGCGCAGTGGTATTAGGATAACAATAAGGATAGACAAGTTTCTTCGAACACCCGCAAGAAGCCTTTTCTGCCAGATCGTTTATGGCCATTTGAAGGTCATATAAAGCTTTTTCAATTGCTATTATATGCGAAGCATTATCCAACCTGGCTAATAAAGTACCCTCTCTAACTTTATCCCCCTCTTTAACTGCTACTTCGAGCACAGTACCAGTAGTGCCGAATCGCAACCGGACCTGGTGAGGCATGACCAGATTTCCATCCACAGGAACAGTTACTTTTATATCACCGCGCTTGACTTCAACCACATTCGGTTTAGACTGGTCCTCGCCATTACC
>CAZEAR010000049.1:6508-12970 GCA_964510365.1 uncultured Dehalococcoidales bacterium | reverse complement strand
CAGCATAGCTGAATCAGTGGCCTCATACGAACCGGACATCGTTATAAATGCACAATGTGACTGAGGGTCCTGTACCACGTGGCGTGTCCACGATGCAATGGAAATGGAAAGACTGGGATTACCAACTGTTACGATTGTTACATCAAAATTTGAGGACCTGGCAAATATATCTAAAGAAAGCCATGGAATGCCGGATCTATCAATGGTGACCGTACCGCATCCTTTTGAACTTATTCCCATGGAACAAGTAGAGGCAAAAGCAGATTCAGCATTCCAGAATATACTGGAAGCTGCAACTCAATTAAAGCCTATATCAGGAGAAACCCGTGAAAATTATTACCCGGCACAGACTGTTAATGTCGATGGGTCCATTGAGTATATAAATGACTTCTTGTTTACAAAAGGCTGGTCAATGGGCATCCCCATGATACCGGCCTCCAGAGAACAAGTTGATCTGATGTTAAAAGGGACTGACCGCAGACCGGATGAATTGCTTTGGATAGTCCCGCCGAGAGGCGGTGCCCTTACTGTAGAGCTGGTTGCTGTCCATGCCGTAATGGCCGGCGCTAAACCGGAATATATGCCGGTAATTCTTTCTATTATCGACGCAATGAAGGAAGATGAGTTTGAGTGGAAATCATGTGTAACCACGTCTGCTCAATGGCCGGTAGTAATCGTCAATGGCCCGATTGCAAAAAAACTAAATATCGCCTGTGGCACCGGCGTCGGGGGGGGGCCGTATAAGGCCAACGTATCCATTGGACTTACTATCAGCTCGATAATATATGTTGTAGGTGGGGCTAAATATCCCACACCCAATATGTCGCAGGTAGGAATCGGCGCAGAGATCGTACCGCCCATAATGGCGGAGTGCGAGGATGAATTGCCGGAAGGGTGGGTACCTTTCCATGTTGAGCAGGGCTATAAAAAAACGGACAACGTTGTTTCGGTTAAAGCTTGCCGTGGCTTCGATATGTTTGGTGAGAATGGCCAAAAGGCAGAAGATATGCTGTGGTCTTTTGCCAAAAATCTTGATTATGGTAAAGAGTGCTTTTATAAAGGAGAAACTTACTTAATTATCCCTCCGACACCCGCTGCTATGCTGGCCAAAGAAGGCTGGACAAAAGATAAAATACGAAATTATTTATGGGAAAATGCTCGCTCACCAATATCATGGTGGAGGCGGAGTTATCCCAGGCCGGCACTTTCAATTGCGCAGGAGACGGAGGGATTCGCCCAAAAATATGGCCCGATTACCCCAGATACATTAATACCGATGGTAGATAAACCTGAAAAATATAAGATTGTGGTTATCGGTGGGCCGGGCACACATTGCTATTATTATCAGGGGACGCATGGACGCTTGGTCTCGAAACTTATCCGGTAACAGGTTGCTAATAAATCATCATTAATATATAAAATAATATATTTAAGGCGGGGTAGATAACATAGAGATAAACAATGAATTACCGGATATTTGCTTTTAGAGTATTATTTTTGTAGATTGAGTTCCCGATATTTAAAGTAAGAATCTGGAGAATGCGATGAATGAACAGGGAATCACCAGCACAGTAGCAAAATTTGCCGTAAAAACATCGTATAGTGACCTGCCCGATCCCGTAATAGAAAAAGTCAAACAGATATTGCTCGACTCTATCGGTTGTGCGCTTGGTGGTTATGTTGTAGACAGGTCAAAAATCGCATTAGAGCTCGTTGAGGAATTAGGCGGTCATCCCCAGGCAACGATAATTGGTAATCAAAAGACATCATATGCGCTGGCTGCATTTGCCAATGGTGAATTGATTAATGCCCTTGATTATGATGCCAATGGGCCGCTTACTCCCCATGTTATACCGTATGTTATCCCTCCTACCCTGGCGATGGCAGAACGAGTCGAAGCTTCAGGAAAAGATTTGATTACCGCCCTCGCCATAGGACATGAGATAGGAGGCAGGGTAGCAAGCTCCCTGGCGCAACATAGAGTATTGATAGAGGAGCCTCCCTATTACGAGTGGTCGCCACGCTTTGGCTTTACGCCCACTGTATTCGGCGCTGTAGCCGGCGCCGCTAAAATCCTTCGACTCAATGAAGAAAAGCTGTCTAATGCATTCGGAATCGGAGGCGCCAGCACACCGGTACCTGCCAATGCTAAATGGGAGCACACTCCCGGTCCGGCGATAATGACCAAGTACAATTGCTGGTCGGGCTGGATCGCCCAACTGGGAGCATTTGCCGCAATACTGGCAGAGAGAGGATTCACCGGCGATACCACCATATTAGATGGAGAATGGGGTTTCTGGAAGATATACGGATCGCCATTCTTTAAAGTTGAAAATCTTATCGGCGATCTGGGAAAGGCATGGTGCGTTGCGAATGCGGTACATATTAAAACAGCCCCGGTATGCAAGCTGAATCAGTCAACTGTGGATGGTGTAACGAAAATTATTCGGGAGAATAACATTAATCCCGACGATATCGAGTCAATTGTAATTAAATCCGATCCTACTCTGTTAACACCTAACCGCTCTCAGAATGAGATAAAAAGCTTTGCCGATGCTCAATTTAATAGTGCTTTCATCGGCGCTCTTGCAGCCTATCACGGGAATAAACCCGGGCCTGACTGGCAATTACCGGTTACATACAACAATCCTAGATTAATCGAATTAATGAAAAATACCAGAATAGAGATACATCCCGATGCCCCGGCAACTAATATGAGCCAGGCCAAAACAGGTAAGCTGCAGGGATATTTCGGAGCAACGGTAGAGATAACCGTTAAAGGTAAAAAATATATCGCAGATATAAAAGATGCCAAAGGATCTCCCGAAAATCCCATAACCGAGGAGGAAGTCCTGGCTAAATTTAGAAACAACGCCGGTTACTCGATGCTTCGTAGTGACAAGGTAGAAAAAATAATTGAAACGGTTTATCGCCTGGAAAATGTTGATAATATCACGTCATTAACGAAGCTGTTGATGGCAGGTTAATTATTTAAAAAGTTTAATATAGTAATACTGTTGGTATATTAACGATGCTCTTTGGATTGATGAATACAAAGCTAATTTTGAAATGGATTGTGGAGGTGAAATATGATTTAGTTTATCTGGTAAACTAAGTGTGAGTAAGTTATGAAAGGAGAAAAAATGAACAAGAAACTGTTAATGGTCCTAACATTTGTTGCAGTGATGGCCTTAACTGTGCTGGCTGGATGTACACAACCGGCACCGGCACCATCACCCTCACCTGCACCTGCACCGGCACCAGCTCCTGCACCCGCACCGAAACCGATCGTTCTAAAAACCCATGCTCATGTACCGGAGTCAAATGGTCTTGCAGTTCGCTATCGCTGGTGGTGTGACTTAGTAACTAAGAAATCCGAAGGAAGAGTAACATTTGAACACTACTACGCTCAGTCGTTGGCTAAAAGTAAGGATCAATGGGCAGCGCTTGGATCGGGTCTTTTCGACCTGGGTAACTGTCATCCTTTTTACGTTCCTTCCCAAGTCCCCCTGTTAAATATTACGGAGCAGCCGGGAGCTATAACCTATGATTCAACAGCACTGGGTAAAGCATATGCGGATATGGTGGCGTTACCAGCCGTTCAAGATGAATTAAAAAACATGAACGTTCATTTCTTCTATGCTGTTAATCCAGGTGGATCCCGTTGGATGGGCACGGTAAAGAAACCTGTAAAATCGGTGGCTGACTTAAAAGGTATCAAGGTAAGAGAATCAGGTGGCTTTGCCAAATTATTGGAAAAGTTGGGAGCAAGTCCGGTATCTATGCCTGTTCCTGATGTATATGATGCACTGGCCAAGGGCACGCTCGACGCTTTTTCAGGCCCTATTTCTGCCTTCACGTCATATGGCTTTACAGAGGTTTGTAAATACTATAATACAATTAGCGTTGGGCCGGGTGAGGGTATCTGGCTTATGAACCTCGATAGCTGGAATAAAATGCCCCCGGATATTCAGAAAATAATGGAAGAAGCGACCCAGGAATTCTTGGAATATGCTGGCCCGGCTGGAAACAAATTTGCCGAAGATCAGTTTAAAATAATTAGAGATGCCGGCGTCGAAATCGTCGACTTCCCAGCCAGTGAGCAAGCAAAAGTATTCGAAGCTGCTAAGGGAATCGGGGAAGCTTATGCCAAGGACCTTGATGCTAAAGGATTGCCTGGCACTAAGGCTTGGAAAGTCTGGACCGATGGATTAGTAAAATATTCAAAATAGAATAAATAAATGATAAGCAGAGTCGACTGCAATAAATTCATTCAACACAGGTTTATTCTGTTAGTCGACTCTGCTTTATTACATAATGTGATCGTTACATATAAGACCATTAAAATTGATAACTTTTGTTAATGTTAGATTGATGCAGCTATGATCAGAATCTTTAACGCAATAGAGAGATGGGCCAATTTATTTGGAACATGGCTGATCATGTTCCTTATGGTACTGGTCTGTTCCGATGTAATATACCGTACAATTTCCGGTAAATCCATTATCGGTGCTATCGAACTCAGCGAAATGTTAATGATAGGCATAAGCATATTAACTCTGTCATACACGCAGAGCAAACGGGGACATGTAAGAATGGAGCTTGTAATGAGCAAGTTGAAAGGAAAAACACGTCAAATAATTGAATTCATTGCCGTTCTTATGTGCCTTGCCTTTTCGATACTTGTACTAATTATGACCTCCTTATTGGCTAAAGATTCGATCGCTATAATGGAGATTGTCGAGGGGATTTCCGGATTACCTCTATGGCCATGGAAAACCCTTATCCCAATAGGAATTTTACTACTATGTATAAGATTAACGGTTCAGCTAGTTAGGCATTTCCAATTAATATTACATCCAGAACAAAGGAGTGATTGATCAGGTATCATGGGAACTGAAATAATTGGTTTTATCGGCATAGGAATAATGCTATTATTGCTGGTTTTTGGCCTGCCGGTCGCCTTCGCCGCTGGGATCACCGGATTTTTAGGTATCTGGTTCCTGGCCGGTTTAAAACCGGCTATTACTCAAATAGGGACAGTTCCTTTCTCTGTTCCCGCTTCCTATGCGCTGACAGTTATCCCACTCTTTATTATAATGGGTTATTTCGCCTTCAATGCCGGACTTCCTCAGCAAGCATTTGAAACAGGTAAAAAATGGCTGGGACATATACCCGGCGGACTGGCGATGGCTACGATAACAGGCTGTGCTGCATTCGCTGCTTGCACCGGAGCTACGGTAGCATCAGCAGCTGTATTCAGCAAAGTTGCTATCCCTGAGATGGAAAAAATCGGTTACAGTCCGCGACTTGCCGCTGGTGTGGTTGCCGCCAGCGGTACTTTTGCTTGCATGATCCCCCCCAGCGGCCTTATGGTTATGTATGCAATTATGGCAGAAGTGTCGGTTGGTAAGGCTTTAATAGCAGGCTTGTTCCCCGGACTAGTCACAGCAGTTTTTTACTCTGCATCCCTTTACTTGCGGGTAAGAAGAAATCCCAGGATATCCGGCGGAATATTGCCGCCAGCGTCATGGCGCGACAGAATGATATCGCTCCCGCCTCTATGGGGCGTATTCATTATGGCCTTTTCCATTATCGGCGGTATCTTCCTGGGCATATTCACACCGACAGAAGCAGGAGCGGTAGGTGCTGCGGTTGGTTTTATCCTGCTTATGACCAAACGGAATATATCCAAGTGGCCTTCATTAAAGGATTCATTACTTGATACCGGCCTAACCACTGCTATGGTTCTATTCATTCTTATCGGAGTTATAATATTTGCCAATTTCCTGGCCTTAAGTCGGTTAACTAATTTTCTTGTGGATACGATTACAGGGTTCTCAGTTAACCGTTATGTAGTCCTGGTTGGTTTTATGGTGCTTTATATAATCGGTGGTATGTTCTTAAATAGTACACCGTTACTTCTTCTCAGCATGCCGGTAATATATCCGGTTGTCATGAAATTTGGATTCGATCCATTCTGGTTTGGAATACTGGTTATGAAGACAATCGAAGTGGGCCAGGTAACACCGCCGGTGGGACTGACGGCATACGTTGTTCATGGTGTAGCCCGTCATATACCTCTGGAAGATATATTTAGGGGCACCCTGCCTTTTATATTAATGGATTTCGTAGTCTTAGCTCTGGTAATGATTTTTCCGCAGATCGCTTTATTCTTACCGAATCATATGAAATAAAACCATATCAATATACGCAGAATCCAAGTTGCATCTTGTTGTCTATTTATATTTATAATTTTGGTTTAGGTGCAGTAACCATAATTATGGTTGCTAGTATAATAAATCCGGAGCATAATAACCATGCCGCGCGATAATTGCTCCAGATATCAAATATCCATCCCACCATGTAAGGTCCTATTAAACTGCCGACTGCAATTATTCCCATAATAAAACCCAGGATTGTACCGTAATTAGCTTTTCCAAAGTATGAATTCACTAAACC
>CAZEAR010000049.1:0-6498 GCA_964510365.1 uncultured Dehalococcoidales bacterium | reverse complement strand
TATCACAGCACACCCACCCCAGGAAATCCCAAAAAATATAAGGGAAAAGATAATAATATAAGCATTATCTCCGGAGACAAAACTGAAAAGGAATATTCCCAAAAAACCCAGGGAAAAAAGCCCTGTCGCGATTAGTTTATTGTTATATCTATCCCCCAGCCAACCTGATCCAAATCTACCTATTATACTGATCAAAGGCATTGCAGTTGCTGCGATACTGCCTGTGGCCCTGGTTAATCCAATATTACTGAGATATGGCATGACATGTACTAACATGGCGCTTATAACGAGGAACTGTAAAGCCATTCCTATTCCGATATGCCAGAAAGCCCGGTTTGATAGCGCCTGCTTTACTCCGCTGCCGTCTCGATAAGGTTTCACATGATAAATATTTTTCGAATCCTTTTCGCCGTTATTTTTCTGGTAGGAGATATGAGAAATCGAATCACCAGGTTTATCTTTTACTAACAGTGAAATCGGTATGAGAATTAACCATATACAAACTCCGAGTATAAAAAAAGCATTACGCCACTGGAAGATATCGATAAGATTCACCACCAGAGGTACCAATAAACCACCCAGTGAAAAACCACTGATCATGATACCGTTAGCCGTACTTGCCTTTTCTACGAACCAGTTATTTACCGCTGTATATAGTACGGTTGGACTAACGCAACTTATACCGATGGCAACCAGAGCAAATGCACCATAAAATGTGCCAAGAGTATTTATACGGCTAAGGAACACCAAACCGAGTCCACAAATAACAATACCACTTATCACTATCCTCCGAGGCCCCCAGCGGTCAGTGAGGAACCCTAAAAGAGGAGCCATAAGGCCTGTTTCCGCACCTCGCAGGGATGCAGCTAACGAGACTGCCGCATAACTCCAACCGAACTCCAGTACGATAGGTTCAAAAAAGGCGGTGAAACCCAAAACTACAACGCCACCGGCGAACAATGCTATCAGAAAGCATGCGCCTACCACCCACCAACCATAGTTTATTTTAGAAGTAACCAGTTTAAGTATAGTCATGGAAACCGACTTTGTTTTTAAATTATGCTTTTATAGCCCAAGTTATTTACATAAAGAATGAGCATATCTTCAAAAAATATATTAATGACGCGTGATACCTTGCGCAATACTAAATAATACGAAGAGAAGAGTGAACCTGGAAGTAAAATTGCGGTAATTATTAATTAAGTATTATTAAGTAAACGGCAAGTCAAAAAAAAACCAAGTTAAAAATAACTTCTTCTGCGCTATGCGCACCAATGCTATATAGTATAGCTAACAAGATAATATTTCACTAATCGATGATATCGCCGGAAACGAGCAATTTAGTCAACTCGGTAATATCGCGGACTTTTTCCAGATTCTGAACCATTTCAATTACTGCATCTATATTGTTACTTTTTACGGTGGAGTAGCCCGCATTATTTTTATATTTTTTAATAATCTCATCAACAGTCAAAGGATTATTATTGGTACCTTTGGCAACATCGACTTCCGCTACAAACTCTTTGCCCCTCACGATAGCTTTAACCGTCGTTCCAAAAAATCCCTGCAGTTTTCCAGCCTTAGCAGCTTCAGTAATGGCTGCTTCAGCATCCGGGTGTATTTCTACTTTTACTTTTTTCATAAACTCTGCAATCCTGGGATTATTATAAGTACTGGGTAAAAGCCAGTACGGGCCGGGATCATCTCCATAATATGCGGCAAGGGCTACAGCGGCTCTGGGGCTAAACTGGGGATCTTCGTTACTTATTATCTCGGTTTGAGATCGGTTCGGTGTCAGTAACTGAGGACTGCCCATAATCGTAATCTCATCGATTTCATCAGGATTAATAGGATTCTCCCGAAAAAGCTTCATCACACCATCAATACAGGCATGATTGAGCCCGCATGACGGATATGGTTTAAACCATACTTCATCAACGTGCCATACGTTACCCAACTCACCCAGCAGGTTTTCTACTTTGAAAAACGGCGAGCCGTATATCTTCCAGAAACCCCAGTCCCCGTCCAGTATTGTGGTATCGCCGGTGAATCCTCTCCCGGCCAGCAGTGTAGCAAACGTAGCCAGTTGGGCAATCCATCCTGTCCAGCAATGAAATTTGAGCATTATAGAAGGCCCATACTTGTGCTGCCACTTTAAACCGGCCGGAACAGGGGTGCTGGCTCCGGCTATGCCGAATGCATTAGCCAGATTATCTTCATTAAGTCGAAGGATTTTGGCAGCACCGGCTACAGCTCCGAAAGTCGACGATGTAAATGAATGCCTTTGCGCCCACTCATAATATGGAGGCGTTTCCTTCGGCACCATGAAGGAATTGATTGAGCTGGCTACCCTGCCTCCAACCTCATGGCCTATAGCTAGGGCAGTAATCAAATCTTTCCCGGATGCTTTTTCCCTTTCCGCAAGTGCCAGGCAAGGTGGTAAAGCAAATGGAGTAACATGGGGATGGAGCGGTCCTACGGGATCATAATCAAGCGTATTAATTAACTCACCATTGGCAAATGCTGCCAATGCATATGAGGTCCTGCCATTGCCTATTATAGTTGCCTGAGATTTACCCCCCAGTTCACTAACATGTTCCAGGACGATCCTACCCCTGTCAGCAATATGTCCGGATAGGGCACAGCCGATCGAATCGAGCAAAATATATTTTACTTTTTCTACGACGGAAGCAGGTAAATCATCATATTTACTATCGACGACAAAGCTGGCTACTTTTTTAGTAATTTCTGTTTTTTCCATAATTTTTTTCCTAAATAAATAATATAGAAATCAGGATTTAATTTTTGCATAATAAGTTAAACTTGAATAAAACGTGCCATCACATCAGGCTTGGTAAAAAGAGTGCAATCTGTGGGAATGCTGCCAGAAGTACCAGGACGAGGATATCCATCAATATAAAGGGGAATATCCCTTTAAAGATCTCTTCAAGAGGTATATGAGGACAGACACCTTTCACTACATAAACGGTTATTCCCACCGGCGGTGTTACCAGTCCGATCTCAACATTTTTAACAGCAAATATGCCGAACCAGATGGGATCGAAGCCCAGTTCTACTATAATTGGCAAAATAAACGGTATGCTCAGTATAAGCATACCCACGGCTTCAAAGAACATACCTAAAATAATATAAAATATAACGATAGCACCGAGTATGACATAGCGACTTACATCAAGGGAGCCTATCCATTCGATCATTACATAGGTAAGTCTACTCAGCGCCAGAAAATGGGCGAATATTATTATCCCAAAAAGAACAGCAGCGATCATGCCCGTGGTCCTGCCGGTATCAAGAAATGCTTGTTTTAAGGTTTGGCCTGCTTTATTTCTTTTGACTATCATAAGCATCAGAAAAGCGGTAAAAGCCCCGATCGCTCCCGCTTCCGTCGGGGTAAATATTCCAGTGTATATACCACCCATTATTATTAATGCTAGTAAGAGAATTCCTCCCAGTTTGGGAGTAGAAGTCAGTCTTTCCTTCCACGGTGCAGGTTTTGCAGTAACAGGAGCTAACTTGGGATCCAGGCGCGTCATTAAGACAAGCATTCCGCCGTATAAAACGGCTGTAATCAATCCAGGGAATATGCCGGCTATGAGCTGTTTCCCAATCGATACCTCAGCCATTATGGCATATATAACCATGATACCGCTGGGAGGTATCATACAGGAGAATGTACCGCTGGCAGCGACCACACCGGCAGCAAGGCGTGATTTTATCCCCTGTCTTTCCATCTCCGGAACCGCCATTTTCCCAAAGAGTGCGGCAGTGGCAACGGTAACACCGGAGCAGGCGGCAAAACAAGCACAGGCAAATATAGTAGCCATAGCAAGACCACCTCTGATATGACCCACCCATTTTTTCCCGGTCTCAAATGCTTGCGTTGCCAGCCCGGCTCCGAAAGCAAAGTACCCCATTAGTACAAAAAGCGGGATTACGGTAAATGAATAGGTGGTTATTTTAGCCCAGGGAGTAGTGCCCACTACATCCAGGGCCGGTACCGGTCCAGCAAGAATAAGGAGCCCTATGAATCCCGTGAGAGCCGCGCCAAAGGCAACAGGCATGCCGATAAAAAGCATGACCATTAGAACCCCGACAAAGATTATTCCTAAAACAAACGGCTCCATTATCTCTTTTTCCTACTTCGTATATGCTTCCTCAATTTTAGTGATTTTGCCTGTCGATAAGTCGATAAACTGTATTAAGAGCCTGATAGAGAGGAAAAGGAAGCCGATAAATACACATAACTTTGCCGGCCACAGGGGATATTGAACCAGACCCTCTGAGATAAGGCTCATATCTATCGCCAGTTGTACCTGTACGAAAGTTTGCCAGGTGAGAAGAGCGCAGATAAAAAGGGTCAAAAATAATGCCACCGTCTCGACTTTATGACGAGCCTTGTCCGACAAACGAACCAGTAGTAATTCAACCGTTACATGCCCACCATGTTTCTGAGTATAGGCAAGAATGAGAAAACAGCCTACCATCAGCAGCTCGTTCAGTTCGACAACGCCCATTATTGACGAATGGGTAATATAGCGATATATCACGTCCGTGGTTACCGATAACATGATAAATACGAATAACCATACGCCGATAGTGTTCATCCACGTCTCAATTTGGTCGAACAAGGCTCGTGACGAGACTAATATCTGTGACGATTTTTTCTGAGGTCTACTCATTAATATTTATCCAAGTTTGAAAAGAGATTTCGTTGTTAGCCCCTCATCAGATTAATAGTTATCGAAGAAACTTATATTATTCCATAAATTTTTCTTGTGCTTTTCTATAAGCGTCGAAAACTCCCTTTCCGTCTAATCCTTTGTCCTTCATCTCCTTGACCCATTCACTCATTATCTGGTCCGCAACTACGTCCATAAATTTCGCTTGGTCGGCAGGTGAACAATCAACGAATGTCTGTTTACCTTCCTTCTTACCTGCATTCATATCTATGACTATACGACTATCTATATCTTTACCATGGATTATGTCATCTTCTAGAGCTACATCCATAACGATTTTCTTGATATTGGACGGAAGCTTATCATAGGTACTCTTGGATATAATAAAAATGGGAGAGCCCATTCCGGCATTGATGGTAAAGACATATTTAGTTACTTCGTTTATTCCATATGAAACCAGGTTAATGTATGGTTGCGTAGTGGCATCGATGGTACCCTTCTGTAAAGCATCGTAGACTTCTTTGGTAGGTATAGCGACCGGAGTTGCCCCGAAGAGTTTATAAGCTTCCGCTTCCCTGCCGGCAGCGCGTATCTTTAATCCCTTAAAACTATCAAGAGTTTTAAAGGGGGGCTTGCTCATTAAGATACGGGGGCCGCCTCCGCAACATGCGAAATACAAGGCATTCCATGCTTCCAGTTCCTTTTTCAGATCCGAATTTTTAGCCAGTTCCCTCATAGCCTCCATCTGCACCAGGACTGAATCCGTAAGTGTCCAGGGCTGCCAGTTAATGGTATATAGCGGCGTTTTATTAGGAGTCGTCGAGGACATATAAGTAGCAATATCAAAAAGACCGTTCTTGATTCCGTCTATCTGCTCCTTCTGTCCCGCTAACTGCCCGCTGGGGTACATTTCAAATTTAACCTGCCCATTTGATCTTTTGGTAATTTCAGCGAACATTCGCTCCGCTTTGGAATAGTCAGGGTGGTTTTTCCCGGCAGGCATCCAGGTGCTAAATTTCAGTGTAATAGTCTGGCCTGGTGCTGCCTGAGTACAGCCGGCTATCATAATGACAATTAAAACCAGTATACTTATTAATGCTAACCATTTTTTATTCACGGTTCCTCCTCCTCGAGTTAAAATTATTCCATATATGACACTATTTACTTTTTTATATCATTCACACCTCCTTTAAAACAAAATTACATATTTTTAATAATTTTCGGATAGTATACTATAAATAAAAAACAGTTATTTCAATTGTAATACTATATATAAGCCTCCGGTGACTTTTTCATCTCATCACGCCAAAAATTCACATCATGACTGGTGAATATAGCCGCGTTTCTTACCTGAGACCACATTTTCAATCTTTTAATAGACAACAAAGCCTCTCTTTGATCGAAGAAAGAGGTCGGAATAAGCTCTCTCTGGAAATTGTCCTGTAGAAAACCGGCATCTCCTACCAGCAAGATCGGGCCGGATTGAGGCAGGTCAACCATAACAGACTGGCATCCGGCAGTATGACCGGGTGTTAACAGCAATGTCAGTCCCGGCATCAACACCTGGTCCCCGTCTACAAATTTCCACTTAATATCAGGCGAGTTAAATCGTTCACTGATATACCTTACATAGGATGGAGGATCGGTAGCAAATTTATATTCCTCTTTTTGTATAATAACCTCAGCGTTCAGCAGATGGCTCAACCACCCAACATGGTCACCATGTAAGTGAGTCATTATCACTATATTGATATCTTCCATAGACAGTCCTGCTTCCTTCAACTGCGCCGGCAGATAA
>CAZEAR010000048.1:0-13091 GCA_964510365.1 uncultured Dehalococcoidales bacterium | reverse complement strand
CTTAAACTTACATCTTATAATTAGCTTAGTTGAATATAATATACACACCAGCATGCAACATAACGGTTCCGAGCGACAAAATAATTAATAACAGGACATATAAATATGGCTAGTAGATTTGAAAAATTTTCAGAGAGAGCACGCCGAGCTCTTACCAGAGCTCAAGAAGAAGCCCAACATTTCGGACACAATTATATTGATACCGAGCATATTTTGCTGGGTCTGGTGGCAGAAGAGGAAGGTGTAGCCAGCAAAGTACTCAATAATTTAGGTATTGCCGCCAGTAAAATCAGAGCGGCTGTCGAATTTGTTGTGGGCAGAGGAGAAAGATCAGGCGCAGGCGAAGTCGGCCTTACTCCCAGAGCCAAAAAGGTTATTGAACTGGCTGTCGACGAAGCGCGCCGACTCAATCATAGCTATATTGGCACCGAACATCTTTTATTGGGTCTGCTACGTGAACATGAAGGAACTGCATCCGGGGTACTGGAGAGCTTTGGAATAACCCTGGACAAAGTTCTCAATGAGACCAACAATGTATTGAGTCAAAACGTACCTCAAACCCGCACTGCTGTACGCAGTACAACCAAAACGACTGTCCTCGATCAGCTGGGTGTCGACCTTACAGCCGCATCACGGGCCGGAAAACTGGACCCTATAGTGGACAGAGACAAAGAAATCGAGCGGGTAATACAAATACTGAGCCGCCGGACTAAAAATAATCCGGCCTTAATCGGTGAACCGGGCGTCGGGAAAACAGCCATTGTTGAAGGTTTAGCGCACCGTATAGTAGCCGGAGACGTTCCTGAAACACTACAGGGCAAACGGGTATTAACCCTCGACATTGGCCTTTTAATAGCCGGCACTAAATATCGCGGCGAATTCGAAGAGAGGTTAAAAAAAGTTATCGACGAAATAAAGTCCGCCGGCAACTGTGTAATTTTTATTGATGAGTTTCATACTATTGTAGGGGCTGGTGCCGCAGAAGGAGCCGTTGATGCTTCCAATATTTTAAAACCTTCTCTGGCACGAGGTGAAATCCAGTGTATCGGAGCAACCACGCTTGATGAGTACCGCAAACATGTCGAAAAAGATGCCGGTTTAGAACGCCGTTTCCAGCCGATTATTGTCAGTGAACCGACTATCGAAGATACGATAGAAATACTCCGTGGTATAAAAGAACGCTACGAAGAATATCACCGCTTAATAATCAGCGATGAATCATTACAGACAGCGGCGACTTTAGCTGCCAGATATATACCGGACCGCTTTTTACCAGATAAAGCGATAGACCTCATGGATGAAGCCTCGTCAAGAGTACGTATTAAGCGAGGTGCTATTCCTTTGAGCCTTACCGAAGCGAGAAAAGCATACGAAAATGTTCACAGGGATAAAGAGATTGCTATAAATTCTCAGGACTACGAATATGCTGCTGAACTCCGTGATAGAGAAGTTCAACTAATGGAAAAAATAAAAGAGATGGAACAGGAGTGGCAGGTTGAGCAAAAACAGGAACAACCTACCGTAACCGAAGAAGACATAGCTGAGGTAGTCAGCATGTGGACAGGAATACCGGTGGTTCGCCTGACCTCTGATGAGTCCGGCCGCCTTCTTCGCATGGAAGAGGCTCTGCATAAACGAATTATCGGCCAGGATGAAGCGATAGTTACCGTTTCAAAATCGGTGAGAAGGGCTAGAGCCGGCGTAAAAGACTTAAGACGACCCATCGGCTGTTTCATATTCCTGGGACCGACAGGAGTAGGGAAAACCGAACTGGTAAGAGCGCTGGCGGAGTTTATGTTCGGCAGTGAAGATGCTATGTTACGGTTGGATATGTCGGAGTTTATGGAAAGACATGCGGTAGCCAGATTGGTTGGCGCTCCTCCCGGATATGTAGGTTACGAAGAGGGAGGGCAACTCACCGAAGCGGTCAGACGTAATTCTTACTGTGTGATACTTCTTGATGAGATTGAGAAAGCACACCCTGATGTATATAATATCCTGCTTCAGATTTTTGATAACGGCCACTTAACCGATGCCAAGGGACGCCGTGTCGATTTTCGTAACAGCATCATTGTAATGACCAGCAACATAGGTGCGCAGCTAATTAAAAGCAACGCTCATCTCGGCTTCTCCAGCCACACGGACGAGGCTAAAGATCAACAGGATGCCTATAATAAAATGAAAGACAAAGTTCTTGGTGAGCTAAAGAAAGAATTCAGGCCTGAATTTCTTAATAGATTGGATGGTACAGTAGTCTTTCACTCCCTGAATAAAGATCAGATCAGACAAATTGTCGATCTGATGCTTCGTCAAGTAATGAAATCGATGCAAGAAAAAACCATCGGTCTGGAAATTACCGATGCCGCCAAAGATTTCCTGGGTGATAAAGGCTATGATCCTACCTATGGAGCACGACCTTTGCGCCGTGTAATTCAGGATGAGATCGAAGACAGGCTGTCTGAAGCACTTTTACGCGGTGACTTTCAACCCGAGAGCACTGTCAAAATCGATTATGATGGTGAAAAAATAGTAGTACGTGGCACTGCCGAAGCTGTGACAACCAGTAAAAGCAGATCGGGAAAAGAAAGAAAGAGCAGCACTTCGAAATAACATCCTTGAATTTATCGTTCTTCTATCTATCAGAGGCGGATTGTTAAGATAACATTTAGCATATCCGCCTTTTTATATTTATTAAACCACCGCTTCATGATATAACTTAATCAATACTATATATCAAGCATGACATTGAGCAATCTGCGGTCGCGGATAGTACATTATGATTGCCTGTATATAATATAATATTGTAAAAGTAATCCGTAATAGTAATATGCAGATAGAGAATTCCAGAATAGGAGCTATTATCACGGGGGCAGGATATAGCCATAGAATGGGATCCGATAAGGTGTTTCTACCCCTCTGGGATAAACCCGTATTAGCCTGGTCCGTCGATACCTGCCATAGCTATAATCCGATCGATTTTATCGTTATAGTACTCAATGAAGGCAATGTGGACTCGGGTAATAAATTAATCTCAGAAAGAGGCTGGTCAAAAATCACAGGGATATGTACCGGTGGCAAGCGAAGGCAGGACTCGATATTTCAGGGATTGAAAATAATGCCGGATTGCGACTGGATTATTATCCACGACGGTGCACGCCCATTTTTAACCGAAGATTTATTGGAAACCGGCCTTAAAACAGCGCAGCAGACCGGCTCGGCCGCAGCCGCCGTTCCCGTCAAAGACACCATTAAGCTCACCGATAACGATGGAGTTGTGCTCGAAACTCCTTTTCGCCGCAATTTGTGGGCAGTGCAGACACCTCAAATCTTTCGCTCTGATATAATAGCAAGGGCTTTTGAGGAGATCGATGAAGAGGTTACCGATGATGCCAGCATGGTCGAAAAGGCAGGTTATAAGGTTAGACTCTATATGGGTTCCTATGACAACATTAAAATCACCACTCCCGATGATATGATACTGGCCAACATCATTGCAAAGGATAGAACTAAAACATGAGAGTCGGTTTTGGCTATGATGTCCATCCCCTTATTGAAGGACGTGATTTGATACTGGGCGGGGTCAAAATACCGTTCCCTAAAGGGCTGTCGGGGCACAGCGATGCAGATGTACTGACTCATGCTATCATAGATGCTCTGCTGGGTGCAGCCGGTTTAAAAGATATCGGGACTCATTTTCCTCCCGATGAACCGACTTACCGTAATATCTCCAGTATAATTTTACTGGATAAGGTAAAACACCTCCTGAAATCGAACGGATATGTTATAAACAATATCGATGCCACTATTGTTGCCGAGCAACCGGTATTAATGCCCTTTATAGATAATATGCTGGATACTATCAGCCGGACCCTGGAAATATCGCCGAAGCAGGTAAATGTGAAAGCGACAACTCAGGAAGGACTGGGATTTATCGGTAAAAGCATGGGAATAGCAGCTCATGCCGTCGCAGCCATCGAATAAAGCTTTTTTTAAATATGGTGGCCGTCTATAACGGTATTCAAAACAGAATATCAGTATCAGGAGTAATTTATGAAAATATTTAACAGCTTATCCGGGAAAAAAGAGGAATTTCTTCCTATCGGCGATACGGTTACCATGTATGTCTGCGGAGTTACGGTCTACGATGACTGCCATATCGGACATGCCATGAGCTATATAATCTTTGATGCTATCAGGAGATATCTCTCCTATAAAGGATACTCCACCAAATATGTTCAGAATTTTACAGATATCGATGACAAAATAATAAACAGAGCACAACAGCTAAATATTTCCGCCAGTGAGCTGGCAGAAAAGTATATATCCGAATACTTCAAAGATATGGATGCTTTAAATATACATCGAGCGGACATTTATCCCGAGGCAACGGAAGAAATTCCCAGCATAATCGAAGTCATCAAAGGCCTGATAGACAAGGGATATGCTTATGAATCCAAAGGCAGTGTTTATTTCAGGGTGAAGCGCTTTCCTGAGTATGGCAAACTCTCCCATCAGAATATCGATGAAATGGCATCTAAAGCCGCGCCTGAAGCTGAAGAAAAAGATTCCCCCCTGGATTTCGCCCTGTGGAAGACTTCCAAACCCGGAGAACCCTCCTGGCCTAGCCCCTGGGGTGATGGAAGGCCTGGGTGGCACATAGAATGCAGTGTTATGGCATTAAAATATCTCGGCGAGAATATTGACATACACGGTGGCGGCCAGGACCTCATCTTCCCCCATCATGAAAATGAAATTACACAGTCGGAAAGCTTTACCGGCAAAACTCCCTTTGTAAAATACTGGATGCATAATGGTTTGCTGCAGCTCAGCGGAGATAAGATGAGCAAATCTACCGGTAATCTAATAACAGTCAAAGAGTTTTTAAACATCGCCGATGCGGATACAATACGATTATTTATCCTCAGTTCACATTACCGCAGCCCTTTAACATATGCTGCGGATTCAATTTCATCTGCCAAGGCAGGCATGGAACGCCTGCGTCAAGCTACTAAAAAAAGTAGTACCTCGACAAATGGGAAATCGCCCATCGATATTGAGAAGTATAAACTCAGGTTCACGGAAAGCATGGATGATGATTTCAATACGGCCCAGGCCTTATCGGTACTTTTCGATTTATCCAGAGATATCAATCGTGAGCAGGATAAAGGATTCGATGTATCCGAAGCCCAAAATATTTTAACCGGGTTAGGTGGAGTTCTGGGTTTCACATTCCAAGAGCCTGAGAGACTGCCTATTGAATATGAGCAGCTTGTAGAAGTACTGATATCCGTCCGGAATGATTTACGTCAAGCCAAACAGTGGCAGCTTGCCGACAGAATACGCGACCGGCTTGATGAACTAGGAATCGCTCTCGAAGATACCCCTGACGGGACCACCTGGAAACATAATCGCTAGTATTTATTCCAAGATTGCAAACAGGATACCGAATTACAGGATTTATGTTATTTATGTAAAGTTACCCGACATCCCCTATTCATTGATAACCGATAAAACATCACCTATATTAATTTCCAAAGAGTCAGCAGCGTTTCCATTAGTCAAAGATATCTCCAGATAACCGCTGCTTCCGATGATTGCTGACAGTCCCGTTCTTTCAGCGTAGAAGCGGGCTATTCCGGTAATCAACTTATTGCCGATCGTTATCTTAACATCAGCGCTTTTTAAATCGGATCCCCTTATATTGGTGATGATATTTCCGAAATTATCGATATGGACAATAGTTCCGATTAGTCTTCCGGGCGGATCTAAATACGGATGCGGTATCGGCAAATAATTAATATGGTCTACCTTTTCCCCGAATTGATATAAAGGAACTCCCAAAGACAAATGAGCTGCTACAGGAGCGAATATGTCCCGCCCGTGAAATGTGTCGCTAATCTCATCCCTCCAGTATTCCGGATTGGTAATAGCTACAGCCTCAACGCCTTTACCCAGTTTTTCTATTTCAATTATATTAATAGCTGCAGCAGACCGAGGCAGCGCATCAGGAAATGACTCCTGGATCATATGGCTGAGCACTCCGTTATCCGGCGCCAGGAAAAAAGCAAAGGGCGTCTTTACAATTATAGCTTTGCGTTCACTGCCGACCCCTGGATCAACAACTATTACATGAATTGTACCTCCGGGGAAAAATCTGTAAGCCGTGCTGAAAACAAAGGAAGCTTGAAGAATATTCTGAGGTTGGATGGAATGGCAGATATCAATAATAGCTAACTTTTGATTGATAGAAAGAATTACGCCTTTTACACTGGCTACATATACGTCTTTGCTGCCGAAATCAGTGGTCAGTGTAATAACCGAACACATATCTTTACAATAACTTTAATCAGGCTCCGACGGCGACAAGTACTATAGAAATTATAATAAATACTATGGCCAGAGCCACAGTAAATTGGAACAGGCTTTTTTCGACACCTCGCCGGGTTCTATAAACACTATCAGGCTGTCCGAATATGCCTCCGAGGCCACCGCCTTTAATCTGAAGCAGAATAACTCCAATCAAGGCAGCTGCTACCAGAATTTGTGCGATTAACAGGAAAGTTGGCATCTCAATGTCCTCCCAGTTTTTGTAACAATATTTCTTTTGCCAGTCCAGGATTAGCTCGTCCCTTAGTTGCTCTCATAACCTGCCCGACCAGAAATCCGATCGCCGGTTGCTTCCCATCTTTAAAATCCTGTACTGCCTGCTGATTACTATCAATGACCTGCATAACAATATTTTCAATTTCAGAGCTATCGCTGATCTGAATCAGACCCTTTTCATTAATTATATCCGGTGCAGTTTTACCGCTGATAAACATATCTTCAAAAACAGCTTTGGCACTCGGTCCGCTGAGTACACCTTTATCGATTATATCAAGCATCTCAACTAAATTATGCGGCTTTACCTTCACATTTTCAATACCCGTATTAGTAGAGTTCACCAACCTGCTGAAATCGCCTAGAAGCCAGTTACTGAGTATTTTAGCCTTTTTCTTGATGTCTGCTCCATTTGCCTGACTTTTAATTATACTAACACAATCCTCAAAATATCCAGCCATTGCCTTGGAATCTACCAGCAAATCGGCATCATATTGAGGCAAACCATATTCGGATATCAATCTATCACGAACAATATCGGGCAACTCAGGAAGATCTTTTCTTATGCCGTCTACCCAATCTTTTGTGAATACCAGCGGCGGCAAATCAGGTTCGGGGAAATACCGGTAATCGTGCGCATACTCTTTACTTCTCTGGCTTACTGTTATGCCTTTATCCTCTACCCAGCCACGGGTTTCCTGGACCAACCTTCTTCCAGCTTCCGTCTCCCGCCTTTGCCTGTCCGCCTCATACTCCAAGGCTCTATATACAGCCCTGAAGCTATTCATATTTTTTACCTCGACCTTGGCTAAATAATCCTTGCTATCAACAGGTCTGATACTTATATTGGCGTCACACCTGAAACTTCCTTCTTCCATGTTTCCAGTTGAAACACCCAGATACTGGAGAACAGACCTTAATTTCATCAAATACTTTCTGGCTTCTTCGGGGGTCCTGATATCCGGCTCACTGACTATCTCCATCAGAGGTACTCCGGCACGATTGACATCCATTAAACTGTAGCTCCCGCCATTTGATACAGAGTGATGTGAAAGTTTAGCTACATCTTCCTCCAGGTGTACTCTGGTGATTCCTATCCTTTTGCCACCCTCGTCGGTATCTATCATAAGCCATCCCTTTTCCCCGATAGGGGCATCATACTGAGATATCTGATACCCTTTCATCAGGTCAGGGTAGGGATAATTTTTACGGTCAAACTTGGCATTTTGACGAATGGTACAGTTCAAAGCCAGGGCTGTCATCATAGTAAATTCTATCGCTTTATTATTAATCGTCGGCAATACTCCAGGCATACCCAAACAAACGGGGCATACGTGCGTATTGGGATCGGCACTGGCATAATCGGCGCTGCAGGAGCAAAACATTTTGCTCACAGTTAGCAATTGCGCGTGAACTTCAAGTCCGATTATTGTCTCGTAATCCATGGCAGACGTTAGTATATCAACTTATAGTTTAAGGGGGCAAGAAATGAACGAGGAGTTGCCGATAAGCATCGAATATAATTCAGTTAATGACGTTTTCAAACAACTCGATTCTCTTAACTCTACCACCTTCATCCAGCTCTACGGCAACAAAATCGATTCGCCATGAATCCGGCAGGTTCTTATGTGTGTCGATATATGATAAAGCCGAGGCAATGAGCTTATCTTTTTTAGCGAAGGTTATCGACTCCTCCGGTGAGCCGTAACCGGCGCCGGTCTTGGTACGAACCTCGACAAAAACCAGATAGTCTTTTTTTCTGGCGACGATATCGATTTCACCTTCCCGACAACGGAAATTGGTCTCGATGATTCGATACCCCTTTTTTTTCAGAAAGTCCCTGGCTAGTTTTTCCCCTTTATCCCCGATTTCTTTTCGTATCATCTCAGTATATTCGAATTTTTACCGGCATAAAGGAACGGCGATGAATCGGCGACGGACCATATATATTAAGGCATGATATGTGGTACTTCGTACCGTAACCTTTATGCTTATCGAATCCATAATCGGGATAAGATTCATTCATCTCCACCATAATACGGTCACGGGTAACTTTGGCAATAATCGAAGCGCAGGCAATTGAAAGGCAAAGCCTATCACCATTAACGATTCTTTTCTGCCTTATTTTAATATCCGGAACGATCATACCGTCTATAAGCAGAAAGTCCGGCCAGCAGGTCAATTCACTAACTGCCATCTGCATGGCCATCATGGTAGCCTTCAGAATATTAATCTTATCTATGGTATTCTCCAGTACGATCCCAATGCCTGTCGATAAAGACACCTTCTGAATAACATTATAGAGAAATTCGCGTTTTCTCGGCATTACTTCCTTACTATCCCTAACCTCTGATAGCACGGATAATTGATCGGCTGAAGGAGGTAAAATCACGGCGGCAGCAACTACAGGTCCGGCCAGCGCACCCCTCCCTGCCTCATCGATACCTGCGATATAATTATATCCCTGCGAAATAAGGGCGTTTTCCTCTTTTATACCGGGAGGAGATTTACTTGTTTTTTTTACCTCAGACTTCAAACGTGCCCCGTCTTTACAGTTATTAAATTATTTACTCAGGCAAAGATGGTAAGACCATCATTCTAATTCAAAATAATTTTAACAATTATGTTTCGGTAGTAGATACTTAACTCTATTCCAGATAATATCGAATATATCCCTCCTGGACATCAAGCCGTCTATTACCAGCCATCTCTCCGGTTCCTCTGAGGCTAATTGAAGAAAGCCTTTTCTAATCCTGTCGTGAAAAGAAATTCCCTGGTTCTCAAAGCGGTCCTTTGAGTTTGTACCTTTGCGGCTTAATCCGATTTCAGCGGGTATATCCAGTAACACTGTAATATCGGGCCCAATTCCCTGCAGCGCTATCTGATTGACCGTCTTTACGGTTTCCAAATCGATTCCCCTGCCATACCCTTGATATACCGTTGTCGAGTCAGCGAAACGGTCGCAGATTACCACCGAACCTTTTTGCAGGCCAGGTTTGATGACTTCATTAATCAAATGAACACGGCAGGCATTAAACAAAAATAGCTCTGCTTCCGGCGAAATAACACTTTGGCTATGCAGCTTCAATATATTCCTTATTTTGTTGCCCAGAGGGGTACCGCCGGGCTCCTGAGTTATCACTGAGGCAATGCCCTGCTGGCATAGCTTCCGGTAGAGAGCTTTTGATTGGTAGGTTTTGCCGCTGCCATCGCCGCCTTCAAAGGTAATGAACAAGCTCAATGATTATCCTCCAATCATCTGCATAGCTTTTTATAAGAGCCTATCGCTTATATGCTCTGGCACCTTTTTGCGGCCTTCTGCCTCGATTTTTGGCGCTGGAAAGATTCCTGCCGGCAAGTATATGCTGTAACCTGCGTATATATGAGTTCGGCGAATTCGGCTCTACCGTGATAAAATCTTCGTCCGGTTGTATTTTGACATCGATATCTTCGCTGTCCAACGTCAGGATTTTTGAGGTACCATATATATCATCAAGGCACTGTTTTAAATGGGCGATCTTGCTGCCCTTCACCGCATAAATGGGTATGCCGGACATCTCGGCATCTCTGATTTTCTGGGGTTTTCTTCTATAATAGTGTTTGGTAGTTATCAACACACTGGCATCATTCAGGTCGTTAGTGACTTTTAAGGATATCTTCTTTTCCTTTGCGGCTTCTTCCAGCTTCGGCCGGTTAACCCCAAAGAGGTAGACCTGTTTCGTCTTATCGCGTTTTAATTCGGTTTCCGCCGCGTTCAGCGAATGAGAGGACACGGTTTCGCCTATAACCACTTCGCCATCGGAATTAATCCAGCGGACTTCCACCTTTTGACTCCGGGCACGCAGTATTTCATCTACGGCTACGCTGACATCCTGATGTACAATCACTTTGTCTCGTTCCTGTATTTCCACCACTATATCGAAAGTAGGCGGCGCTTTGCGTTCCAGTATCGACTTTTGTGTCCGCCGCCTTCTAGCCTCCTCATCGCCGAGTGTAACCGTCTGGATTCCTCCGATCAAATCGGATAAGGTCGGATTCATCATCAAGTTTTCCAGACTGTTTCCATGAGCAGTACCTACCAGTTGCACGCCGCGCTCGGCAATGGTTCTGGCGGCCTCAGCTTCGAGACTGGTACCTATTTCATCGATTATTACCACTTCCGGCATATGGTTCTCGACCGCTTCGATCATCACCGCATGTTGCATAGTGGGAATCGGTACCTGCATGCGCCGGGCGTGTCCTATAGCCGGATGCGGAATATCGCCGTCGCCGGCGATCTCATTGGAGGTATCGACAACGACCACCCGTTTCCTCAGATTATCCGCCAGCACCCGGGCTACTTCTCTCAGCATCGTTGTTTTACCTATGCCGGGCCTGCCCAGGAGGAGCACATTTTTACCCGATTCAACCAGGTCATAAATAATTTTAACGGTGCCGAAAACGGCTCTGCCTACCCTGCAGGTCAGACCGACGATTTTGCCTTCCCGATTACGTATCGCCGAAATACGATGCAGAGTTCGCTCGATACCGGCCCGATTATCTCCGCTGAATTCCCCGATGCGACTGACAACATACTCAATATCTGAGCTATTAACCTCATTATCGCTGAGGACCAGTTCGCTTTGAGGGAAACGCGCTTCCGGTAGGCGGCCGAGGTCTAAAACAACTTCCAGCAGCTCACTAAGGTTTTGTTGCTGCAGGAGTTCATGACGTACATTCGGAGGTAAAACCTCCAGCAGTACTTCCAGATCATCAGCTACTACTTTTTGCAAAAATCCCCCTGTTTCACAATGCCCAGGAAATAACTGTGAAATCTTAAGTCGTCGGTAAGCTCAGGATGAAAGGCCAGAGCAATTAATTTGTCCTGCCTCGCTGCCACGATATCATTGTCCAGTGTACATAATACCTTCACGTCAGGTTCTACTTTTTTGATTATGGGAGCACGGATAAAGACACCATTAAATTTATCATAACCGAGCTCCGGCACCGACAATTCCGCTTCGAAGCTATCAACTTGCCTGCCGAAAGCATTTCGTTCGACATCGATATCCATTACTCCCAGTGGCTTCATATCGGAGTCGATGACCTTCTTGGCCAGCAATATCATACCGGCACATGTCCCCAGTACCGGTAAACCTTCATGTATCAGTTTCTGTAAAGGTTGGAATAATCCATAGTTCGATAGAAGCTTGTTTATAGTAGTGCTTTCTCCGCCGGGGATAATTAAGGCCGATAAATCCTTTAAATCGGATGGTAACCGCACCAGGACAGTTTCTACGCCCAGTGCATTAACTGCTTTCACATGCTCGGCGACAGCGCCCTGTACAGCAAGGACCCCTACCTTCATCTACCAACCCCTGGTTGCCAGTAATTCTTCGGGAGCTATAGTTTTTATGTCAAGTCCTGGCATAGCTTCTCCCAGATCCCTGGAAACTTCAGCTATTATCGCAGGGTCCTGATAATGAGTGGTCGCTTTCACTATCGCCTTTGCTCTTACCTCTGGATTACTCGATTTAAATATGCCCGAGCCGACAAATACGCCGTCCGCACCAAGCTGCATCATCAGCGCAGCATCGGCCGGTGTCGCTATTCCGCCGGCAGCAAAATTCACCACCGGCAATGTACCGGTCTTATGTATCTCCAAGACAAGCTCAAGCGAGGCTCCCAGGGCCTTAGCTTCAGCAGTGAATTCATCTTCAGACATAGTTTGAATTTTGCGCATGCTACCCTGAACGGCCCTCATATGTCTTACCGCTTCAACAATATTTCCGGTTCCTGCTTCCCCTTTAGTTCGAATCATGGCAGCACCTTCGGCTATGCGACGCAATGCCTCTCCCAGATCGCGGCAACCACAGACAAAGGGTACCTTGAAATCATGCTTCCAGATATGATTGCTCTCGTCAGCCGGAGTCAAAACCTCCGACTCATCGATAAAATCTATGCCCAGAGATTCAAGTACCTGGGCTTCAACAAAATGTCCTATCCGGCATTTCGCCATCACCGGAATAGTAACCGCTTTCATAATATTGGTTATAACGGTAGGGTCGGCCATTCTGGCAACACCGCCGGCAGCTCGAATATCTGCTGGCACACGCTCAAGCGCCATGACAGCACAGGCACCGGCATCTTCAGCAATCTTGGCATGTTCCGGTGTAACTACATCCATAATTACACCGCCCTTAAGCATCTGCGCCAGTCCCGATTTAACTTTCCATGTACCTTTGTCCATATTTCCCTCTATTTAATATTAATTTGATACCCGTTTTCTTAATTTACGTAATAATTCTACACTTGTTTAGCTAGCCTAGCAAATTCTGTAAAGTCTTTCAATAAATATCGATTCCTGAACATAATATTATACTTATGCTATAATCCTGGCCATGAAGATACTCGGTATTGAAACCTCCTGTGACGAAACTGCCGCAGCCGTAGTAGAAGACGGGTCAAATATATTATCGAATGTAGTAGCCTCCCAGGTAGATATACATGCG
>CAZEAR010000047.1:0-13117 GCA_964510365.1 uncultured Dehalococcoidales bacterium | reverse complement strand
CGACAATGATCATACGTCCATATTTGAAAAACAAATAAATTTTATCCAGAAAAGCGGCATCGTTACCGCAATGGTTGGACTGCTTAATGCCCCTCCCGGGACCAAGTTGCACCAGCGTTTAAAAAACGAAAACCGCTTGATAAAAAATTTCTCCGGTAACAATACGGACTGTTCCCTGAATTTTATACCCAAAATGAATCATGATACCCTTATTAACGGTTACAAAAAGATATTGAATACTATATATTCGCCTAAAAAATATTATGAACGTACTAAAAACTTTCTCCGTGAATACAAGCCCAGCGCAAAAAAAGTGTATATTCCGCAATTTGAGTATATCAAGGCGTTTTTCAAATCAATATGGGTTTTAGGATTAAGGGAAAAAGGAAGACGGTATTACTGGAGGCTTCTGGCCTGGACAATAATCAGGCGCCCCCGATCATTTCCCTTGTCGATAACTCTGGCCATCTACGGATTTCATTTCCGAAAAATAGTCAACAATTACGTCAAGGCAACAGCTAAGAGTAATGCTTAATTATTATACTTAAATGCGCTATAATATAACTTCAATGTACGGCTATATAAAAAACCTTTTCAGTCTGCTTCTCATTCCGCATAATCCGACAACTTTACAGACTTGCCACCTCTGAGCAAGCACACAAGGACAATTAAGGAATCATTATATGTTAATTGCGCTCGATGCCGACGGCGGCGATTACGCTCCCCGTGAAATAGTCAAAGGAGCTTCGGAGGCCGCTGAAGAATACATGGTTGATATCGCCTTGCTGGGTAAAAAAGCTATCCTTGATATGCTGATAAGAAAGCATGCCAGGAAGAAAAAATTTGCCATCATTGAGACCAGCCAGACTATCGATTGCAATGAACACCCGGTGCAGGCGATACGTAGTAAGCCGGACTCGTCGATAGTTGTCGGCATTAACATGGTTAAAAATAATGAAGCTTCCGCTTTCATATCCGCCGGTAATACAGGAGCCGTACTCAGCGCCGCTTTCCTCAACCTGAAAAGAATAGAAGGAGTCCAGCGACCGGCATTGTGCGGAATCATTCATGTCAATATGGCCAATCCCATTCTTCTTATCGATGTCGGCGCCAATGTCGACTGCCGTCCCAGCCATCTGGCTCAATTTGCCCGGCTCGGAACAACATTCGCCAGGGGATTTCTGGCCAAAGAGTCACCGCGCGTTGCTTTATTAAATAACGGTGTAGAAGAGATCAAGGGGAACCTCTTAATCAGGGAAAGTTATAAATTACTTAAAAATTCGGACCTCAATTTTATCGGCAATATAGAAGGGCAGGATATACTTACCGGGAAAGCGGATATAATCGTCACCGACGGCTTCACCGGCAACATAGTACTTAAAACGCTCGAAGGAGTGACCGATACATTCCTGAACCTGCTCGGCGTAGGACAATCCTTTAGGGCAGATACGCAACTACAGGGTTCCGCTCTGGTGCACTATGTAGACTTGACTTCAATGGTAAAGCGAATGGACTATAAAGAATACGGCGGCGCTTGTCTACTGGGGATAGACGGCAATGTAATTGTCGCTCATGGTCGTAGTCAATCAAGAGCAATTAAAAATGCCATTCACCTTGCCTGCCGTTCAACAGAAGCCAGCGTTATCGATGCCATCAAACAGGACTATAAAAATTGAACCGGCTTAGACTTAAACAAGGCTCATTTTCATACTATACGGGCGATCCAGTCATATAGAAAACCAACTTATAAAAAATCGAGACTGCTATATCGTTACAGGCCACCCAGGGTAATGCCGATAGGACAATGATCCGACCCGGCCACATCAGCCATAATAAATGCCTTCAATACCTTTGGAACCAGGTTATCGGTCAAGAAGAAGTAGTCTATCCTCCACCCTATATTTCTCTCCCTGGCCCTGGTTTTTAAATCCCACCAGGTATATTGATTCGGATTTTTATTAAATTCCCGAAATATATCGATGTAACCGTGCTCAATGAATTTATCTATCCAGGCTCTCTCTTCAGGTAAGAATCCTGAATTCTTCTCATTCTCCTTTGGCCTAGCCAGATCTATCTCGTTATGGGCGGTATTAAAATCACCGCAAATAATAAGACTCTCCCCTTTTTCTCTGAAAGAATCCGCATATTGTAAGAATTCCTCATAGAAATTCATCTTATAATGCAACCGCTCTATTCGCTCGGGACTGGTATCCCCTTTGGGGAAATATATATTTAATAGAGTAAATTTATCGTACTTCGTAATCAATACCCTGCCTTCTTCATTGAATTTGTGAGTGCCGAAACTGCTACGGACTTCTATAGGCTTATCTCTGGTATATATGGCTACTCCGCTATAGCCTTTCTTATTATCTGGATAATTCCAATACGTATGGTACCCTTGCGGCTCAAGAAAACCTTTGTCAAGCTGGTCCGGTTGGGCTTTGGTCTCCTGCAAGCATAAAATATCGGGATTTTCTTTATTCAGCCATTCTATGAAACCCTTTTTAGCCACCGCACGTATACCGTTCACATTCCAGGATAATATTTTGATTTCTGTCACAACATATCCTTCCTGATTCATTATTAATTGTCTAAGCTACAATCCTAACCGGTAATAACGATTAACAGAGTACATTAATTCTACTAATCCCCGGTTTACATATCAATTATACATATCAATATAGATCGAAGTTTGTCATTTGCTTGGACATGGTTTTTGTACTACTCTATATTTACAGGATTTTTTTATCAGTTACCATTTACGCCGCAAGCCGGATGAAGAATCATTATTAAATCAAACTGTCTCGAGATTAAACCAGGGGGTCACCATGGATAAAGCAAAACATCCCACCTGCTCAAAGTGCGCAAAGAGGTACTGCCTTCCGGAGAACACGTCAGCCGAAAACATAGTGGATATCGAAAACGCTCCCGATTTCTGTCCGATGAAGATCAGCACCGATGCTATCGAAAAAGCCTCTTTTGAATACCAGAAGGAAGAAGTGAAAGAATTCGCCCGCGAGGCGTCCATGCAGGAAGCCCAATGTTATGAAATAATAGACGGGAAAATACGAACGACATTGCCCAGGATAGAGGAGACGGTACAGTTCGCCGAGAGAATGAAATACCAAAAGCTAGGCATGGTATTTTGTGCTGGGCTAGGTAATGAGGCCTTGATAATCAATAAAATTCTGGAAAACAGGGGGTTTCAGATAGTTTCTGTTTGCTGTAAAGTCGGAGCGGTCCCCAAGTCAAAGATCGACTTTTTCCCCGAACCAAAAACTAGTGGACCCGACGTGATCGCACCTATGTGCAACCCTATAGCCCAGGCTGAGTTAATGAATGATGAGAAGCCCGACTGGGTCATAATGCTCGGTCTCTGCGTCGGACATGATACGTTATTTTTAAAATATTGCAAACAGCCGGTAACGGTACTCGCAGTAAAAGACAGGGTACTAGCACATAATCCGCTGGCTGCCATTTATTTATCGTCTTCCAGATATTATGGTCGTCTGATGTCAAAAGATTAACGCTGCAATGCTCGCTTCAAGTCGTTGTAGCTGGTCATACCTGAGGTCTTGTCCAGGAAGTCCTTCAACGTAATACTTTTGTCTCTTAGCAGTCTTAAATCTGCATTAATGGGACTTACCGAAGCCGGATCATGGCCATAAATACCGTGAAATGCAAAATAAGCCTGGTTCAGCTTCCTGATATAATAACCGTGATTTTGAAATACCTCTCTCCTATCATTCATATAGCTTTCTGCTTCTTCAATAAGCCCCTGAGAAAGAAGCAGGTCTACCTGTTTACGGGTTTTTCTCATTTCGGAATTAAAATCGAAGCCATCCACATTGTCTTTAGCAACAGCCTTTTTATTATCCTCTTCTTTGTAGTAACGTTCATATACCGTAGAACCAAGCTCTCTGCTAACTATACCTGCAACCGTCTCATTCATAATAATTACATCCGGGGGCTGCTTTATGCCGATTGAGTCAAGTAAATAGCGAAAACCCAGAGGCTTGAAGGCAAGATACTGATGAGTCCATTCTTCTGTCACCGAATCAATAGTGAATTTATAGCCGGCATCGCCATCGACAATCGGTGGATAGACACCGGCGAATCCACCGAGGTTTACTACCAGAGAGGAAAAACCCAGGGCATCAACCTGTCTCTCAATCTGTTCCATCTCATCGGTAGTAAGCTGCTGCCTTAAAACTACCCTGTCTAAATAGACTATTTTATCCCTTGGCGATATAACCAGTAAATGAGGAGGTTGTTCTAATTTAAAATTTAACGGAGGGAAAATGGGTATTTCACTTTGGGTCAGTATCTCTTTAATTTGAATGCGCAGGGCAGTTTCTTTTTCATTCTTTCCATCATCGCCGGAAATATTCTTGACCGATGAAACCAAAGTATGAAACTCCCAGGCAGCATAATTAAAGCTATATGGGCTGGCGATATCACGCACTGCCTGGCGACTGTCTTTTTCAGCGAATACCGTTTCAGAACATGACATACCTGTACAGGATAATATGACAGCAGAAATCATACAAATCAGTGCCAGCAACCGCAGATTTATCATATTCCGCAAGTAATCTTTATGTAAACTTCGAATAAATACCCTCTAAGCTGATTAAATATTTGAATTAGCTAGCGACGGTAACTTTTATATCGAAACTCTTTATATCGCTCACACCCTTCAGTGTCGAAGCCAGTCCGATGATTGTGCTGGTGATAATTCCATTGGGGAATGGAGTAATAGGAATATCTTCTCCGTTTACATTAACGGTTAAATCACCGTACTCATGGTTTACTGCAACAGTCCTGATATAGTCCACACCCTTAAGTGACTTTACGGCTCCTATCGTTACCTGAGCCAGAAAGTCATTCACAAAAGGATTCATTTCAACAGGCTTTTTATTCACCAGGAACTCTGTACTAAGTTTTTCCCGCATCTTTACCTCCTTGGTTAGATTAATTGTTTGCGATTCAACGGGATTTTATATTGAAACAACATCGAGTTAATACCAGACTATTGTAGCTATCATAACCATGAAACTCAAACTATAGTATCGGATTAAACAGTGATCTCGGATTGATGTGATTGGTTATCCCTGATGAAACCGATTACGACGCGGTCGCCTTTATCCAGACCCTTCAGCGCATTTTCCAGATCATTTACAACATTTACGGTCAGCAAATTTATCTCTGTATTGATATCTCCTTTTTTAAGCCCCAGTTTTTCCCCCGGAGACATTGGAGCTACCTTTCCTACAAATGCTCCCGATTTCCGGTCGATACCGGCCTTACCGGCAATATCACCGGCATTGGCTACGCTCAGCCCTAATGAAAGCTTCCCATTACCTCCTGCCGTACCGTTAGATAACAACTGGTCCAATCTCGCCTTGTTAAAACCGACAACTGTCTGATCATCAACCACAATAACCGGAACGCCCGTTTGACCTGTCAGTTTTACCATTTCATCTGCAGCACTTCGGTCAAGCGAAACATCACGTTCGATATATTTTATCCCCCGATCGGACAAATATTTTTTCACCTGATGGCAGTAGCCGCAGGTTGGAGTCGAATATACTTTTACTTCCACTTAATCCCCCTCTAATAATTAATGTTGTACCTTAAACCATTGAAATAGGGGGTGCAGATACTACCGCATACCCCTATTTCAATATGATTAACGGCCGGTTACGCAAACCGTACCGCAACTATATCTCTCTGAATTCGCCTTCCACAGTATCTCCGTCATCGGCTCCCCGGTCCTCCCCATAGGTCTGACCTCCGTCGCCACCTGTCTGATCACCGACACCACCGGTATGGCTGTATACCGCTTGACCGACGCGTTGTAGAACCGCCTCCAGTTCTTCCATAGCAGTTTTTACCTGAGAGATATCGGCACTCTGCAGAGCAGACCGCAATGCCGCAAGTTTGCCTTCAGCTTCGCTTCTGACATCGGCCGGAATTTTATCTCCAACATCCCTTAACGTTTTCTCTGTACTGTAGGCCAGATTATCAGCTCGGTTTTTAACGTCAATTTCTTCACGGCGTCGGCGGTCTTCATCAGCATGAAGCTCTGCCTCTTTGGTCATCCTATCTATCTCTTCCTGAGAAAGCCCCGAATTCGCCGTTATGGTTATAGTCTGCTGTTTGCCGGTAGCCTTGTCCCGAGCGGTAACATTAAGAATACCGTTAGCATCCAGATCAAAGGTGACCTCTATCTGAGGCACACCTCTGGGAGCCGGCAGAATTTCATCGAGTTTGAACCGACCTATAGTTTTATTTTCAGACGACATAGGCCTTTCACCCTGCAATACATGAATATCGACGCTCGGCTGATTATCAGACGCTGTAGTGAAAATTTCTGCTTTCTGAGCCGGTATGGTAGTATTTCTGGCAATAAGCGGCGTCATTACACCACCCAGAGTCTCGATACCGAGCGTCAGCGGAGTAACATCCAGAAGCAGTACATCTCTCACTTCTCCCTTCAATACACCGGCTTGAATAGCAGCTCCTACAGCTACTACCTCATCAGGATTTACGCTCTTATTGGGCTCCCGGTTAAAAAGCGCTTTGACTTTCTCAATAACAGCAGGCATCCTGGTCTGACCGCCGACCAATATCACTTCCTGGATATCGGTTGCCTTAATTCCGGCGTCATCCAGTGCCTGTTTTACCGGTGCCACCGTCTTCTCGATGAGATCGGCAACCAGTTCCTCCAGCTTGGTCCGCGTTAAAGTTATCGCCAGGTGTTTGGGCCCCGATGAATCGGCTGTAATAAACGGCAAATTTATCTCCGTCTGCATGACGGTAGATAGTTCGCACTTTGCCTTTTCAGCAGCTTCCTTAAGCCGTTGAAGTGCCATCCTGTCATGCCTCAGGTCCACACCCTGCTCCTTTTTGAACTCGTCTACAACCCAGTCCAGGATTCTTTGATCGAAGTCATCGCCTCCGAGATGAGTGTCACCATTCGTCGATTTCACTTCAAAAGTGCCATCACCCAGATCCAGAACGGAGATATCGAACGTACCTCCTCCAAGATCAAAGACGGCAATAGTTTTATCGCCTTCCTTATCCAAGCCATAGGCCAGAGCCGCAGCAGTAGGTTCATTAACAATCCTCAGTACCTCGAGGCCGGCTATTTTCCCGGCATCCTTGGTCGCCTGCCTCTGGCTATCATTGAAGTAGGCAGGTACGGTTATTACCGCCTGAGTTATTTTCTCACCCAACTTTAACTCGGCATCTTGTTTTAGCTTTTGCAAAATCATTGCCGATACTTCGGGAGGTGAATAAGTACGGTCTCCCATTTTAATATGGGCATCGCCGTTTTTCCCCTCGACAATTTTGAAAGGCATTACCTTAATATCCCGCTGCACCTCCTTATCCCCGAATTTCCGGCCGATCAGCCTTTTAATGGAAAAGATAGTATTTTCAGGATTGGTAACAGCCTGACGCTTGGCGGGCAATCCTATATACCTCTCTCCGTTTTTATTGTTTACGGCAACAATAGACGGGGTCACTCTACCTCCCTCACTGTTTTCCAGAACCACGGGATCGCCCCCTTCAATTACTGCCATACAAGAGTTTGTCGTTCCCAGATCGATTCCTAATACTTTTGTCATTTTTACTCCTTACTTTTTTAATCTTTTTATACTCTTACTAGACGGATGCGCCGACCAGCAATTCAACATTGTCATCGATATCATCCTTGCTGTCATCTAAATCAACTGCTTCAATCGGCGAAGGATTATCATCGTTAGACATCGGATCAAAGAATATATTGCTAAATTCTTTTTTCGCGCCGCAGTACTTACAGATTCCCAGGCTTGTAGGCCCATCGGCAGTCTCTATAAGCCAGTGGTGACTGCATACAGTCTTCACCTCCGGTTTTCTAATCACCGCATTTAAAGCTTTGCTTCTCATAATTCATCCTCCTTTACACCATTAAAAAATATTGTATGTTAATAGAGGATTTATGTAAGCGACTTTTGTCTCAACCACACCAATAAAATAGATACAACCCGGCGATTGAAATTGAAGGAACGAATCAAGGAAGAAATAAGACCGCTGCGGCAACGTAGAAAAAATAGTTATGCTATCCGGTATTACTCAGTATCTTCAAAAACTATTTCAAAAGGACAACATATCGCGCCCGTCGGACATACAGCTTCGCATATGGCACACCAGTTACATTCGATATCAGTTTGAATGATGGCTACAACATTGTTGTCCAGCACCAGAGCGTTATGCTCACAAACGCTTATGCATAGTGCGCATCCACTGCATTTTTCCGGATCTATAGATGGCAAAATAGACACTAGAATATCCCTTGTATCGCTACTTTTATATTAACATTGATTTTATCGTTAGTATGTGACATTAATCTCAAAAAGACATACCTACCATATTTTCCAGGGCTTTTTTATCGCTGATTATTATTCGATGCCGGTCAAGCTTGATAGCGCCTTCCTCTTCCAGTGTTTTTAGAGACCTGCCGACAACCTCGCGAGCAGTACCGGCTACAGCGGCCATCTCTTGCTGTGTAAGCCTTTGTCTGGGTTTGTTTCCATCTCCCGCATTCTCTAACAATATCTTTGCTACCCTCCCGATAACATGCCTGAACGATAGGTCCTCTACCAGTGATACCATATGTCGTACCCTTGCCGCCAAGACCTGGATAACATTAAATGCTATAGCGGGATAATTCCGGATTATAGTTATCAGATCATTCCTTGATATCAGATAAAGCACTGCCGGCGTCATAGCCTGTGCAGTAACAGGACTTGGACCGCCATCGAAAGCAGAGACATCGTTGAAAGAATCGCCTGGACGCAGTATACAGAGTATCTGTTCTTTCCCCTCGGATGAAGTCTTGAACGCCTTTACGGCACCGGAAACCACGAAATACAAATCATTGACAGACTCCCCTTCTATGAACAACATATCCCCTTTTCCGACAGTCTTTTCAACTACAAGCTTCCCAATCGCTTCAAGCTCGGCAGTGCCAAGTCCTGTAAAATAGGGGATTTTACTTAAAAAATCTAATTGTACCGGCATTTTACTTAATGAACCTGATTTACTCCAGGCCTTATATTACTAGCATTATACCAAAATCTTCAAGCTTTTAAATCAATGCTTATTGGATAACAGTCTATTATTAATAAGTCGAATAAACACGTTTGGTATTGACAAACAAGTATGAATGGTCTACAATATTGAATAATATTCATATTTATAGTGTACTATAATTTTAGAGTTAATTCATGGTATCTCTGAGAGAAAAACAAAAAGTACGTAGAGAACAGAGTATTCTTGCTGCTGCGGCAGAGCTTTTGGAGTTAAAAGGATACGAAAGCACCAGTATCGAAGAGATAGCGGAGAAAGCCGAGGTTGGAGTAGGCACAGTCTATAATTACTTTCGTTCCAAGTCAGAACTGTTATTGGCGCTTTCCAAACAGTGGACTATTGAAATCCTGAAAAAGGGGCAAGCCATCGTCGATAATCCCCCCAAAGACCCGATTGAAGCAGTATCTTCACTTTTTTCCGTTTATATTGAGGCCTTCGTAAGCGGCCATAGTAAGAGCTTCTTAAGGGAGTTATTTGCTATTACCTTTGCCGAGCAAATATCCTTCGTTAAGGAACAGATAAAGCTGGATTACGCATTGATCGCCCAGGTAACTTTATTATTGAAGGAGATTAAGAACCGGGGACAGTTATCCCGTGGAGTAAAACCCGAAGATGCGGCATATCTACTTTATATAGCCTCGATGACAAATATCTTATTATTTATATCCGATGATGAGATGACACTGGACCCAACCATTAAATCCATGCGGCAAAGCGTACGTCTCATTTTCAAAGGTCTGGCACCAAAATAAATTTAAAGGTGGCGAAAATGAAGAGTAAATTAATTCTGGCAACTATTATCAGCTTTAGTCTTATCACTATCGGCTTAGTCGGCTGTACCAGCAGCACTACAGATACCGTGGAGAGAAGCATCGCCACCATCAAACGAGGCGAACTGGTATCAGGCGTCACCGCCGACGGAAACCTGGTCATGCCTCACGAAGTCAGACTCCGCTTCGGCACACCGGGCACCGTCAAGGAAATCCTGGTCGATGAAGGCGATATGGTAAAAGCCGGCACCCTCCTGGCCAAACTGGACGACACTACCCAGAAAATCTCCATCGAATCGGCACAGTACGACCTCCAACTGGCGCTCAGTGAACTGGCCGAAACCGTCCCCGGCTGCTGCCAGGTCCTGGGTTACCCCCGCCGCTACCCCAATAACAGCGCCCTCCTCAGCTTCCAGCAGGCCCAGGAAGAAATGCAACAGGCTCAGAAACTGCTAATCCAGGGCAAATACAAAGATGCCGTCTCCAAACTGCGCCTCGCCTCATACGACATGCAAGCCACCCGGAAACTGCTCAATACCCCCATCACAGACGTCCAAAACTACCCCGACATCGCCACCGATGTCACCTATGCCCAAAAAGAACCGGAACTTAAGGAGTACCTGGACACTTACCCGGCCATCGACCGTGCCATTAACCTTATCCAGCAAGACCTGGCAAGTCTGGACAATATCCGGAAACTCATCGAGCAGGCTAACTACCCCGATGCCATCGCCAGCCTCGATAAAGCAATTCAACAGGCGGAAAGGTCCAACCGCGCCGTCAGCAGCGTCCAAGGACAGATCACCAGATTCGGCGTCGCCTACCCCGATACCGCCACCAGCCTCGATTTCCTGAAGATGGCTCAGGACTCACTGGACAAACTCCAGGAGATCATGGCCCAGGACAATTACGACCCGGTTAAGTTCGCCGAAGTCCTGCGCATGGCCCAGCACGACCTCCAGTTCAGCCATGATATCCTCCAAAGCCAGCAGATGATCATGGAGCACGGCCTTACCCTCAAAGCCATGCAGCAATACAACCTCAAAGTCCATAAGGCCGAACTGGCCCTGCAAAACTATAAGGAAGAACTCCTCAAAACCGAGATCCTGGCACCCTTCGACGGCACCGTGGTCAACATCGGCGTTAAGGTCAACGACCAGCTCTCCGCCTACGACTACTCTTCCATTACCGCCATCCACCTGGTGGATACCAGGACCATCGAACTCGACGGCCTCGTCGATGAGATCGATATCTTCAAAGTCAAGGTGGGACAGAAGGCAAACATCACCGTAGACGCACTCCCCCAGGAAGAGCTTTACGGCACCGTTACCTTTATCTCCCCCTTCGGCACCGAGACTACCGGCGTGGTCAACTATGCCGTCAAAATAAATCTCGACCCCACCGAAGCCGACCTCAAAGGAGGCCTCACCGCCACCGCCGATATCATCGTGGATAAAAAAGAAAACGTCCTCCTGATTCCCAACGGCGCCATTAAAGGTTCCCGCGGCGATTACTGGACCGAAGTAGTGATAAACGAGTCAACCATGGAAACCGAGAAAAGGAGTATCACTTTAGGCGCTCAAAACGCTTTATTCGCCGAAGTGCTCTCAGGACTCAGCGAAGGTGAAAAGGTCATCGTCGAACAGGTCCAGTCCAGGTCCCGCAGCCTCTTCTAACAGAATGTAGATCAAAAATAAATAAGGATAATATATATGCCGAAACCCAAGGGGACATCCAAGGTCAAGCAGCATAACACCGACTCAAGGATCAAGCTGGTTGAAGTATCCAAATACTATAATATGGGCAAGGTTCAGGTCACTGCTCTGAAAAATGTCTCTTTCGAAATAAATTCGGGAGAGTTTATCGTATTCCTGGGGCCCAGCGGATCAGGAAAAACCACATTGCTCAATTTAATAGGCGGATTGGACTCGCCCAGTTCCGGTCACATAATTGTGGACGGTACCGATATATCACAACTGTCTTCCGGTCAACTGACCAAGTTCCGCCGTTTACGGGTTGGATTTATTTTCCAGTTCTTCAACCTGATTCCAACGCTCACCGCCAGGGAAAACGTTGAGTTCGCCGCTGAACTGGTAGAAAACAGGAGGTCGTCACAAGAGTTATTAACAGAAGTGGGACTGAGAGACCGCATGAATCATTTCCCCAGCGAGCTTTCCGGAGGAGAAAACCAGAGGGTGGCAATCGCCAGAGCATTAGCCACCGATCCGTCGATTATTTTATGTGATGAACCCACCGGCAGCCTCGACTTCGAGACTGGCAAACACATCTTCAAGTTGCTCCGGACGCTTAACGAAACGAGATCGAAGACTGTAGTGGTGGTCACTCACAATTCCTCTATAGGAGACATAGCCAATCGAATAGTGCGATTAAGGGATGGACAGGTAATTGAAATAACAGAGAATAAACATCTACTTGATCCTGAGGAATTGAAATGGTAAACATCTCCAATATGCACCGTAAGCTGTTCCGAGACCTTAAGACCGCAAAAATACAGTTCGGCGCTGTGGTCCTCATTGTCCTGCTTGGTGTGGCCCTGTTCGTTGGCGCCTACGGAGCGTATCTCAATCTCAATACTTCCTATAATACTTCTTATAAGATGCTGGATATGGCGGATTATTGGATATCCGTGGATTATATAGATGAAAGAGCCGCCGGCGAAATGAATGAAATTCCCGGTGTGACTGCCCAGGGACGTATTGTAGGTGAGGTCTTTATAGACATGGGGAAAGAAACCGGCGAGCAGGTAGTGGGAAGGATTATCTCATTACCCCAGGACATGCATCCGGCATTAAATGATGTCCAGGTTATCAACGGCAGCTACTTCACAGCATTCTCAGGGCGCGAAATATTAGTTGAGAACCATTTCGCCGATTATTACGGTTTACAACCTGGAGACTGGCTTACAATCGAAAGAGCAGAAAGTAAAGGCCGATTCAGAATCGCCGGTATAGTCATCAGCCCCGAATATATTTGGGTTTCCAAGAGCGCCCAGGAACCAATGTCTTCACCCAGGAATTTCGGCGTCCTGTATATGCCGCAGCCCGCAGTAGAGAATCTTTTGCACATGGATGGCATGATAAACGAAATAGACCTTGCCGCAGCGCCTGGACTGGACCATGACAAAATCATCGACAAGGTCAAGGAGATACTCAGGAGACACGATATCAAACGATTGACGACCAAAGATCAGC
>CAZEAR010000046.1:0-13414 GCA_964510365.1 uncultured Dehalococcoidales bacterium | reverse complement strand
GATATTATTGATACATAACTGGCTGGCGGGACCGGCGAGCCTGGTTATTATGATTCCTCTGTGCATACTGAGAATCCCGATTGAAGAAAAAAAGCTGCTTGAAGAATACGGGGACGAGTACCGTCAGTATATGAATAAGACCGGTCGACTAGTACCCAGGTTTGGAAGATAGTCTTTTGCTGTAATACAGGAGATTAGCGGGGAAATCCGATTACCAGGTATGTGTTATGGCATTTTTCTGGCAGGCACTGTGGCAATTGACCTCACTCCGGCAGCCGGAGTGGAGTCCGGGGCAGGTCAGAGCTAACTTTTTTCTGATTTCTTCTTTTACCATAACTTTAGATTGATTTTCGTTGCCGTTGCCAAGGACAAATATTCCTTCAGGGCAGGCTTCCACGCATTTACCGCAGCTATCGCACAGCTCATTATCGATAGTAATATAATATTTCCCGGTGCCGTCGCTGTAGCCGTAGCTGACTTTCATCTGTACCACCTCTTTTCCTTCGAGGTGTTCCTGGGCAAAAATAGCAGCACCCAATGCGCCGATTATTTGCGGATCTTCACAGAGCATCGGCTCCAAGCTTACCTTTTCTGTGATTTTATGTACCATGCCTTGGTTCTTGGAAATTCCGCCGCTGATGCTGAAATCTTTAACTATAGATACCCTTTTGAGCAGATTGAGACAGCGGGTTGCTATAGCATCGTGAAGGCCTGCCAGAATATCGCTTTTGGCAACACCTTTCCTTAGATAGGTGATGGCATCGGACTTGGCGAACACGGCGCAGATAGTGTTGAACGGGATAGCGGATTGTGACTGCAGCGATACTTGTCCGATCTTTTCCAGCGGGGTATTAAGTACCTCGGCGATCATCTCCAGAAACCTGCCGGTTCCCCCGGCGCATTTATCGTTCATAATAAAATTGGTAACCTGGCCGTTCTCATCGCAGCTTATCGCCTTGCAGTCCTGCCCGCCCATATCCAGTATCGTTCTTACCGAAGGAAAGTACCAGTTGACACCCCTGGCATGGCAGCTTATCTCGGAGATATTTTCATTGGCAAAGGGCACCAGTACCCTGCCGTAGCCGGTCGCTACGGTATACTGGATATCGTTTAAAGACAGGCCGGTACCTTTTAGTACCTCTTCAATTACCATATAAGATGTCTTGACGCTTTCAGGTCCGGTATCTCGGATAACCGATGAAACGATAGCTCCATCTTTCATGATTACCGCTTTAGCAGCGCGTGAACCGATATCTATTCCGGCGACTATCATTTATTCAGCACCTTTTTCTATACTTTCTTTTGATATAATGGCAGCACCTAAAGCTGAGGCAATCTGGGGTGTATCCGGCACCAGGATCTTGTAGCCTATCTCTTCCTCCAGAATATGGAGCAGGCCCTTATTTAAAGCGACTCCGCCGACAGCGGCAATGTCCTCTTTAATACCGACCCTTTTGCATAAGGTAACGGTACGACTTACCACTGAATAATATATACCGGCTGCTATATCCTCTTTGGGAGTCGGAGGTACGCGGTGAACGTGCGATATCACTTCGGATTCGGCGAACACGGCACAGGTGCTGCTGATATCGGCTCTGCCCTTGGATCGAAAAGATATCTCCGACATTTCCTCAAGAGACATTTGCATCAGTTTGGCCATTTGCTGCAGGAAAATTCCGGTTCCGGCGGCGCATTTGTCATGAGTGGCCCAATCGGAAAGTCGCCCCCGTTCATTGATTTTGAGTACAGCGCCGCTTTCCGCTCCCAAATCTATTGCGGTTTGAACCGATGGGAATAGAAAGTGTATTCCCCTTGCTAAACAGGTCGTTACACCCTTATGTTGCTGGTTCAGCGAAATTGACTTTCCGCCAATGCCGGTGGACGTTATAAACAGGTTATTATTAAAATCCGAAACGGATTTACCCAGGACCTGCTCGAGAGCCGCCTCAGCGCTGGATTCGGGATCGTCTTTTGATGGCATTATCGTTGAGGACAGGATTCCATTGCCATCGAAGATGACCGCTTTTGTAGTCTGGCTGCCTATATCAAGGCCTATTGCTTTTATATCCATGATTATTGAAAATTAATAAGGTTAACGATCCTCCAGGAGCTCCAAGAACCCTTCCAGTTTTTCCTGTATTTCTTCTTTTGTGGTGATGGTGGGGTCCACAACATCACAGTCAAGGGTCAGCATCGGTATGTCCATCTCACTGAGGATATCCTTGATCAGCTTTATTGCGGCACAGCTATGCCGGCATCCGACATCGGCATAGTATATACCACCATTGACTTTATATTCTTCGGCGCATTGGATGATACTATCCATAGCTCTATTATCCATAGGGCCGAACATACGTGCTTCCGGCAGCATATATGATTTCTTAGCAACACTTTCTAACTGTTTATCAGGATCAAGCCGCCCCTCACCCCAGAAAGTAAAAAAGGGTTCAATTACGTGGATCGCTCCATGCTCCTGAAGTAGTTTATCCACAAATCCCGTGAGGTACATAGGCGGGATGAAGAAGCCAATAAGACGGAAACGTTCGTCAGGCACTGCCCCCTGATGATTGTCGACCATTTCTGTAAGTTCTTGAAGAACAGTTTCCAGATACTCGATCGCTTCGGGTTGCCCTGGAAATAGATAGTCTGTGGTTAATAGTTCCAGGAAGCTGCGGGTATGGAGGGGGGAAGGCACAGTCTTGCGCAGTTCATTGATTTTTCGGAGAAGTTCTATTTGATAGTCCATTCGAGATATGGTCTCAGTGAGACGGTCCCAGTTCATCTTTTTGCCGGATTGTTCTTCAAGGAAGCGTACCATTTCTCCTAATTCGCCAACTAAATAGTCTATTTCCTCCTTGCTTTGCTTAAAGGGATGATCGAGGAAAAAGCCGGGGCAGTTCTTCATTTCCATAACCAGCTCTCCGCTTTTGGCCGTGTTGTCGCAGACCATGTTAGACCAGAGCATGGCATCGGGGCGGGGAATGGCTCCCAGAGCAAATGCGCCGGCCAATCCCCGGTGCGGTGAACATATTTCGGAGGCCATCCCCAACTCGGCTCCGGCAGCGAGCAGGTCGGCACAATCGCCGGTAAACAGCGACATCATCCAGGTAGTCGTCTCAGTATGCATAGGCACCAGGTCCATAGCATAGATTATTTCAGTAGGGAAGAATACGGTATGAGCGGCTATAAATTTACCCTCTTCATGCGCATTAAGGATTCGGGTGAAATATTTTGACAGCATCTGGTAATAGAGTACTTCACTTTTTTTCTGCTCTTCGCCGGGCTTTCTCATTTTAGTAATCAGCCGGCAGGCGCGAATAATCGAATTTAGCTTGATCTGTTCCTGATGGACGCTACTCATTTTTTCCTGCCCTCCAGCATTTCCAGAAATGCCTGTACCCGGGTCTGGATTTGACCCGAACCGGAGGTCCCGTACTCGACATCCAGTGACAGAATCGGTATTCCCTCTTTTTTGAGCCGGTCGGAAAGCAATGGTAAGTCATGAGCATAGGGTACACAGTACCGGACGATCTGGCTGATGATGCCGTCCACCCTGAAATCGTGCGCCATCTCGATTATCCGGTTAAAACGTTCCTCGGAAGGGAACATCCGGGCGCAGGGGAAATTATTCAAATAACGTTGAGCAATTGCCTGTAAAGGAGTTTTGTTTTCATCCAGTACTACCGGGTCAGACCAGTATCTGGTACTGGTGCATAGTTCATCGGCAACTACCATCCCTCCCTGGTCTTCGATGCACTTCATGAATTCCGGATTCGCCATTACGCTGCCCACGACCATCATTCTGGCCCTTCCCTTGTGGGATTTCTCTGACTTCTCTATCTCTTCCAGGAGGTCTTTCAAATATTTATTAAAGACTTCTTTGGGCATTCTAAAACTCGCATCCAGTACTTCCATTGTCTCAGCACCGGTAATCGGGGGATTATCGAGCTTACGAAAGCTGTAAAGCTTATTGAGCAGTGCTCTCGATTCATTATATAGTTCGATGGACTTCAGCAGAGATTCATCCGTTATGGTAGTATCGAGGAATTCCTCTAAGTGCTTTTTAAATTCCATTACCTGGCTATGATAAAGGTCGTGTGCAGCCCGGGTATACTTGCGGGGTACGGTAATAACATGGTGGAAAGGTGTTCCTATATAGTGACGCCATAGATCGAACAGGCGCCTTGCACCGTCGCATGTAGACCCGCCTACCACTCCGTCCAGGAAGTCATATCCCTGTCTGAGGCCGAGCTGCAGACAACTCCGCGAAAAAGAGCAGTTATTGATATATAAATAGGCATTTCCATCGTCTAGCTCTACTTCACTGGAATAGCCGGTAATTCTGATCGGAAGCACACCGGCTGCATGTATTATTTCCTCGGGGACATAAGTGCAAAGCCAGCCGAATATCTTCTTCCCCTGTTGCTTATACTCCAGGATATGATTTGTTTTCGGAAATGATTTGTTTACCTCTCGAAAAAGATCAAGTGTATCCATATTAGCATCATTCTCCCGTAACAATGTAAGCTTTATTTATGGTAATTACCGAATGCAGCTTTATGAAGAGCCGTTCGCAGGCTTTAAAAGATGCAACGGAATCGGCAATTACGTTAATTCCGTTAATGCCGGTTTTCAAATTTACAGATTTATAATTATATTTCAGCATTAGCTATACAGGCAAGTTCAACTCCGGCTGATAGCCGACGAATAAAGCTCCCGGCCCGGCTCCATATCCCATCACCGGACTGTAGTCGCTGGTAATAATACTCAGGCAATTGAATTTTTGTTTCAGCATATCCCTGAAAATATCTACCATATCAGGTGCGGCGGCATGAGATAACATGAAATGAAGACTATCTGTTCCCGCTTCCTCGCCGATAATCTCGATCATGCGCTCCAGACCGGCCTCTCTATTTCTGGTCCTGTCTACCATTTCTACCCTGCCGTCTTCGGTAATTTCGTTTATCGGTCTTATATTGAACATGGAAGCTATCCTGGAGCCGATTTTGGACATGCGGCCGGTCCGGTAAACATAACGTAGAGTATCGAGCATCATTATACCATGGGTATTCTGCCTGGCTTTTTCAGCCAGTTCAATTAATTGATCAAGATTCATCCCTGCTTTGGCCGCTTTAGCTACTGCCAGAACGACCAGCCCCTGTCCACCCCCGACTGATTTTGAGTCAAAAATCTTTATAGTTATCCGGGGTGATTTTTCTTTAAAATTTTCCGCTGCTAAATTCGCTGTTTTGAAAGTGGCGCTGAGGGACGATGACAGTGTAATGAACAATGCTTCCTGATATTCAGAGCCTATTTTGCCGTATTCCTCGATGAGGAGAGAAGGTGTGACTGCCGAAGTCATAAACTTGTCCGGGTCCTTTTTAATCAGTTCGTAAGCATCGGCTGCGGTAAGAGTGATGCCGTCGATATAGGTTTGATCACCGAACATAATATTGGCTGCCGGTACTATCTTAATACCGAGTTCCGCAGCCAGATCGTTTGGGATACAGGCTACCGTGTCTGTTATTACGAGCACTTTCGACATCCTTAGACCTCCTTATCTTCAATTTAGATGAACTGCATCCATGATTATTTTGGCCAGCTATGAAATCAGATAACCCCCATCGACAACGACACAACTACCGGTCATATAGCCGGACAAATCCGACGCCAGGAATAGAGCGACTCTGGCGATATCATCAGCTTTCCCCATGCGACCTAAAGCCATGCGGGACATAAATGCCTTCAATCCTTTTTTTCCTTCATCTACGGTAGCCCCGCGCATATGTTGGGCTACTGCTCCGGTTAAAATACCACCGGGGGCGATGGCATTGACCCTGATATCATATTTGCCGAGTTCCAGTGCCATGCTCTTGGTGAGAGTGAGTACACCGCCTTTGGAAGCATCGTAGGCGGTCAGTCCATTCGATGAAGGATGCATTGAGTCGATAGACGCGATATTTATAATGCAACCGAACTGTTTCTTCTGTATCATATACTGGCTCACCTCGCGGCTGCATAAAAAAGTACCCTTTAGATTGACGGATATTACCTGATCGAAGTCGCTGCCGGTCATCTCTCCGAGCGGCATTTGCGGGAATATACCGGCATTATTTACCAGGATATCAACTCCGCCTGTTTTATCGATTACAGACCGGACCATATCTTTAACCTCGTTCTCATCACTCACATCACATTTGACTGCGATAGACCGGAATCCTTGCTCGTTGAGGCTCCGGCTGGTTTTATCCGCTTCTTCCATATTTATGTCTGCGATTGCGATTAAAGCACCGGCTTCGGCAAGACGGTATGAAATGGCAAATCCGATACCGGCAGCTCCGCCGGTGACGATAGCCTTTTTCCCGGACAAGTCTATAAGATCGCTGATAGGTTTATATTTTTTTACAGAATCCATTTCATACGACAATTGTCTTACTACGATGATCTGGGACTACCTAGCGTTACTAGGTATTATATAAAACGCGGTTCTATCAAGCAAGCCACTACCGGCTTGACAATAGCTTTAACTGGTTTTAACATAGCTCTGGTTTTTAAGTAAACAAGGGCTTAATATTAATCAAAGATAATTTCTTTCAGTAAAGTATCGCGAATTTTTAGGTATTGATCGATAATGTGGAACTCGGAGAAAAAATCTGTGCTGGAAACAGCCCGGCAAATGGCCCATAGAGGTCTGGTCATCGGTAGTACTGGAAATGTTAGTATGCGTTTGACCGACCCTGAGAAGGGCGAATTAGTTGCTATCACGCCGAGCGGATGCTATTACGAAACGCTTGATTTTGAGGACATAGTAATTGTTAGCCTTGACAACGGCAAGCCCGTTGAGGGAAAGCTATCGCCCTCGATCGAGACAATGCTGCATATCGGGATATATAAAGCACGCAGTAAAGTAAAAGCCGTCGTCCATTGTCATTCAGTTTTCGGCAGTATTTTATCTGTAGCTGGCCTAGAGATACCGGCCATTTTAGATGATCAGGTCACCTGCCTCGGCGGTGAGATAAAAGTGGCTGAGTATGCTTTTCCCGGAAGTCAGGAACTGGTTGTAAATGTGGTTAATGCTCTGGGGCCGAGAAATTCAGTTATAATGGCTAATCATGGCATATTGAGTGTAGGAAGAGATTTAAGAGAAGCATTAGCCTATAGTGAGATGTGCGAGAAGACAGCGAAAGTATTTATAAGTGCCCTCGGCTTAGAAAGGGTCAATTTGCTTTCTGCTGAAGCCGTGAATAAAGGGCGGGCCATATTTAATCTTCACCACGGTCAGTAACTGGTCTTAGCAGCCGGTACTACAGGATGTGTTTTTACAAATACCGTTGTAACAAAGCTGACAAGTGCTACTGCTGTAGCGATCCAGAAAGCCAGATTGTAACCGCCCATAACGTCGAATGTATATCCGGTAACTAGAGGGCCAATGGCAGAGCCCGTGGTATAGGAGCAGGCGATAGCCCCGGTTATTACTCCAAGTGAACGCAATCCGAATATTTCAGATGCTGCCAGTACCTGTAAAGACATAACGCCGCCGTAAGCAAAACCGAAAAATAAACCGAATACATAAAACATCCACAGCTCTGTTGACAGTTGTAACCACAGATAAGCAATTACCAGTATACCGAGACCGATTATTAAGGACGGTTTGATTCCGATTTTATCACTGAGCCATCCAACTGAAATTCTGCTGATAATGCTAAAAGCTCCGATAGAAGTTAAGATGGTGGAAGCTTGTATTTCCGGTATTCCAATCTCGATAGCATGCGGTACTATATGCACCAGGGTAGTATGCAGAGAATAGCCATAGAAAATATAAATAACGCAGAGTAAGGCAAATTGACTGGTATGGATCGCTTCCTTGAAAATAATACCACCGCTTTCAGAGTGTGAATTAATCTGTTTTATTTTATCTTTACCGTATGGGAATTGCCCTACCTGTCCCGGATTGTGCTTTAGAAAGCTGGAGGCAGCGATAATAAGAGAAAGAGTTATGATGCCGATTGTAACATATGAAATACGGTAGTCGTAAGAGGAAATTATCCAGCTTGCCAGCAGTGGTACGGATAACGTGCCGAAACTGCTGCCGGCGCTGACTATACCTGTCATCAGTCCTCTTCTTAAAATGAACCACCTTGCTATTACGGGTGTCAGTCCAGGCCAGCTGCCGCCTAAGCCAACAGGTATCAGCAATCCATATATCAGGTATAAATGCCACCAGGCAGAGCTGATCTGTGACATCAGCAGGAATCCTAATCCCATAAAAAAGCCGCTGATTATACCGACTATCTTCGGCCCGAATCTATCGCTGAGATTGCCGGCAAAAATGCCGAAGATACCTGAAACAAATGTAGATAGTGAGTAAGCACCAGAGGTTAACGCTTTAGTCCACCCGAAATCTGCGATCAACGGTTTAAAAAAGATGCCAAAGCTGTAATTGGCTCCAAATACCATCGTCATGACGATAAAAGAAGCGAAGACGACAACATAACCATAGAAGAACTTTGGCTTCTTATTTTCAATTGAGGCCGTATCTTTTATATCGGTCAATGACCTTCCTCGGTATGCGCGTTTAATAGTCTAAATTATTTGCCGGTGAAGAAATTAATAGCAAGTGGGGTTATAAAGACTTCGATAACGGCGGCGATAACCAGTCCCGGCAGAATCCATTTTGTATATATTATCAGACTTTGCCGCAGCGTAGCTTTTACCTGGCTTCTTTTCCCGATGATATATTTTATCGATTCCATACCTACAAACAGGCCTAGAGAAGTTGAGAATATGAGCAGAGGTATCTCGATTATGCCGTGAGGTGAGAGACTTGCAATAATAGCTGTTAATCCCAGTTCAGACTGAAGTGCCGAGATGAAAACTCCTATCGTAAATCCGTTGAAACCGATAAATATAATAGATGGCACACCTCCAATAATGCCGAGAACGATGGATAATAACGTTTTGACTGCGTTGTTAATAATAATGACTATAAGAAATACAACGGGGCTGAAAGATGCTAAAGGCGCCAGGGCTCCTTTCAGTTCTTCTATTGTAGCTCTGGACAATTCCTGATTAACCAGCAATCCAATAATTATCGTCATTACGAAGAGGGTGGTCGCTATCGATAAATGTGGCCAGAGACGGTTTATCAAAGGTTTTTGATTGTTGTTATTATTATTATTATCGTCCATTAATTTTTGGATGAAACGCTTTGATTGTCATTTCGTTTAACGCAAAACCTGATCACCTCGGCGAAACTGTTGATTTTAATTAAATTATTTGTCTCCATAAAACCGTCGTAGGTAAGGCTGATCCAGGGCTTCTGATATATATTACTGAACTTTTCCGACATAGCAGCTACTATTCCACCTGGCATGCATCCATGAGGCATCACCGATATGACTCCGGAGAATGCCGGATTTTGCAGCCACTCTATTCCTGCTCCGATGCTGAGGACCGCCTCGCTGCCGCATTTGGGTGATAGATAAAGGCCGGTCAGTTTTAACAGATCTCCTGTTGACGGTTCATGGTCATCAAGCAACTCTTTAAACTTGATAGCGATCGAATGCTCGTCGTGTTCTTGAACTTTCTTTTTTAGATAGCTTCTCAATATTTTCTTAAGGCTGCCGTATTTAATAGCATCTTCCAGATTTCTGTATGAAGTATATTTTAACCATTCTCCCATCGGAGAGACCACAACCTCGAGACCTGCATCTTCACACACTTTTACCAGATTGCTGTTGCTGAATTTGTTGGAACGCAGGAATATCTCCCCGTTTATGCCGACCACAGGTTTTCTGGGCTGCTCTTGGTCGATGCAGGACTTGAATTCATGAGTTGCTTCCTGCAAAACGTCGGTGAATACTTCTTTACGACGAATACGGCTGACGATCTTTTCGATGTATATATCGAATAAATTATCTGCTGCTCCCGGCTCTTTTTCGTAGGGACGGCTGCGCCATAGGAGCTTCTCCAGATAATCAGTGGCAACTATTCCTTTCCAGGCAAGCCGCTCAAATTCGGAGCCCAGGTTTAAATCCCGATAGGCATTATTGGATACCGTAGTACATATGGGTAGATTGAAGCCGATTTCTCTCAGCAGCCTGGCCTGCTCTATCGTGTATTTGCCGAGACGGCAGGGGCCGTATGAGCCGGCCGCGAATCCTTCATATCCGTCTCCATTAACGCCGTTCTCATAATAGAATCTCATAAAATCACCGAGAGTTACACGATAGGGCAAGCATTCACTTCCGGATGTCACCTGTTCGCTATAAAGAAGGTTGTGCTCATCTGGTTCAGGGAGTACTATGGTTTTGGTGCCGCAGGCTTCCATAGCAGCACCGACTGTTTCAGCATGCGGTGACATTCTGGGGAGTAAAAGCGTCTTCCTGGTATTAATTAGCGGGGTGGTTCCCCTGTATATATCTTTGATTGCAACCTCAGTCTTTTCGTAAATACGGGCATGATTATTTATGGTATCGACAAAAGCTTCGAGCCGCGTTACTATTCCGGCTTCAGCCGCATGTTCGTCGATCTCCAGTTGTCCCAGCGGCTTGTTGTCTAAAATATCATTAATAATATTCAGGATAAATGAATTGGGGCCGCATCCGAAGTTTGATATTACCAGACCGTATAGCTTTTCATCAGCTCTGGTTATGGCAGCACCGGCAATATGTTTGCTTTCATAGAACCAGTATGGACGGTCCGAATATTCTTTGGGGGATATAGAATGAAGAGGCAGAAAGTCCATCGGGATGGGGACCACACCTAGCTGGGCAAGCTTTTCAGCTATTCCCAGATTAGCTCCCGAGTCCTGCGACATATAAGACCTTGAAAATAATACTACACCCAATTTATTGCTGTCATGAAGTTGCTGTAATAGCTTCCGGCCGATTTCTACTTTATCATGTTCAAATTGCTGCTGCGCTTTAATGCCTGCAATCGCCGCTTTTCTACCGGCATTTCTGCCGAATCCCATTTTAACAGCGATGTCCTCGAAATTTTTAATAACTTCCGCATCGCCGCGGCTGAAGTCTATTATCGGCGTCAGCATTTTTTCTTGAAGGTCGAGAACCTGGCTGATTATATAAGGAGATGCCTGTACAAGCGGGCAGGAATATTTTTGATTCTCATCTCCTTCTTTTTCACCCAGCCGTATGGCACAGGGGTATAGAATATAGTCTACGTCTTTAAGGCTTGCAGCATGACCATGAAGAATCTTCAGGGGAAAACAGCTGTCGGTATAGCTCAATTCAACTGCCTTTTCCATTATATGACCGGTGGTTTGACTGGTAAGTTTCGTCTTAACATCCAGTGCATTGAGGAAACCGATCAGCAGCGGCGCAAAATCATATACCAGCAGGGCTCTGGGTATTCCCACCACAGGACCGGTCCCTTCAAGTTCACGATAATCTCGAAACAGTAACTTTTCTCTTTCATCAAAAAAGGTCTCAGTTTTCCCCTTATCGAGAGCGCTGTCATACCGGTCGCATCTGCTGCCATAGAATGTTTGTTTTTTATCAGGCATCAGCATACGAGTAATGGTGCAGTTGTTATCACATTTCTTGCAGATGAATGTTGAAAGCGAATAATCACTTTGTATTACTTCATTAAAACCTCTGAATTTCGATACCCGGCCGGACATCTCTTCCTTTGCCAGCAGCGCAGCACCTATTGCTCCGCTGATTTCTTTATGTTCCGGAACGGTAAGGATTTTACCTTTAAGCTGCTCATTGAATGCCGAGACGACAGCGCGATTATAAAATACTGCACCGGTCAGGATAACTCTGTTACCCAGTTTCTTATTGCCGACTACTTTAGAAAGATAGTTCTTGGCTATGGAGTTTGCCAGACTCGCGGTTATAACTCCCGTCGGAATCCCTTCCTGCTGTGCCGAGGCTACAGCCTGTCCCATAAAGGCAGCGCATCTGGTGCCTAAATCGATGGTATAAGGGGCTTCAAAAGCCATATTAGCGAAATCTCCGTTCTTAACAGAGATATTAAGCATTTCGGCCAGTTCATCTATAAAGCTGCCAGTTCCTGCAGCACAGGCTTTGTTCATCTGATAGTCTACAACGACGCCGTTTCTCTTAATAACCAGCTTGGAGTCCTGGCCTCCGATCTCGATAATGTCGGCATCGGCGTCTATTTCCGCGGCAGCTCTCGCCTGCGCCGTGATTTCATTTTTAATTACATCTGCTCCCACCACGCTGCCGATTAAATATCTTCCCGAGCCGGTAACGCCTACTCCTGCTATCTGAACTTTGTCCGCGTTGTAATCGAGTAGATTGGTGAAAACTTCTTTAACAGCGTTGATTGGTTTTCCGGCCGTCATAAGATAATGCTTTATCATTACATTTTTGCCGGTTTCATCTAATACTACGGCTTTAGTGCTCGTAGAGCCGACATCTATACCGAGGTAACCGGTGCGTTTCCTTTCAATCTTTCCAATTGTATCAGCAGTTTGGTCGGGGACAATGTTTAACTGGGGCATCTTAAGATAGTGCTGTTTGGTATCTAACTCAGGTAATATCACAGAATTTATCTGTCTGCCTGCTGATAATATTGCCGATCCGAGTGCTTCGATATGGATGAAATTCGGCAGTACTGTTACCTGCACTTGATGTTCATTGCCTGCAGGAAGCGTATCGTTCAGCGCTCTTACCACAGCCTTGTTGGCGGCAACTCCGCCTACAAAATATATCGGCTCTTCAAAGTCGCCTTTCTTCAATGAGGCCACCATACGGGCAATGCTTTCACAAAGAGCATAGAGCATTGCCTCTATCTGAACCCCTTTTTGTTGTAAATGTATGAGGTCTGTTTTAGCAAAAACGCTGCATCTTGCGGCTATTCTAGGGGGATTGCCGGTGCATTTAAGTGCCAGGTTGGAAAAATCGTCGATACTGATACCCAGCCTGTAAGCCTGTTGTTCAATAAACCGGCCTGTACCTGCAGCGCATAACGGATTGGACACTACCTTCCAGGGCTTTTTCAGACCATCTTCCAGTACTATAATTATCGAGCTTTGACCGCCGATTTGTATTATCGTTTTTGTCTCAGGGTGATTGTGCAGAATTCCTGAAGCGATAGAAAGCGAACTGCTGTAAGAAGCCCAACCCATCTCGTCGGGAATAACGGTTTTGCCGGTACCGGATACACCGGCGCTGCCGATCTGTCCGATGTCAAACTTATCGCCGAGCTTTTTTATAAGCGATTTAACTGCGGTTCTCGGCCCGGAAGTTATTCTTTCTATGTCAGAATGAATAACGCTGAGATTGCCGTCGACAAGTATGATTTTAGCATTGACGGAGCCTATATCGACTCCCAGTGAGTAAGCCATATTTGCATACAATTGTAGCAAAATTGGATGCACTTAAAAAATTTGTAGTCCGTTTCTAATGACAATGATTGTATAATC
>CAZEAR010000045.1:11308-13416 GCA_964510365.1 uncultured Dehalococcoidales bacterium | reverse complement strand
GACTTAAAATCCGCTTCCTGCAAGGGAGTGTGGGTTCGAGTCCCTCCCTCGGCATGTTGTACTTTGACAAAATAATATTATCGAAAGAGATACTATCTGGTTTAATTAGCACAATTGGAGGTTGTTGTCTATGAGGTTTATGGTTATATTGAGAACAAAAGATTCATATTTTATGCTGTCTAAAGAAAAGCAATTTGAGCTTTTTGAGGAGTCGGTAGCCTTTGTTGAGAGGCATATAAAAGCCGGTAACTGTAGGGAAATTAATTACTTGCCAGGTTCAAAAGGAACGATCAGTATTTGGATAGCTAAGTCTTCTGAGGAAGTAGCCTTGCGGTTTCTCGAGAATCCGATGAGTGCTTACGAGGACGCACAAATATATTTTCTTTCTGACTGGAACTCATTTGTAAGTGTGACCAGGAAGATATACCGTCAGGTATTGGCTAAGAAATAATATTATATATTCCTTTGCTCTTAAAGGATATATAGTTTTTTATCCTAGAATATGCTTTTCTGTCTTACTTCTTCGTATGTTTATTCGATATAGTTTTTTGCCCGAAAGCTGGTTTACATTATAGAAACAAAGCAAATTGTAAAGTAGAGATCTATTTATCATCGGTATTGATTACCGGGGACAAAAAGTACGATCATTTTATCCTTATGTATAGCTGCGTTGACTTAAACAGAACCTTCTACTAAGATTATATGTTAATTGATACAACGAAATTACGGTTAAAGTGATATAGAACGATGAAGAAGAACTGCATATTATTTAGTTATTTTCTGATTATTTTAGTATTGCTGTTATTGTTTGCTGGATGTAAACATGATTCTCCGCCTTCGTCTACGAATCCATTTCCCGGTCCATTACCCTCAACTGGAACGACGGAAGGACTCAGTGAATATAATTCAAAATATGGTTTTTCGTTTAATTATTGTTCCAGTGAATTCCAAATATCGGAAGACTATAAAGGTGTCAATGTAGCATTGCTGGGCCCTACTTTATGGGATTATTATCATCGTATAAATATACCAATAATTATTGGTGAGTTCCCCAAAAATAAGTCACTTGATAGTCTCATGAAAGATAATATAGAAAAGGGTGAAAAGGAACTTAAAGACTTCACCGTGGTAGAAGAATACTCTACAACGATAGGTGGTTTGCCTGCCGAAGGAGTACTATTCACTTTTAAGCAGAAAGTAGGAGAGGAGATAGCCGAATATAAAGATATTTTTCTGGTGTTGAAGAAGGATGATGCGGTCTATATGATTAAGTATGATGTTCCTACTGAGTTTTACGATGAGTACATTAACTGTTTTAATATAATGATGTCGTCATTCAAATTCAATTAATAATATTTAGAAAGATTGATTAAAATATGAACTATAAACTCAGTATATTTCTTTTAGCTTTCGTGATACTTATTCCGCCTTCGCAGTGCTCCGGTGAAGTGGCAGAACCGGTTGACGATAAATCGGCGGAGCTTGTTAGTACAGCTGATGCTTTTTATGATCAAGGACATTATGAGGCAGCAGCTGAAAAGTACGAAATGGCGATAGAATTGGATGAGAATTCAAGTGCAGTATATTGTGGGCTGGGCAAGTCATTATATAATCTCGGACAATATCAGAAAGCAAGAGATAATCTTTCGATAGCTATAGATATTGATCCCAAACTTGTAGAAGCATTTCATTATCGTGCCTGGTCGCAAATCGTCAATGCGTCTTATGATAAAGCGATATCTGATTTTACCAGTGCTATAGACCTCGATGCCGGTCTGGCAACGGCATATAGTGGTCGAGGCTGGGCTTATGCCAATAAAGCACAGTGGGCTCAGTCCTCGATTCTTTATTTATATCAGCGCTATGAGAGTCATGTTTCTCTTTCCAGGTTGTTTGTAGGACCGGGATGGGATGCCTTAAGAAAAAGTTACTGGGATATGGCTGTAATTCCTGATCCGGCTATAGCAGTACAGCAACCTCCAAAAGTATCCGAAGCCTATTGTAATATCGGTTTTGCTCATGTTAGGAAAGCACACTGGGATATGGCTATTGCCGAATATGATGAGAATATTAAAGATAATTTTGATAATTTTTACTCTAGGCGTGCT
>CAZEAR010000045.1:0-11298 GCA_964510365.1 uncultured Dehalococcoidales bacterium | reverse complement strand
TTAAATTGGTAAATGAGTCTAATGAAACCCAGTGGAATAGAGAATGGGCTCTGGAAAAGAGGAAACAGTGGAATAAGGTGCTGGAGGACTATGCTACTGTGGTCGAAATAGTAACCGGACAAAGTTTGCAGACCGAAACTGAAGATAAGCCTGGTACGGAAAATAAGCAATGGGATCTTGCAGTTGATTATTATAATAAAGTTATAGAACTCTCCGAGAATCCGGAACTGGTTAGAAAAGCCGAGGAATCGAAAGTATTAATAGAGAAATGGCGTACGGGCGCTGACCTTTAGTTATATACTGACAGATACTTGTTTAAACTATATTTGTTGAATAAGTCCTTATCCCGATCAGTGTATACTACTATCTTTAGTATGTTATATTTTTAGAGGCAGCAATATTTCTGGACTTAAATATCTATTGAATTCAGATGATATTATTTAGAAGGGGGACTTGATGAATACAGGTGAGCTTTTTGGGAAAGAAGTGCTTGATACAAATGCTAATAGTATCGGTAAAATATCTGATATAGATTTTGACTTGGAGGAGAGTACTATTACCCATATTGTAGTAAAAGCGGGACTAGGTAAGAGGTATCACATAAAAACAGATAAAATCGATAAAGTTGGCGATAAGGTGATTCTAAACGTTGGTAAAGATAAAATAGCAAAGGGTTGATAATAGATTTTGACGGATTTGATTTATATATCTAACGGTATGATCCCGGATCGGTAAAATTTTTGAATACGCAACTAACTTTTTAATTAGTATTATTTATATTTGAAGTACTATAACTCCTTCTGGATATCTCCTTACCTTGAGCATTATAGAGAACTGCTGTATCAGGCTCAAAGTTATTCCATATATCTCCGGGATAATAATAAAATGTGAAACCTCCCGATTCCAGATGGTATTCACCTGTGTAAATGCGAACAGATGTATGCGGCGCTAAAGTATTGGCTGAAAAAGGGGGAAAAGATTTCTTCGTAGAATCGACTTTTTGTAAAGCTTTTTTCATTTGCTGCATATTCGAATAGGGGGTATGACCGGGAGGAGGGAGTGAAGGATAGCCGCTGTTTGTGTTTTCAGAAAGCCAGCTATTATATTGACGTGATGCGCTTGCAGGGAAAATAAAAGGGGGAATCCCGCGAGATATGTTTTTAATCTTCCAACCGGTCAATTGTTGAGGGACATCACTCACGTTTTTTATCTCTATATATTCGTCAGATTCCAGAATATCATAGCCGCCTTTGATACTCTCCAGGTAATTCCTGCCTTTGTAATGAATGTGAGTGATTTGTACCGGTGGGAGCGAGTTTTCTGCAGTGTTATCCTCGATGGTTATCTGCTGATCTTCGTCGGATACCGGCGTATTATTGGGCGGTGTGCTCTCATCAGCCGTAGGTGGAGCAGCGGTTTGGGGTACAGGTTTAACCTGGATAGTTGGGGTCTGTTCACAAGCTAGAGCGGTGAATATAATAATTACGATTAATCCTGAAATGAGTCTTAAAAAGTATTTTCTTCTATTCATAGAAAGTATTTAATAATATTTTTAATTTATATCTTTATTATACACATCTGTAATAGTTGACGTAAGGCACCTCATCTGACTGACAATACCCCCTTGTTAATATAAAATATTACGACTATTTATAAATATACAAAGGATAAAATATGAAAATAGGGAAATAAATTTGGACCAATTATTTCGGAAGGTATGGAACTCAAGAATAACCGTATTTTGTCGGTAGTTCCGTTATTTGCCTGTGAGAATATAGTTTGTCTAATCAGATATTACTTGGACATGCCGGCGGCTTTCATGATGTCGGGTACCACTTCTTCCTTCCCTATGGCCATGATGTGTACTCCGTCACATATAGATTCTTTTTTAATTGTGGATATCATACGGCCTGCTATTTCAATTCCTTTGTTTAAAGATTCACCTTTTGGTGCGCTGGCTAATTCGTCGATTAAATATTGGGGCACAACGATACCGGGGACATTGTCGGTCATATACTTTGCCATCCTGGCTGAAACAAGTAAAACGATGCCTGCCAGTATTTTAACCTTAAATTTGCGTGCGTATTGCATAAATTTAGAAAACTTATCGATATCATAAATAGCTTGAGTTTGAAAAAACTCAGCGCCTGCTTCTACTTTCTTTTCGAATTTAATAAGCTGTGGTTCAATGGGGTTGGCCTCAGGAGTTACTATGGCCCCTGCGCAGAATTCTACGGCTCCGTCGAGTTCATTACCTCCCAGATCTCTGCCGGCTTCCATCTCTCTTATTGTATGCAGTAATTGAAGCGAATCGATGTCAAAGACCCCTTTTGCTTCTTTATGATCCCCGACGGGGACTGCGTCACCTGTAAGGCAGAGGACATTTCTAATATCTCTGGTATAGGCGAACAGCAACTCCGCCTGGAGAGCAAGACGATTACGGTCCCGGCATGTCATTTGTAATATAGGTTCACCTCCACGCTCTCTGATAGCAAGACATCCTCCGATAGAAGGGAACCGCATGACCGAGCTTTGATGGTCTGTAACGTTTAACGCGGTAACCTTATCTTTTAGCAGGTCAATATGATGTAACATATTTTCTATATTGGTGCCCTTGGGCGGACCGATCTCGCTTGTTACAATGAATTCGCCGGATTTTAGGGCTTCTTTAAATTTTGTTACCATGATCATCTCTCCTTAATCAAGAGATTTTTGTTGCTTTGGGGCTTAATACAGCGTGATGGTTTTTAGGAGGTTGATATTTTCTCATTGAGTCAAGTCTCCCCTGTTCTTCGAGACGGTTATAGATAAGAGTCCAGGCGCAGTCCTTGTTTTTATCTACTTCGCATTTACCGTTATTCGTGCCCCCGCAAGGGCCGTTCAGTAGACTTTTATGGCAGGCTGTTATCGGGCATATGCCGGCGGTCTGTCCTAAGACACACTGTCCGCATTGAGAGCATACCTCATGAAAATCTCCCGGTTCATCTTCCATTCCTATGAATAGGGTATCTACTGCAGGAAAAACAGGCTTTTTTAAATAGACACTTGCCCGGTAAACGCCCAGGGAACAGGACATAACCAGTATACAGTTTGCGTTCTGAATCGCATCGTAGTTTTCTTTAAAAGCCGTTTCTGCCAGTTCATCGCAAGCGGTAGGAATTACAACCCAGCCGGTAACCAGCTTGCCTTCATTTTGCAATAGTTCTTTCATTTCTAAAACTTCGTCTATGCCTCCGGTTTTGGTCATGGTAGTACAGGTACCGCATCCTATGATAAATATTCTATCGTAGTTCTCAAGCAACTGTATGATTTCTTCGAACGGTTTCTGTTTAGTAATGGATTTCATCCTCTATTCCTCCTTGACCGGCCTGACAACGTGTTTCAAGACAGTCATGACTTATTGCTCCAGGTCACATCTCAAACACCGTTTGGCCTCTATCACTGCTTCGTTTTCCGGCAGGGCTAGTTCTATTTCCTTAAAACTTCGTTTTCTCTCTGATGAAGGGAGTGTGGGAACAACAATTCGGGGCTGATCGGCAAGTGTCTCCTCTTCCTCTTCACCGGCAACCGGTAAGATGACCTCACCTCTAAGATCATACATTTCTACTCTCGAGTCATCGGCCTTAAGGTATTTATCTATAGCTAAAGCTCCTCTTCTTCCGGCAGCTATAGCATGCACGACCATGCCGGGCCCGGAAACAAAATCACCGCCGGCAAAAACGCCTGGTATATTAGTCGAAAGGGTATTGGCATCGACTGCCAGTGTTTCCCATCTTGTGCGTTCCAGAGCGCTATCGGGAGGCAAAAATGATAGATCGGGAGCCTGTCCTACCGCGGCAATTACCGTATCCGCCGGAATAAAGAAATCCGAATCTGGAATGGCTGAAGGTTTACGCCGGCCACTTTCATCCATTTCTCCTAATTGCATTCTTACGCAGTGAAGCCCGGTTACTCTCCAGTTATCATTGGTTATTCGTGTAGGGCTGACCAGGAAATTGATTTTCACACCTTCTGTTATAGCTTCCTCATATTCAATATCGGTTACCGGCATTTCCGTCCTGGAACGTCGATAATATATCTCCACGTCCTTAGCTCCCAGGCGGAGCGCCGTACGTGCCGCATCCAGAGCTACGTTGCCTCCGCCGATTACAGCCACTTTGTCGCCGACTTCGGCTTGTTTACCTGTTTTTATGTCTCTTAAAAATCTGAGCCCATAGTGGAAACCTTCTAAATCATCCAGTTCTCCGGGAATCCCTATGTGCTGACTTCTCTGGGCACCTGCAGCTATAAAAATTGCACTAAAACCTTCTTTTTTAAGGTCGTCCAACGTGAAGTTTACGTTGATCGGTGCATTGTATTTTATTTCAACTCCCCGGCCGGCAATGTAGTCAATATCCTGTTGAATTACGTCCCTGGGTAACCTGAACTCAGGTATAGCTACAGAGAGCATTCCTCCGCCTATAGGAAGAGCTTCGAAAACAGTTGTTTTATAACCCATTTGGGCCAAAAAGTAAGCACAAGCAAGTCCTGTCGGTCCCGCGCCCACTATTGCCACTTTTTGTTGTTTGGTTATCGGAAACGGTTTTAGCTCGGGTAATTCGGCCGAATGCTCAAAATACCAATCTGAGGCAAAGCGTTTGAGTGATCTAATGGCTACGGGCGCATCTAGTTCTCCGCGGCGACATTTTCTTTCACAGGGGTGATGACAAATGCGGCCGCATATGGCTGCAAAAGGATTTCTGTCTCTGATTGTAGCTATAGCTTCATTGTATTCATGCGCGGCGATATGAGCTACGTATTTGGGAACATTGATACCCACGGGGCAGGTATGCTGGCAGGGCGAAATCATAAGGGCGTCACAAACGGCTGCAGGACATTTTTTATCCTTGATATGGGCCTCATATTCATCGCGGAAGTAACTAACGGTTGTAAATACCGGATTGCCGCATGTTTGTCCCAGACCGCATAATGAGCATTCCTTGACAGTTTTGGCTATGGTAAGAAGGGTATCAATATCCGTTTCTTTTCCCTTGCCCTCGGTAATTTTAGTGAGGATTTCAAGCATTTGTTTTGTGCCCAGCCGGCAGGGGGAACATTTACCGCAGGACTCGGTCTGAGTGAAGCTAAGAAAATATCTGGCAACTTCGACCATACAGTTGTTCTCGTCCATTACTACCATTCCGCCCGATCCCATAACCGCACCGATAGATTGCAGTGTGCCATAGTCTACGGGTAGATTCATATGTCTTTCGGGGACACATCCGCCGGAAGGGCCTCCCATCTGGACGGCTTTGATTTTTCTATCTTTTGGTATGCCGCCGCCGATGTCGAAAATTATTTTCTCGATAGTTGTCCCGATAGGGACTTCTACCAACCCGGTGTTGTTTATTTTACCTGCCAGCGAGAATATTTTTGTTCCACTGCTCTCTGCTGTTCCTAATTTAGAATATTCTTCGGACCCGGCTAATATCACCACCGGCACATTTGCATATGTTTCGACATTATTGTTATTGGTGGGTTTCCCTCCCAGGCCGGATTGAGCGGGGAAGGGGGGTCGAGCACGCGGCATCCCCCGCTTTCCTTCAATAGAAGCGATCAAAGCAGTTTCTTCTCCGCATACGAAAGCACCGGCGCCTTCTCTAATATTAAGGTGGAAACAGTAATCGGTGCCAAGAATGTTATCACCCAGAAGCCCGAGTTCCTCGGCGCTGGCAATAGCGATTTTTATGTGCTCGACAGCAATGGGATATTCAGCTCTGACGTAGATATATCCTGTATTTGCTCCGATGGCATAAGCAGCAACAAGCATTCCTTCCAATACGCTGTGGGGATCTCCTTCTAATACCGCCCGGTCCATAAAAGCGCCGGGATCTCCCTCGTCAGCGTTGCAGATTATATACTTCATATCGCCGGGCGCTCGGCGGGCAAATCTCCACTTTGTTCCTGCATTGAAGCCGGCACCGCCACGACCGCGTAATTTGGCACTCTCTATGGTCTCAATGACCTGGTCGGGGCTCATCTGGCTGAGTACTTTTGTCAGTGCTGCGTAGCCGTCTCTTGCTATGTATTGATAAATATCTTTAGGATTAATTTGGCCGCAGTTCCTCAATACGTTCTTGATCTGGGCTCCATAAAATGGAATTTCACTAATATGGGATATGACATTGTCCGATGCGTCTCTATATAAAAGGCGATCAACTAACTTATCGTTTTTCAGTGTTTGGGATATGATTTCGGGCACGTCTGCAACAGTGACATGCTGGTAAAAAATCCCCTTGGGATCGATGCCCATAACCGGAGCTTTAGCGCAGAACCCGTGACAGCCAGTTTCTCGTACTTCCACTTTTTGTTGTAGACCGTTACTTTGAATCTCCTTTTGGAACGTATCATATATATCCAGTGCACCATAGGCGCGGCATCCGGTAGTGCATATTCTAATGCAGGTCTTATCCTTGTTCTCCTGGTGAAGTAGTGAGTTGCGGAGTGTGCTAAGGTCTGAGATATTGTTTAACTTTTTCATTTCAGTTATCTACCTTCCGCGCTCACCATATTGATTTAAAATACTTTTGATCTTCGGCGGGGCCAGATTTCCATAGTAGTCTTTATTTATCATCATTGCCGGAGCCAGGAAGCAGGTTCCCAGGCAAGGAACTGTTTCCAGTGTAAATTGTAAGTCTGAAGTATTTTCGCCCTCTTCGATACCAAGGTTCTGCTTTATCAACTTCAAAATCGTTTTACCACCTTTAACATGGCAGGCGGTTCCTCTGCATACCCTAACAACATACTTGCCCCGGGGTTCGGTATGAAATTGTTCATAGAAGGTTATTACTCCCTGAACTTGAGCCGGAAATAATGACAGCCCTTCGGCTACCGGAGATATTACTTGAGGAGGAATATACCCGATCTCGTCCTGAATTTTTTGCAATAGTGGAATCAGAGCCCATTTTTGACCCTTATAACTTGATATAAGCTCATTTATTTTCTTCATATTAAATTCAGGCATCTCTTTTACCTTAGCAATTATTTTAAATCCTTTCCATTTTTACCGGGCATGTTTTAAATGAAGGAATCTTTGATGGAGGATCCCCGATAATGCCGAATACTTTGTTAACGGGGCTATCGGGAAATGACATAGGTATAAAGATCATTCCCTTATCGATGTTCTCGTTTATTCGGGCTGTTACGGTTATTTCCCCGGAAAGTGATTTTATCCTTACATTGTCTCCGTCGTTAATATTCAGGCCCTTGGCATCGAGTCTATTAATTTCCGCGTAAGCCCCGGATGCAAATTCATTGAGCCGAGATGCTTTCGACGATCTCGAACCCGTGCCGAATGAGTAAAGTATGCTGTCCGTACATAGCATGAAAGGATAGCTGCTGTCTGTTTTAATCGATTCGGGGAAGGACTCAACTGTGTAAAAGCGGCCGGACTTGTTGGATTCTTTATTAAGTGAATCCGGATTTATATAGTTCATACCCCTTTTGCTATATTTCCAGCCACGGCAGCGATTTGTTATCTCATCGATTTCAGTCATAATTTGGTCCGGTGAAGAATATGACATCGGGTAGCCCATTTTATTAGCCAGCTGAACTATGATTTGCCAGTCTGGCCGGCTGTTGCCGATAGGTTCTATGGCTTTTCTTAATCTCTGTACTCTTCCTTCGAAGTTGGTAAAAGTTCCTTCCTTTTCGGCAAAGCTTGCAGCCGGAAGAACGATATCTGCCAGTTTTGCTGTTTCGGTGAGGAAAATATCCTGCACTACCAGGAATTCGAGTGAGGTCAGGCGTTTTTCAACATTCGATCCGTCGGGTAAGCTGAGAGCCGGATTTTCACCGACAATATACATACCTCTTACCGGATTACTTCTTGCCTGACTAAATATCTCAGTTGCAGTTAATCCGGGATCAGAAAGGAGTTGGCATTTCCAGAGTTCTTCTATAGTCTTTCTGGCTTCATTGTTATTTGTATTTATGTATGCAGGCAGATAGTCCGGTAATGCTCCCATATCACAGGAACCTTGCCCGTTATTCTCCCTTTGCAATGCGTATATATTGCATTCGTTATCTCTGATATTTCCGGTCAATCGGGCCAGATTTGCTAAGGATGAAACTGCGTCTGCTCCATGAGAATACTGTGTGATACCGCTGCCGTATATGATGGAAATTTCGCTGGCATCGGCAAAAAATTGGGCTACCTCCGGTATCGATTTACCGGGGATGCTTGTAGCTTTTTCCACATATTCAGGGGTATATGCTTCTAAACTCTTAGCCCAGGGTTCGAAGTTTTCTATATTATTACATAAAGAGCTGTTATATGTTTTTCGGTCGACTATGGCCTTGGCAATCCCATTAATCAGGGTTATGTCCGTTCCAGGTTTAAGTTTTAGTGAGAGATGTGCCCATGATGTCAGTTCATTCTGTCGTATGTTTATTAGCACTAATTTGGTGCCATTATACTTAACGGCTCGTTTTATGGCATATCCTACCAGGGGAGCTGAGGATGTCGGATTAGCCCCGATCACAAATATCAAGTTCGACTTTTCCAGATTTTCTAATATAGTTGTGGAACCGGTAAAGCCGATAGTCCTTATAAGACCAGTATGATTAGCTGAGTTATATAAACGGCTTCCGTTGTCGATATTATTATTACTAAGAGCACATCTGGTGAATTTCTGTAGTAGATAGTTTTCTTCATTGGTACATTTTGATGAACCGAAGACGGATATACTACCGTTGCCATGGTTTTCTTTAATTTGATTAAAATTATTAGCAACTGTTTCCAGAGCCTCGTCCCAGGATATTTCTTTGAATTCTCCATCTACTTTTGCCAGAGGGCTCGTTAATCTATCGGGACTGTGAACAAAATCGTAGCCATAACTGCCTCTAACACAGAGAGTTCTGTGGTTAAGCCTGTTGTCTTCATCGGGTTTACTGCGTACCAGATAATTATCTTTGATATCGAGGCTTATTCCACAACCGCATCCACAGTAGGGACAGATTGTTTTAACTAATGTACTGCTTGCTCCCCGGTATGTCTTTTCTTTTTCAGAAAGTGCGCCGGTAGGACACATGGCAACACAGGTTCCGCAGAAAGTGCATTCCGAATTTTCTAATGGCAGGTCATTTACGGTTGCCGGTTTGGCAATAAATCCCCTGTTAATGTAGTCGATGGCACCTATGACAACTAATTCCTGGTCTGATCGAATACATTTAGCACAAAGTATGCATTTACTTAGATCTCTGATAATAAAAGGATTTAGTTCTTCGACTTTTGCCTGTTGCGGAATTCTTGGAATGTCTATGAGTCCGACACCCATTTCCGAGGCAATTTTACGAAGTTTGCACATATTACCTTTGTCACAGACAATACATGTATCGGGATGGCTGGCTAACAACATCTTAAGGATGGTTTTTCTCCGTTCCAGTACGGATGGTGACTGAGTATTGATTACCATGCCCGATGCGATAGGGGTAACGCAAGAAGCCATCAGTTTCCCCGAACGCTCGTCTTCTACTATGCAAATGCGGCAGGCGCCTACTGAATCCAGATAAGGACTATGGCAGAGAGTCGGAATATCTACCCCGGACTCTTTAGCCAGGTCCAGGATGCTCATACCCGTATGTCCACTTACTTCCAGGCCGTTAAGTGTGATCGTAATCGTTTCCAAAATTGCCTCTATAAATTCTTGTGCCTATTTAATGAAAATTTATGTAAAAAGGCATACCTTGATTCGATTTTATATTATTTGTAATTCACTGACGTGTTACTTTTCGGACATAATAAATATCGGTATACATTAGCTAATCAATGGTAAACAATGTGCCTTGATCGGAGAAGAGGTCTTCACCCCAAAATAGGAGGGGATATTACCCTGGTTTTTACTCCATTTATATTTTTTATATCTTTTATATACGTGTAATAAGCTTGTTGATGTACGATAAATATAATCGGAAGCATTGTTGATTTCATTTTACCTCGCTTGTCTCGCTGTATATAATTGGTGCTGGAAGTATTATTATAAGACACTTGTTGGAATTATAATAGATGAGGAGAAAAGCTTGATAGAAGTTATGCACTTGCTTAAACGCTGCGAGGTATTTATCGGTCTCGATGATAATGATCTGGAAAAAGTATCTGCCCTTTCTTCATGGCGGAAAGATCAATATAGAGCCGGTGAGTTTATATTTCGTGAAAACACTAAAGCTAAAGATTTTTATATTATGGAAAATGGACTGGTCAGACTGGCTGTTTCATATCAAGATGGAAATCTCGATAAATTAATGCAAATACCGATAGATATTATTACCAGAGGTGATGTTTTTGGCTGGTCATCGATAATTTCACCTCATTTATCTACCATGTCGGCGATATGTGTTGAGACATCGTCGGTGATAATAGTTGACGGCGTAGAATTGAAAGCTTTGCTAGATGATAACAAATCTATGGGTTATGAAGTTATGCAGGGTTTGATACGTGTGATTGGAACGAGGTTAAGAGATTTACGTGGATTTATTAATAAAGAGAAACCGCTGAAAGCTTAAATAAACATCCGCGATCAGCGGTTCCCGTTTAGATTTCCTAAAACTACTTATTCAGTAATTTATCTACTCTTTTCAATAGATCATCGGGTGCAACAGGTTTATCTATATAGTCTTCGGTATCGAGAGTCAAACCTTGGCTTCTACTCAATGTAGTTGAACCCACATTCTCTGAAAAGCTTGTTAATATAATAACCGGAATTTTACTTAGTTCCGCGTCCTTTTTAATTTCTTCGGCAGCATTGAATCCGTCTTTTACCGGCATTATAATGTCCAGGATAATCAGGTCGGGCTTTTCCTGTCTTGCTTTCACGATACCCTCGTTGCCATCTTGTGCAGTAACGACCTCATATGGCTTACTTTCCAAAACTAATTTGGTTGTCTCTACAAAGTCTGGATCATCATCGACTATAAGTATTTTGGCCTTTTCTGTCATCGCTTGATACCTCCTTTTTCAGAAATAGCGTCACTTGCTCTTTTCTAACAGCTTTTTAACAGACGCAAGCAGAATCTCGGGTGACAAAGGTTTTTCTATATAATCATCTGCATTCAATTCCTGCCCGGTCTCAAGTTCGTATCGGCGGCGGCTAGCTTCTTCCCTTACTGAAGTTGATATTAATATGGGAACACCCTGGTACTTTGACCATTTCTCATTTTTTAACTCTTTGAAGACGGCAAATCCATCCATCTTGGGCATTAGAAGATCGAGGATTATCAGGTCCGGCTGGTAGGCCGGTGGTCGCAGCGGATCAGCAACCT
>CAZEAR010000044.1:11745-13458 GCA_964510365.1 uncultured Dehalococcoidales bacterium | reverse complement strand
GCAGAATCCACCGAAGGGGATGATATTAATAGAGTATATAGTTTCACCTTTTTTAAATCCCCAAATCTTGGGCGGGTAACCGAGCCCGAACTCCTCTACTTTAACTCCTGAAAGTCGAGCGGTAATGAAATGGCCGAATTCATGGACCAGGACTATTACCGATAGTATTATGAAGAAAATGATTATTGTTATCGCTATTGACATAAACTCCTCTTTTCGGCGATTTTTGTAGCAGTATCTCTTGCCCATCCGTCGGCGATAAGGATTTCGTCCAGGATTGGATTTGAAATACCTTTATGCTGCGCAATGGTTTCAGCAATAATTTTGGAAATATCGGGAAAGCGTATTTGTTTATTGAGAAAGAGTTCTACCGCGATATCATCGGCTGCACTCAAAACAGCCGGATATGTTCCCCCTTGTTTGCCTGCCTCCAGTGCTAGAGATAAACAAGGGAAATTCCTGTAATTAACCTTTTCGAAAGTCAGTGAACCGGTTTTAGCTAAATCCAGACGTTGTAGCCGGGGATTGCTAAACCTTTCAGGATATGACAATGCATATTGTATCGGCAGGTGCATATCGGGAGGGCTGAGCTGTGCCTTCACTGATCCGTCCGAGAATTCCACCAGCGAATGAACAATGCTGTCCGGATGAATAACGATATCTATCCTATCAAAGGGAACGGAAAAGAGCCAGTGAGCTTCTATGGCTTCAAGTCCTTTATTCATCAGGGTAGCTGAATCTACGGTAACTTTTTTACCCATTTTCCAGGTAGGATGTTGTAATGCTTTTTCAACTGTTACTTCGGACAATTGTGATTCGGAATAGTTATAGAAAGGTCCGCCTGAAGCTGTCAGAATGATTCGTTCCACTGCTGCTTGCTCACCATTTAGGCACTGCCATATGGCACTGTGTTCGCTATCGACGGGCAAAATCTGAACGTTGTATCGTTTCGCTTCGCCGGTAATTATGCCGCCGGCGATAACCAGCACTTCTTTATTGGCCAGGGCAATACGTTTGCCGGATTTTATAGCAGCTATAGTCGGGGCAAGCCCTATTTTACCCGAAGTGGCGATTACGACTGTGTCCACATCCGGGTGGCAGGCTATAACCTCCATGGACTGCGCTGTATTACAGTTTACTATGGCGTTATTATTAGGTGAATAAACTAATTCTGGTTGCCATTCTTTTATTTGCTGGGCTAATAAAGCAGTATTCTCACCGGCAGCCAGCGCAAAAACATTGAACTTATCAGGAAAGTCCCTTGCAATATCCAGTGTTTGTTGCCCGATTGAACCGGTAGAGCCTAATATAGCCAGATTATTAATGGCCTTGCTCATAATGCATCGTTTATTATCATACAATAAATATAAGACCAGGGCTAACGACGGATATGAGCGGAAGCTGTTTTACCTATTAAACGACGATATATGTTATTAAGTAAAATAACACGGGCCCTGTAAGAAAGAAGCTGTCAAGGCGGTCCAGAACACCCCCATGTCCCGGTAATAATTTGCCTGAATCTTTTACGTCTGTACTGCGTTTCAGAAGTGATTCTACCAGATCGCCAAGCTGGGCGAATAAGCAGATAAAGAATCCGAAGACTATCATTTGCCAGTAGCTAATTTGAAGCGGGAAAACGATACCGAGAACAATGGAAGCCACGATTCCCATTATGGCCCCCCCGCGAGCCCCCGCGCCGGGGGTAGTTGGGGT
>CAZEAR010000044.1:4001-11735 GCA_964510365.1 uncultured Dehalococcoidales bacterium | reverse complement strand
CGATAGCCCCCACCCAGGTATTATTAGGACTTATAGATGGTGCCAGAGGGTGTTTACCTATAGCTTTACCGATAAAGAAAGCGAATGAGTCATTAAATACTATGATAGCAAGTGCCCAAAATGCCCAGTATCTGCCCAGTTCGAGTTCCCTGATTTCGATCCAGTAACTTAATGTCCAGCCTATATAAAGTATTCCGGCCATTGTCCACGCCCAATTGGTGAAGATGTTTCTTATCGAAGATTGAAATAGTAACCAGACCAATGTAGCTATTACAGCGATAGTCATTACCAGGTATTTTATTCCGGGGACGGGACAAAAAGGACTTATAATCAGCAGTAATATAAATACCGCACCAAAATAAGGAAGTGACTTTATTTTATTTAAGCGGTCAAGTCGATAAAATTCGAAGCTGCCGATGGCTGCAAATAGGGCCATAATGATACCCAACGATGGATTCCCAAACCAGATCGCTAGGATGGAGATCGGTATAATAATAATTGCAGTAAGAATTCTCTGCCTGAGCATGTCAATTCCCTAAATTAATACTTGATCGATTAGCTAAGAATGGATTTCCGAGTATATGGAACTAAATCGTGATAGGTTAAATCTCCATTATCTCAGCTTCTTTAGTCTGACCTATTTTAGTAACGTTTTCCGTGAACTTGTCGATTAATTTTTGAATCTGCTCAGTGGCGCGGGTGCATTGGTCCTGGGATATTTCCTTGTTTTTTTCGGATTGTCTGAGCGTCTCAATACTCTCTCGCCTGATATTGCGTAATGCAACTTTTGTATCCTCGACCCTTTTTTGAACCGCTTTGATTAGTTCTTTACGTCTTTCTTCGGTGAGAGCGGGTATTACTATGCGGATAACATTACTATCGGTTATCGGATTAAGCCCGAGATCGGATTTTAGTATGGCTTTTTCTATATTCCGTATTATACTGCGGTCCCAAGGTTGAATAAGAATCATTTTAGCTTCGGGTGTAGTGATTGAACCCATCTGATTGATTGGAGTAGGAACCCCGTGATAATCAACTTTAATGTGTTCCACTAAAGCCGGGGAAGCTCGACCTGTGCGGATGGTAGATAATTCTTGCACCAGAGTATTTTCAGATTTTTGCATCTTCGAGTTTGTTTCCGTAAGTACTTCATCAATCATTTTCTCCCTCACTATCAATAATGGTCCCGATAGATTCTCCGCGAATAGCACGTACTATACTTTGCTTTTCTTGAAGATCAAATACTATGATCGGCAATCTATTTTCACGGCATAATGAGAAAGCTGTAATATCCATTACTCTGAGGCGCATGGTTAATGCTTTTTGGTGACTTAATCTATCAAACTTTTTTGCATCCGGATTTTTAATAGGGTCTGAGTCATAGACACCATCCACTTTATTTTTAGCTACCAGAAGAACGTTTGCACTGATTTCAATGGCTCGCAGTGCTGCGGCAGTATCCGTAGTCATATAAGGATTTCCGGTGCCTCCGGCAAAAATAACTGCGCGCTTTTTTTCAAGATGACGAATAGCACGACGGCGAATATAAGGTTCGGCTATCGCTTGGATACTGATTGCAGATTGGGTTCTGGTGGTGACACCGGCGGCTTCCAGAGCGTCCTGGAGCGCCAGAGCATTAATTATAGTGGCTAGCATACCGGCATAATCTGCGGTAGCGCGGTCCATCCCTTTAGCTTCTTGTCCTGCCCCCCGCCAGAAGTTGCCGCCGCCTACTACCAGTGCTACTTCAACGTTTTGCTTGATTACTTTTTTAATCTGTTCGGCAACATTGGAAAGGACTAAAGGATCTATTCCAAAGCCCTTTGTCCCCATAAGGGCTTCGCCACTCAGTTTTAACAGGATACGTTTATATTTGGCTTTATTTGTTGCCACTGTTAACAACCTAGCTCGAATCTGGTGAATCTTCTTATCTTAATGTTTTCACCAACTTTGGCTATGGTTTCAGTTACCAGGTCTTGTATGGTTTTCTCAGGGTCCTTAATAAAGGCTTGAAGAAGTAGACAAACGGTCTTCGGGTCTACCTCTGATTCAGGAGGAACTTCATCAGGTGATATATATAAAGGTGCCATAGCCGCAATTTGCAAGGCCAGGTCATGCGCCAGCTCTTTGAACTCATCGGTTTTAGCCACGAAGTCAGTTTCACAATTGATCTCGACCATTGTGCCAACTTTTCCGCCGAGGTGGACATAACTTTCTATGAGTCCTTGTTCTGCAACGCGGTCTGCTTTCTTTTGAGCTATGGCTATACCGCGTTTAGTTAATATCTCGCATGCCTTTTCAATATCGCCGTTGGATTCAATAAGAGCATTTTTACAATCTATTACACCAGCCCTGGTCGTTTCCCTGAGCTGTTTAATTGCTTCAGTAGATATCTGCAAGAATATCCTCCTTAATATTCCAGGTAATAATATACAACTTGTTAATCTTCTTCCGGTGTAAAAACAAATGATTCCAGTAATTCATCAGATAGCGGTTCACTCGGTCTGGATTCGATAGTTGTTGGCTCTCCTGTTTACCTTCCAGGATCGAGTCGGCAATCATACCGCAGACAAGTTTTATAGCCTTTATGGCATCATCGTTGGATGGGACAGGATAATCAATGCTGGATGGATCACAATCGGTATCGATCATGGCAATTATCGGGATGCCGACCTTCTTGGCTTCAGCTAACGCAATTTTTTCCTTAGTTGGATCTACAATAAACAGGGCTCCGGGAAGATTTACCATTTCTTTAAAACCGCCCATTAATTTGTTAAGGCGATTGATTTCTTTTTCGATCTTTAATTTCTCTTTTTTGGTCATATAATCCAGTTCTCCGCGATCTCTCTTGTCTTCAAGGCGAACCAGATAATCTATTCTTGATTGTATTGTGGTGAAGTTAGTCAGCATTCCCCCCAACCATCGCTGGTTTACATAATACATACCGCATCTTTTTGCTTCTTCCTCAATCGCCTCTTGTGCTTGCCTTTTGGTTCCAACAAAGAGGATAGTTTCACCATCCCCAACAAGTTCCCTGGCGAAGATACAAGCTTTTTCCAGCATTACTGCGGTTTGCTCCAAATCTATGATATGAATACCGTTACGCTGGGTATAAATGTAATTCTTCATACGTGGGTGCCAGTTCCCAGTCTGATGTCCAAAATGAGCACCAGCCTCAAGAAGCTGTTTAACCGAAACAGGCTCTACCAAATATTGACCTCCTAATTCCCCTTTTACTCTTAAATTGCTCAATAGTATAGCATATGTCAAGTTGCTAGGCAATTTGAAGTCTGCAATTTTGTGACCGATTACAGTATTGAATTATTTACCGGATAATACTGCCCATTTTCGCCTTATTTTTACTGTTCTAATAGAATTGCGATTTTGTATCCGGTCCTCATATGCATTGGGCATAATAATATATAAGCTTATGAATTTACCGGGGAATTAATACATAGTGGCATCAAAGCGATTAATATCGAGTAGTTGAAGATCCTGTCGGTAAAGTGGGATTAGCAGTGATCTGTTTACCGGTCAGAATTATATAACAGGTCTTTTATTATTGAATATCTTCGATTTCAAATGGCAAAATGCCGGCTGGAGCATTGACTTCAATTTTATCGCCTTTTATGTGACCTAAGAGTGCTTTCCCTATTGGGGAGGCGATGGAAATTTTGTTCTGGGTTGGATTGGCTTCTCTGGCATCGACTAAAGCATAGGTGATTTGTTCTCCCGACAGCAAATCTCGAAGCACTATGATACTGCCCATAGTCGCCTTATAATCGATAACCTCTATTTCATCTATTATGACCGCTCTTTGCAGTGTCGATTCCAGTTCTTTAATTCGTGCTTCAAGTTTTCCGTGCCGGTCTTTTGCAGCATCCAAAGGCGCATTTTCACGGAAATCCTTATCTGAAGCTGCCTTTCTAATCTCTTCTACTATGATAGGACGTTCTTTTTGAAGCTCAATAAGCTCTGCTTTTAAATCTTCATATCCTTTGGTAGTCAATGAGACCGGTTCTTGAGAGATTTTGCCGGATGCAGTTAATTTAAGCGCCGTTTTTTTTGTTTTAATATGTACCGATAACTTTGTTTTTATTAAGCCCTGCTTATAAGCATAAGAGAGGAAAGCCTTTACCGGCTCCAATTTATTGGCTGATTCACTGGCTGAATAGACTATCTGATCGGAATAATCCGAGACCTCGGGCACGGTTAAATCGTGTATTTTCCGGTCTTCACCATACCATCGGACAAATTTATTTACTTCTTGTTGAGCAATAAGCCTTTTTTCAGGTGTTAAACTGATTAAGTATTGAGTGGCAGCTTCGCCTAGACTGTTGTTTTGAGGTATTGATTGTTCTGTATTATTTGAGGCCATACTATTAAATATCTAGTCCGTTTAATGATAATGCAAGATTGTTAATAGTGTCAAACAACAAATGCATTCTTTGACCTGTGAACTTTCAGGACAATTTGTTGTATAATTTGCCTTACAATTCTTTGGGGCGCATTCGTCTAGGGGTTTAGGACACCTCCCTCTCAAGGAGGAGATCACCGGTTCGAATCCGGTATGCGCTACCAGCTATTTTTTATAGATATTACTTCGGCAATATAGTAGCTGAATGAAGTGCGGTTACTCCTCCATCCACAATTATCGATTGTCCGGTTACAAAATCTGATTCGGGGGAAGCTAGATACAATACTGTATTAGCTACATCTTCGGGATCGAGTATTTTTTTTAAAGGAATCCTGGCAACACGGTCTTCATTAAAGCCGGGCAATTCTTTAGATACCTCAACTCTCGGCGTCTTTGTCATCCCGGGACTTACCGTATTAACTCTGATACCGTAACTTGCCCACTCTACAGCCAGTGTTCTGGTAAGGGATAGGACCGCGCCTTTACTGGCGGCATACGCAGCCATCAGCGGCATACCGGCATGTGCCTGAACTGAAGTTATGTTTATTATTTTCCCGTATTTTTGCTTCATCATCTGCCTACCGATCAGCTGACAGCAAAAAAATACTCCTTTAAAATTAACGTCTATTATCCTGTTCAAGGCTGCCTCGGTTATGTCTATCGCCGGTATCGGTTGACCAATGCCGGCATTGTTAACCAGGATGTCTATTTGGTTAAACTCATTCAGAACCTGCTCAGTCGCTTTACTGACCATTTGCCTGTCCGAAACGTCGCATTTGATAGCAATTACTCGTTGCCCTGTGGTTTTAATCTCGTCGGCTACTGACTTTGACTTATCTATATTAATGTCGTAAATTGCTATATCGGCGCCATTTTTAGTCAGCGCCAGCGATATAGCCCTTCCGATACCCTGTCCTCCTCCCGTTACCACTGCGACTTTTCCCGACAGTTTCATAGGTCCACCTCCGGATAATATTTTAAGCCGATTTCATTAAATGATAATTAATTAGAACTAATAAGATTAAGTATGATTTTCATTGAGCTTGGTAGTAAACAGATAGTACAGGAAAGGCGATAAAAATAGCAAGAATAAATAATTTAGTGAAGAAATACGGAAGGTACGGACTGAAAAATCCTTTGGATTCACGCTTGATACTATGTTAACCTTTAGGGGAAAGTGATTTATTGCTGCAGTACCTTCTTACTAATCAAATTTGTACTATCAGGTCATTTACTTTTGCTGCCGAAGGTTGCATACTGTAGCTATGAATGGTTCGGTGTTTAGTTTTATTCAATAGTCAGATTTGACTATTGGATCGAATACCGTTTAAATGGGGTTATGGTATAAAGTTAAATCTAATTGACTTTGATTGCCGGTTTTGTTAAAGAATGAGTAAGAAATGAAGCTGATAAGTCGTAATATAGCTATTGATTTCAATAATGGCTCAGGTGAGTTATGAAGTGGATTCGCTGCTTGTTTAAAACTATTTTCCCCTCTATTTTCAGTCTGATTATACTGCTGATACCGTTGGGTACGGTACAGGCATCTGTTAATGAACCGTATCAGGAAAAACTTCCCGGTCCTGCTTCTATCGTTGGTGGTATGGTAAAGCTCAGTTTGAATGAGCTTTCCGATGAATCCGACTCTATTATAGACGGGACGGTTGTGGAATTAAGCAGCCAGTGGAACGATGACCATACCGCTATTTATACCTCGGTGGTGGTATCGGTGGATGAAAAACTTAAAGGTTCGGTAAACGGTAATAGAATCGCAGTCAGCGTGCTGGGTGGAGAGGTCGAGGGAACAGGACTATGGGTTTCCGACGCAGCCACCTTTAAAATGGGTGAGCGGGCGGTGCTGTTCCTGAAGCGTCTTCCCCAGGAAAAGCTCAGTAAATTGCCCGGAGCGCATTTACAGCAGCTTTCGGGAGAAAGGTTCGAAGTCAGCGGGGGTTTCCAGGGCAAGCGTCCTGTCAAGAACGGCAAAGTGGGCCGTTCAACTTTGAAAGATTTTAAAAAGAATGTCAATCGGGCTATTCAGGGCCAGGCAGTATTGGATAGTATGGAGGATTCGTCCTCTCCTGAGACATTTGGCTATAGCTATCTGGGATTCAAATGGCCGGGCAGCAATCCGATAGTGAGTTACGAGATAAATGAGAATACCGCCGATTGCACCGGTGAGGGTGCGGCGGTACAGTCTGCGGCAGCGACCTGGAGCAATGCCGGAGCCAATTTCTCTTTGAGTTACGCCGGAACTACCTTGACAACAAATTATTTACCGCGTAACTATACTAACGAAATTTTATGGCGAGACTTAGGATCTGGCGGCACTATAGCGCATGCTCTTATCTGGCACACTGGCAGCACCATAACTGAGACCGATATCGAGTTCAACGAATATTATTATTGGAGCACAGCGGTTTCAGTTCCTTCGAATCGAATGGATGTGGAAACGATTGGCCTTCATGAGCTCGGCCACTGGCTGGCTCTGGCTGATCTATATGATCCTACGGATTCAGCTAAGGTGATGTACGGTTATGGCTGGAACGGCAAGAATAAGCGGACTCTCCACGCCGATGATGTAGCGGGCATACAGTCGATATACGGGACTACTCCTATACCGCTTGGAGTGACCAATTCCGTTGGAGCAACCAGTATTATTCAGGTATCAGCCAGGTTGAATGGAGAGGTAACCGGTACCGGCGGTGAAAACCCCACTGTGCATATTTACTGGGGGGATAATGATGGTGGAACGACTGCGATTAACTGGGACAACGATGTCGATTTAGGGGCCAGGGGCGCCGGAGTTTTTTATACCGATATAACTGGGCTGAATCCCAGCTCAACCTATTATTACAGGTGCTATGCCACCAATTCGGGAGGAAGTGAATGGGCAGGCAGTACCGAGACTTTTAATACTCTTGATCCGGTGGCGCCGACCTTAACCAATTCAGGTGGGGCTACCAATATTACTACGACTTCAGCCAGGCTGAACGGGGAGATAACCAGCACCGGATATGAAAATCCGACCGTGCATATTTACTGGGGCGATAACGATGGGGGAACGACTGCAATTAACTGGGATAACGATGTCAATTTGGGTACCATGGGTGCCGGAACTTTTTATACGGATATCTCCGGGCTGAGTCTCGGCAGTACTTATTATTACATATGTTATGCCAGCAATTCTGCGGGAGGTACCTGGGCAAGCAGTGCCAGTAGTGGTTATAGTTACCGCAAGCAGATAACCATAAACAACAGTGGCAGTACGCTTACAAATTATCAGATGGAGCTGAATATAGTTCAAGGTGCTGGCA
>CAZEAR010000044.1:0-3901 GCA_964510365.1 uncultured Dehalococcoidales bacterium | reverse complement strand
ATAATTTTATAGTCCGAAATTATACGTCTACTATACCTACATGGAGCAGTTGGGGAAGTGAGGAACCTATATCAGCGGGTGGTACCGAGACCTTTGATACTCTTGCTCCCACAATACCACCGGATACCCCGTCCATTCTACCTTCGTTAGCCAGTATTACTTTCAGGTGGAATGCTTCTACGGGAGCAACGATGTACCGGTTACAGGTGAATACAAGTTCTGCTTTCGATGGCACTAGTATATACGATGCAGAACTGGGTAACGTTACGTCGAAAGAAGTAACAGGTTTTTCTACTGGTACTACTTATTACTGGCATGTAAAAGCCGGCAATAATAACGGATGGAGTGATTGGTCCACAACTGAAAGCGTTATTATAAATGAGGCTCCTTAATACAATAAGACTGAAAAGACTGGTTGGACAAGAAAAAATATACCTGGCCTATTGATAGGTCTTTATTCAATGGTAATGTTGTGACTGATCCGGAAACTTTCCATTTATTTTGATAATAAATACATTATTCATGTACGCTATCTATACGGAGATTATCACCTGTCAATCTGTATTAGTTATATTTCAATACCTTGAAAAAAGTATCAAAGTCGTTTATCCTTTGTTAAGTCTTGGTGATTAAATTAAACGGAAATACACCGGTATTATTAATCTGAGAATGAGTTATGGATAACAAATCTAAATTAGTCTGGTTTATACCGGGTGTAATGGTCATCATTTTCTTTGGGATTGCTTTATATATTCGAATTGTATTGCCCTATGACCACGTTTTTGTTGGGGATTGGATAAAGTTTACCGGCAATGATGCCTGGTATCATATGAGGATTGTCGACAATCTGGTCCACAATTTTCCGACGTTAAACTCGATCGATCCATATCTTTTATACAAGACACCAATGAGTCTGCCTGAATTTGCCTTCTTTGATTATTTGCTGGCTTTTATTATATGGTTGATAGGTCTGGGTTCACCTGCCCTGCGTGTTATTGACGTTGTGGGCGTTTATTTCCCTGCCGTACTTGGAGCTTTGGCGGTTATACCCGTTTATTTCATTGGAAAAGAGTTGTTTAATCGCTGGGCCGGCGTAATTGCGGCTGGACTAATTGCTATTTCACCCGGTGAATTTCTGGGGAGGTCAGCTCTGGGGTATACGGACCATCATGTTGCCGAAGTCCTGTTTTCTACTGTGTTTATACTTTTTCTTATTATGGCTATTAAAACCGCCAGGAATAGATCACTTGGACTTAAGCACTTTAAGCAGCGGGACTGGGCGATTTTAACCAGGCCGGTAATATATAGCCTGTTGGCTGGAGTTTTCCTGGGAATCTTTCTAATTACCTGGCTTGGATCACTCCTTTTCGTCTTTATAATTACACTTTATTTTGCAGTCCAGTTTATCATCGACCATTTGAACAACAGGAATACGGATTATCTCTTTATCATGAGTACTATTACATTTCTTGTTACCCTGCTGATATTAATAACTCTTGTATCGGCAATCGATTATATAGCAGCGCTAATAATTGCTCTTTTGCTTCCTGTAGTTCTCGGGATTGTGTCTCGTTTAGTGAACAAATGGGGATTGAAAGCAGTATTTTATCCGGTAATTTTAATCGGGATCGGATTGGTTGGATTAGCAATCTGGTATTTAATTGCACCAAACCTATTAATGTCGATGTTGAATAAGTTCAGTATTTTAAATCCGGTCGGAGCGAGGCTAACAACTCTTGAAGCTGGTCGTTTATTCTTTCCGTCAGGCGAATTCTCACTAACAGTCGCCTGGGGCAATTTCACTACCGGCCTCTATCTTAGTTTTATATCATTGGCTGTATTAATTTATCTTATTATCAAACATCGTGAAGCCGATTTAACACTATTTGTTGTCTGGAGCCTTGCAATCTTGTTAATTACTTTGCTGATGCGTCGCTTTGCTTATTACTTTGCTGTTAACGTAGCTTTACTTACCGGTTATATATCCTGGTTGATCCTGAGATATGCCGGTTTTGAAAAGGCTCAGCCGCAAACTGAGACTATTGAAGATAACATATCGAAGAAAGCGAAGAAAAGAAAAAACAAAAAAGACCGCTCTCGAAATAAAGATAATATATTGATAAAAGGTTTTGGAGTAGTATTAGTCTTTTTCCTCGTTTTCTTTCCGAATATTAAACCTGCGATAACAACAGCTTCTACTGCTGCATTCGCTCCCAAAGATGCCTGGTGTGAAACACTTTACTGGATGCGCGATAATACCCCTGAGCCTTTTGGTGATCCCGAGTCCTATTATGAATTGTATCGGGAGCCATTAAATTATCCTGATACGGCGTATAGTGTGGCTGCCTGGTGGGATTATGGGTACTGGATAACCCGCATGGCACATCGTATTCCTATTACCAACCCTGGGTCTGGATTTAGAGAAGTTGCGGCCAATTTCTTCGTTGCCCAGGACGAAGCGTCGGCTCTGAAATATATCGATGGTTTTAATTCGAAGTATGTGGTTTTGGACATGGACATGGTGACATCTAAATTTCATGGTGTTGCCAGCTATGCGGATTTGAGTTCGGATAAATTTTTTGAAGTCTATTACCAGGCTAAGGATAATAGTCTACGGCCCGTAATGTTATTTTATCCTGAATACTATCAGGCATTTGCTATCAGGTTATTCAACTTTGATGGTGCCCGGGCTATTCCTCAGGATGTAACGGTGGTTTCTTATAGAGAACAAACTGGTAGTGACGGAGTAACGTATAAGTTGATAACGGATTCAAAGGTATTCCATAGTTATCAGGAAGCAGTGGACTTCGTGAATAAACAGAATTCCGGAAACTACAGAATAGTCGGTACAAATCCGTTTATTAGTATCGTCCCTATGGAACCGTTGGAACATTATGAATTGATTTACAATTCAACCGGTTCTGAAATTTACCCAGATGCCGGGAGGATTCCAATGGTAAAAGTATTTGAATATAAAGATTCTGGAGATTAAGACTTCAGTTTGAATAGTATTGAGCCAATTTCATAATAACTCGTACTGATTCTGTTATCTTTATTTATCTTTTAACACAATATTTGCTATCCCTTTTTTATCAGTATTCATAAGGTCATAGTTTATAAGCTCCTTTATCAAACATTGTTATTGGACGAAGCTTTTAGGATTATCGATGATCGTCTTAATCAGAAGCATTTAAAAATGAGACAGGACATTGCGGGAGGATGGTCAAAATAATAGACAGTAGTTATTACGATTAAGTATAATATTTGCTGCTCAAAAAGTACATTTGAAAAGATGAGTTCGATAACAAAATATTATTTAACTGAAGTGAGATTCAAGATACTACCGGTTCAACATTTATAGAATAATACCTTATGTTTACTGAGCAAGTATTAAAGAGGAAGAGGGTAATTTGTTAAACGTACCAGCAGCTCGAATATATTTTCCGGAAGCAGATAGAAAAGAAATACTTAACCGGATTAATGAGATACTTGTAAGCGGGCAGCTGACTCTAGGTAAATATGGTAAGGAATTTGAAGAGAAATTTGCTGAGTATGTCGGTACAAAATATGCAGTTGCAGTAAGCAGCGGCACCAGTGCTCTGGAAATAATCCTCAGGGCTCTTGATATCGAGGGCTCATCTGTAATAGTGCCTACTAATACTTTTATTGCAACTCCTGCTGCCGTCATTCACGCCGGAGGAAAAGTGATATTTTCTGACATAGCCGATGATCTATGTATTGACACTAAAAGTATTAAAGACAGAATTACTAAGGATACCAGGGCTGTAATTGTTGTTCACATAGGGGGATATGTACCTTCGCAAATAACGGAAATACAGGATATTTGCCAGGAATACGGCCTATTTCTAATCGAAGATGCGGCTCATGCTCAGGGAAGTAC
>CAZEAR010000043.1:8699-13509 GCA_964510365.1 uncultured Dehalococcoidales bacterium | reverse complement strand
AGCAGATGCTGTGCTGGCGGCCAGTATATTCCACTACCGAATTTATTCTATCCAGGAGGTAAAAGCGTATTTAAAGGATAGGGGCATTCCCATAAGATATGATTATTAAATCATATCTTGAGTCTGAACCGGCCTGCTACAATCTAATATTTCCTGAATCAAGCGATATTTCGCTATCAGTTATCGGATACTGAGTCGACACCATTTAATGATCGCCGATGATGTTTAATACTAGGCTTGCATTCAGTCAAAAACATCTTTAAAATTGCTTGATATTTCCGGCTTCGTTTGTTAAGATAGTGTTAAACATATCACATTATTAGTGTGAACTATGTCACAGTGTGATATTTTTAACATTCTAATAAGGAGACTGGGAATATGAGCAGTACAATAGATGATAAACTAGCTTTAGATTTGTTTCATGTCGATCAACAACCGCACATTCAAATTAATCAGGAAATATGTCGCGATTGTGATCATAAAATATGCACATTTGTCTGTCCAGTTGAAAACTATAAACTGGAAGGTGATAAAATAGTCCTTTCATGGGAAGGATGTCTGGAATGTGGCACTTGCCGCATTGCTTGCGATAAGGGATCTATAACCTGGGATTATCCCCGAGGGGGTTTTGGGATAGCTTATCGTTATTAGTTTAGATTTACTTGTGCTACTTATATATGAAAGGAAGGATATGTTATGAGATGGGGAATGGTCGTTGATTTAAGCAAATGTGTCAGGTGTTATGGTTGTATAAATGCCTGCAGAGTAGAGCACTTCCTACCTTTAGGCATAACCTGGCCCAGACTGATTGCTTGGGAAGATATACCGGAAGAAATGACAACCTACCCCGTGCGGTGTAATCATTGCGAGGAAGCTCCATGCGTTAATGTTTGTCCTACCGGGGCCAGTCAAAAGCGTGAGGATGGGATAGTCTGGATTGACCAGGATAAATGTGTGGGATGCCGTTATTGTGTTATTGCTTGTCCCTATCAAAACAGGACCTTTCTCTCCAAAGACAAAGATCCGGGATATTTCCCGGGATATGAATTGACCGACTTTGAGAAAGCAGGTAAAAAAATATATCCTCATACGGTAGGAACGACAGAAAAATGCAATTTCTGTATGGAAAGAATTGATGCCGGACTGGCCAAGGGGCTTAAGCCAGGAATAGATAGGGAGGCAACCCCTGCCTGTGTTAATACCTGTCAGGCAAGGGCTTTAATCTTTGGCGATTTAGACGACCCGAATAGCGAAATCAGAAAATTGATAAGGGAAAAGAAAGCGTTTCAATTACATCCTGAGTATGACACTGAACCGTCAATATATTATATTGATGGGCGGAGAGGAGATTAAAATGGCTTTAAGACAGTGGATGGTCCCGCATGAGTGGATGGTAAAATATACCCCGCAGACGGAATGGATAGAGCGTAGGGGTATACTGGTCTGGATTGCCGAAGTATTTACTTCACTGGGAGCAGGGCTTTACCTGGTTTCGCTGCTATACAGCGTCATTGAAAATAATTTAACTCCGGGAGAATGGACAGTAAGCTTATTAGGCATGGCCGTAGCGTGGATTATTATAATGTTTTTAAAGGTTCCGCTCCATCTATTATATTTCGGTAAACCGCTAAGATTCTGGCGGACTGTGCCTCCGTTTACCAGTGCCTGGAAAACTTCCTGGTTTACCAGGGGCATAACTTTTACCATTTTATTTGGCGGTGTTGCTTTCATACAAATCGTTCTGACTTATTTCTTTCCTGGTACCGGTTGGGATATAGCTTTCAGGGTGCTGGGGGGAATATTCGCTTTTTTTGTTGGTATATACAGCGGTTTTATCATGAGCTATTGCCGCAGTGTACCGTTCTGGAATACCGCTTTAGTCCCTTTGATTTTACTTTTTGCAGGTATCGCGGATGGATTTGCTCTGATAATGGCTGTCGGTTTAGCCGGTGTCCAGATTAATATGACGATGGTAGAACTGGGAACTCAGTTCCTGCTAACTGTTAATATCATACTTATGGGTGTATATCTGTGGAATGAGACCTATGTTTCAAAAACAGCAAAATATTCGACCATGCTGCTCTTAAAGGATAAACTAGCTGTGCCTTTCTGGGTTGGTGTGGTCGCCTTCGGTATGATTATACCCCTTGCTATATCGGTATCAAGCTATTTTGTCATTGAAGCTTCTGCCATTCTGTTAATCACGGCTATTGTTTTGCATACGATAGGCGCTGTTGCCTTAAAATATGTATTATTGAAGGCAGGAATACATAATCCTATACTGCCGGCAACGACGTCCAGCTATCATTAGTGTTATTAAGGAGTTTATTTATGAAGACGGGCGAAGAGAAAATTATTAAAACCACCTGTAAGGGTTGCCATGGAGGTTGTGGCGTACTGGTTACCGTGTTAGACGGAGTTATCACTCATGTAGAGGGGAATCCGGAGACATCGACCGAAGGCACCATGTGCTCCAAGGGGCTTTCAGCCCTTCAGCATGTGAACAATCCTTACCGGCTTAAATATCCTTTAAAAAGGGCAGGTAAGAGGGGTGAAGGCAAGTGGCAGAGAATAAGCTGGGATGAGGCGCTGGATACCATTGCTGAAAAGATAAATGAGGCTAAGGAAAAATATGGGCCTCATACCATTGCTGTGAGTCAGGGCACAGGCCGCGGTTGTAACCGTTATATCCACCGACTGGCCCGTTCTATAGGCACTGCTAATACTATAACTCCGGGATATGTATGTCATAGTCCTCGAATCGGGATATATTCCCTGGTGACCGGCTACGGCAGACTATATTGTGACTATCATGGCTGGGGTGGAGAATATCCTAAAACCCAGATAATACTGGCCAAACAGCTGGAGATAAGCAGCGCTGATTCGGAGATGGCGTATTATTTTCTAAAGTCACTGGACCATGTGAAAAACATAATCGTGATAGACCCGAGAGCTACTGCTATGACCTCGAGGGCAACGCTGTGGCTGCAGTTAAGGCCGGGGACGGATACCGCATTGTTGCTGGGCATGATGAATGTGATTATCAATGAGGGCATATATGATAAAGAGTTCGTGGAAAACTGGACCTACGGATTCGAGAAGCTGAAGGAAAGGGTACAGGAATATCCCCCGCATAAAGTGTCCGAAATCACCTGGGTACCCGAAGAGAAGATAATTCAGGCAGCAAGGCTATTTGCCATCGATACTCCGGGGACCATCCAGGTCGGGAGCTCTCTGGAGAGACAGGCCAATGCCGGGCAGAATATCAGATCAGTGGTGGACTTATGTGGCATAACCGGAAACATCGAAAGGCCTGGTAGTATGATGAGCTGGATGCTGCCGGATACCGGTCTGGTGGAAGACTTCATCTTTGAAGTGCCGATCACGGATGAGATGAAGAGCAAGATAAGAGGGGGCGGAAAATTTAAACTGGGCGCAGCCCGCACTGCTCATGCCGATACCGTTATCAAGGAGATTGTCGAGGACCATCCTGACAGGATAAGGGTGTGGATAGGTATCGCCGGTCAGCAGATAGTTCACCTAGCGAATACCAAGTATGTAGTTCAGGCATATGAAAAGGAGGATATCTTCCGGGTCCAATGCGATCACTTTATGGGGCCTCACGCCGAATATGCGGACATCGTGTTGCCGGCGGCCCATTATTTGGAACAGGATGATATTTTTGATATGCATCCCCGTTTCATGATTGAAGCCATAAACAAATGCGTCGAACCGCCTGGAGAAGCGTGGCCGGATAATAAGATTGCCCTGGAGATTGGCAAGAGGGTGGCGCCGGAACACTGGCCCTGGAATAATGTCGAAGAAATGCTGGATTATCAATTGAGGAAAGGTAATCTGACCTGGAAAGAATTTAGCGAGAAAGTGGTTGTAGACAGGACGGGCAAAGACCAGATTTACTATAAATACAAGACGGATTATTGGAGGAAAGGAGGCGGTTTCCCAACACCGACAGGAAAGCTGGAATTATATTCGACGGTACTCGAAGAAATGGGATATGACCCGCTGCCGCAATTTGTAGAGCCGGGTGAAAGTCCGGTTTCCACTCCTGAGCTTGCTAAAGAGTATCCCTATGTATTATCCAGCGGTTATCGCCAGCCATTCTACTTCCTGGCACAGTATCGAAATATACCCTGGCTGCGGAGTTTTATGATCTATCCGACAGCACAGGTAAATCCGGAAACGGCAGCGAAACACGGCATCAAAGACGGCGACTGGATATGGATCGAATCGCCGAGGGGAAGAATCAGACAGGTGGTCAGAGTGTTTCCCGGTATCCATCCCCGTGTGGTTATGGCCACAGCGAACTGTTTTTATCCCGAAGAACCAGGGCCTCTGCATGGACTGATGATATCCAGTCCCAATATGCTGACCTCCAACGAACACTTTGATTCGATGTATGGAGCTCCTGATCTCACCTGCCTGATGTGTAAAATATATAAGGTGGAGAAAGAGGACATGAAGGACCTCCCCAAAGGAGCTTACCGGTTGCAGGGTTATGAGGGAGATATCGGCACTGTTCCTCTGGGCCAGGAGGGGAAGACGCGTAAGAAGTAAACCGTTACTGAATATTGACTCCGTTAATCATAAATATATACTGTATTAGGTTTGATATAGTCGATAACAGAAAGTAATTTGACCGGGTTATAAAGCACACGGCCCGGACTGTTTGCTATCAGCCGCAGTATAACGGTTCACTTCCCGTGGGAGTAAGCCTGTGTATATGTCCGCTGTTACAATCGGGACATGTAATTTTCTTCTCTTGTGATGGGCTGACCGGTATGGGTAGCTT
>CAZEAR010000043.1:0-8689 GCA_964510365.1 uncultured Dehalococcoidales bacterium | reverse complement strand
CTCATACTCCCATTCATCCTGACTTTTATCTAAATTGGAGCCGACCGGCGCCCAGGAAGGTAAACTTTTAATTTGTCTACTGCCGCATTCAGGACAGGTCAAATCTTTTACATCGGAAAGAACGCTATTCAATTCCTGTTTGAACAGGTTCCGGCATTGAAGGCATAAATATGTTTGTTCTGCAGAAGACATTTTGTTCACCGCAATGTGCCCAGTCTAATAATGGACCAAAATCTATTGATGTAGTAATCGCAAATTATGGTTTGAATGTTTTATGTATCAATTGAATTATATAACAGCGGTCATAGATTTTACAGATTATATCTTGAAATATGAGTTATTGTTTGTTAATATATGTTAAACAAGTCACAATAATACTGTGACATATTTCACATAATAATTATTGTATATGAGATATCGGGATAAATAATGGGAGATGACTATAAATTTGACGTCATAGTTGTTGGGGCTGGTCCTTCCGGTATTACTGCCGCTTATATTCTGGCCACGAAAGGGCTTGATGTCGTTGTCATAGAGCGAGGGCAATATCCCGGAGCTAAAAATGTCTTTGGCGGCATTCTCTATACGACTGTTCTCAGCAGGGTTATACCGGAATTCTGGGATGAAGCTCCGCTGGAACGTCATATAAAGGGAATACAACTGTTTCTGTTGTCTGAAAACAATGCCGTTTCCGTAGGCGTAGAGAGCGAAGATCATAACAAACCTCCATATAATAATAGCTTTACAGTTTTAAGAGCGAAGTTTGATCAATGGTATGCTAAAAAAGCTGAAGAGGCCGGGGCATTTATTATAACTGATACCGTAGTCGATGATTTGATATGGGACAACGGTAAAGTAACGGGAGTTAAAACCAGAAGAGAAGACGGTGATATCTATGCCGATGTCGTTATTCTGGCTGATGGTGTGAACTCTATTTTATCCGAGAAAGCTGGATTGAGAAAGAACTATAGTCCCAGACAGGTGTCGGTTGGCATGAAAGAAGTCATTGAATTGCCCAGAGAGGTAATCGAAGACCGTTTCCATCTGAATAATAATGAAGGTATCGAGTTGAAATTTATGGCTGGTGATGCTACTAAAGGTATCTGGGGAGGCGGCAATATCTATACCAATCTGAATAGTATCTCTCTGGTTACGTGGGTAAGCCTGGATCAGCTTATGAAACGTAAATTAAATGTTACCGATATAATGGAACATTTCAAAGCTCATCCATTCGTCAGGAATTATATTAGAGGCGGAAATACTATTGAGTATCAGGCTCATCTTGCTCCCGACGGCGGGTATGATTCTACTCCCAGGTTATACAATGACGGACTGCTGGTTGTTGGAGACGCTGCCCGTTTATTGAATGCTTCAGTGCATTATGAAGGAACCAATTTTGCTATGGCATCGGGAGAGGCTGCTGCGATTGCGGTAACGGAAGCCAAAGAGGCAAATGATTATTCAGCAAAGAAACTATCGAAATATAAAAAATTGCTGGACGAAAGCTTCGTAATGAATGACCTGAAAAGATACCGCAGGATGAACCATTTCGCCGAAAAAAATCCCGAATTCTTCGACGGTTACTTCAAGGTTATAACGCAAATGGCAGTCGACTACTTCGAAAAGAAAGAGATGCCTAAAAGGAAGCAGGATATTCAAATGCTTAAAAGGTTCCGTACCGGTATCAGCCAAGTTTATGCGGATAATTCGGAGAGAATGAACCATATAAATCCCGTACTTAAAAAATTATATACAATATTTCCCCTTGCCAGGTTTATCTGGCAGAGTATTAAGGGAGGAATATCTTTTATATAATATAAACAGGGGATAATAGCATTATTCATTGATTATAAGTTTGACTAAGTATTATATTTACTGTGTTGTTTTCCACAGTCAATCATAATTGACCACGTAGGAATGTCCGAATTGGACTTTTTCGTTCTATAAGCTATAAAAAACAATGAAAACTAGCCAAGATATAACTACACTTTCAGGTTACCAATTAGAACGATCAATGAAGAATGGATATACCTTCAAAGATAAAGCGATAGGATTTCTAACTCTTATCCCGCCGATTTTTCTATTCGTTACTCCTTTCAACGCCGCTAGTGCGGCAGTTTTGAGTATTGGGACATTTCCTTCATTGAAATTGTGTATTGTTGGGTATCTGACAGCCGCTTTTGCTGCCGGTGGGGCCAATATATTTAATAGGTATACGGATCGCGATAGGGATAAAATCGCTTGGCCTATGAGGGCAATTCCCAGCGGTCGAGTTAATGCAACCCATGTTCTTATCCTGTCAATTTCGCTTTATGTCGGTGCACTTGTTTTATGCTGGATTTTTTTTAATCCGACTAGCTTCGTTATTCTTTTTATTGTTATTATTTTAGGTTCTATTTATTCTTTATATCTGCGTGATAAGGTCGGCTATTTAACGCTGGCGCCCATAGTAGGATTGATTTATCCGGGCAGTTGGGCGGCATTTTCACCGGAAACATTATTCACTTCGTTTCTTCCCTGGTATCTCTTTATACTCGGTCTCGTTTGGCAGTCGGCACATATTTTGATTCACTATGTTCTATATATGAACAATAATATAAACGGTGTGTCTTCCGTTAATGCTCCCGTATTTATTCTTAGGCCGTCACCAAAGATGGCCATATATATCGCTTTGAGTGTTCATATGCTCACTGTCATTCTGGGTGTTTCATTGCCATTTTTAACCCCGCTGGGTATCATCTATCTGGTACCGGTTTTAGCGTTGGGCTTATATACGCTATATGACGGCTTTGGCCTGTTGAAAGATACTTCGAATAAGCAAAAGATATACAAAACATGGAGTTTGATGTCATTATTCCGAATCGTAATATCAGGTGCTATTTTGCTTGATATTCTGCTGGTTCAAAATTTAGGCTTGATGTGATACCAAATGGTAGAAAATGAATATGAATAACGTGATTACGATTGCAAGAAAAAAGGTTGAGCTTCAAGCTAATGGTATTAATATTCCTGATGACTTAATTGATGAGTTGGAAGTGAAGTACAATGCCCCGTCCGTAAAAACAGGAAGAATTGTATTGTGTTTTGAATCTCCTCTTGGGAGTGGTGAGCTGATTCCTGCATTTATTATCAATGGTAAACATGTTTCAATGTCTCCATTTCAAATGAAGAAAAACGGAGGCGGGAAATTCGAAATATGGATGAATAATGAGAAGTATTCTGATGTTGTGCTTCTACCGCGCCCCAATTTCTACGACAATTTAACCGGTAATAATATAAAAATGTGTAAGGTAGCGGTAATCGTAGGGCCAGGTCACATAAGGTCGGTAGTTAACCAGAATTGTTCATATAAAAAGAATGGCGAGCAATGTAAATTCTGTGCGGTCCAATATTGGTGGGATGGCAGTTTGGAGAAAGCTTCAAACCTGGTTGCGGAAACCGTGGAAGCGGGCGTCAAAGAGGGTGTAGTAGAGCATGTGTCATTAACAACAGCTACACTTCAAACAAGGGACAAGGGGCTTAAAACCCTGGTTGAGTCGGCAAAACTAATTCAAGGAAAAGTGAATATTCCGGTTATGATGGAATTCGAACCTTTTGAGGATTATTCCCTACTTGATTCATTATTGGTCGAAGCAAAGGAATCAGGTGTGACCACAGTTTTTTGTAACGTCGAGTGTTTTAATGACGATGTTCGCAGGAATGTGATGCCTGCTAAAGGGAAGGTACCGATTGCCACCTACATAAAGACCTGGGGGAAATGTCTGGATATTTTTGGGAAAAACGAGGTATTTACTGTCGCAATTGTTGGCATTGGTGATGACGATGAATCGATTCTAAAAGGTGTTGAAATGGCTGCTTCTCATGGGGTTATGACCTTTTTAGTACCGCACAGCCCGGCAATCGGAGCCGAATTTCAGGATATGGATGCCCCATCATCGGAAAGAATGATTTCGCTTTATAAACAAGCTGTGCAAATCTACAGCAGGTATAAGTTGGACCTGTTTTCTTGCAAGTCCGGATGTGTTAGAGGCGGAGGATTTAGTGCCATAAAAGATGTAGCCAGATTTGGAGCATAAAATATTAATAGTGTATATATTAGCAATAATTTCTGAATAGTTATAAACATATTGGAGGATACAAGATGTGATTTGAGTTTAGAGTAATTCCTGATATTAATATTTATCTAAGATGTTAATTCTGAATAGTATTGAAAAAGGAGGTTGAAACATGGTTACTAGAATAACATCACCTTATTTATCTGAAGTCGGTGTATTGGGTAGAAAGAAGACCGAGCTTCAAACAAACGGCATAAGGGTCTCAGGAGAATTACAGACAGAACTGGAAAGGGATTGGAATGCACCTGCTATAAAGAACGGTAGATTTGTTTTTTGCCTTGAGTCCCCTGAAGATCATACTTATACTACAGTTCTTATTATAAATGGCAAGTTTGCAGATGATTCACCTTACCATATGGTTAAAACCAGCTCAGGTAAATATGAAATATGGAAGGATAACGAAAAATACACTGATGTGGCTCTTCTCCCTCGTCCAAAATTTTACGATAGTTTTACAAGTGATGGAGTATGTATGTCTGATATCGCTGTAATTGGTGAACCAAGACATCTGCGCTCCGTATTGAATCAAAGATGTGCTTATCAGCAGATGAATGCCTCATGCAAGTTTTGCGCTATTGAGAGCTGGTGGGCCGGCTACAGGGATAAATCACCGTCACAAGTTGCAGAGGTTGCCGAGGCTGCCTATAAAGAAGGAATGGCAAGTCATGTAACCCTCAGTACCGGTACTCGTCTCAGCCGTGGAAAAGGTCTTGAAGATTTAGTCGAAGCAGCCAAGCTTATACAGAAAAAAGCAGATGTCACAATGACACTTAATTTCGAAGTACTGAGTGATTATAGTCTACTCAAGTCACTTTTACTTGAGGGAAAACAAGCAGGCGCTACAACCGTACTTTGTAACATCGAATGTGTTGATGAAAACCTGCGCGAAGAGATCATGCCGATTAAGGGCCAAAATCCCATAGAAAGATATATCAGAGTATGGCAGGAATGTGTCGACATCTTTGATAAGAATGAAGTATATACTATGATTATTGCCGGTCTTGGCGAGCAGGATGAATCCATTCTTCGTGGGGTTGAATTAGCTGCTTCAGTTGGAGTAGTCGCATCAATCGTGCCGCATACTCCTATGAGAAAAGCGATATACGGAGATATGGAACCGCCGGCAACGGAAAGAATGCTTTACCTGTATGAAGAAGCTCTTCCAATATATGAAAGATATGGACTGAAATTGTATGGCGGAACAGGCGGCATTTATACTTCATTGAAAGGAATGTAAGGCCTTATCTAAATATCGGGCTATTGTTTAGATAGTACTATATTGATTACAGTCAGTGCGCTTAATCATTCATATAGTTCTCTATAATGTTGTTTATCTGAATGGTTAGCCAGGTTAATATGCTGTTGTTTGATAGACAGCGATTGTTATCTGTTGATGAAAAAGCATGGTAACCGTAAATCGAGTGCCCCTGCCGGAAGAGTCGATTGCCGATGCTGATGCTATTGCTCAGTATGATAAAGGCGCGAAATGCTACATAATGCCTGAATATAAGTATTTCGTCCGGAAGATATTGAGTAAAGGGATTAGAAGCGGTAGTGTACTGGATATTGGGACTGGATCGGGTCTGCTGGCTATTGAATTGGCCAGAGCGAAGGACTGTAACTTCGACATCACCGCTATCGATATATCTCCTAATATGATAAAAAAGGCCTGTGAAAATGCAGGGCAGGCTAAAGTTGAAAACAGTATCAGATTTCAGGTAGCCACCGCCGCAGCTATGCCTTTCGCCGATAATTCCTTCGACCTTGTAATAAGCTATGCTTCTCTGCATCACTGGTTTAACCCGATAGCTGTTTTTAACGAGGTAGAAAGGGTGACAAAAGAGTCTGGATGTGTCATCATAAGAGATAATAAGCGGGTTTATGGAAATCCCTTTCTCAAAGCTGTTGTCACAGGCATGCGTCTGTTTATGAACAAACGTCACCGGGAGAACTGGCCTAAAGCATTGATGGCGAGCTATACTATTGACGAAATAAAAGATATAATCTCTAAGTCACGATTGAGGGAATGCCGAGTAAACAGTGATTTTGTCTTTATCGATCTATGTATTGAAACTATATGCAAATAGCCGATATTGCATTACTGTCAGGAGGATACCATGGTAAGATTGATTATAGAACATAAGGCAACCGATCCCGAAAAGTTAATGGCCGTTATTAGAAATGTTAGAAATGATGCCATGAAGCAGCGAGGTTATATAACCGGCGAGACTCTGGTTAGTATAGACGATCCTTCTATTGTATTAGTAATAACCACGTGGCAGAGTCAGCAGGATTGGAACGCATGGGATACTTCCGCAAAACGGCTGGATTGGAACAAGAAAATAAATCAATATCTGGAAGAGCCTTTTAAGGTTCGTGCCTTTAGACATTATCTGGTACGGGAAGACAGGGTCTGGTCTACTATGTAGCTTGCTTGATAGGGACTGTCCGGACAGTATCAATCAAGTTTGCCTGCCCCAATAAAGCCGCATTTAATGCGGCTTTTTACTTATTTTATCTTAACTAATACCGTGAAAACGGTAGTTTAAGTACTGCGATTGGGCTTACGTGGAAACATGAGAGGGATAAAACAGATTATGGCCATCAGACTGGCGATAGTGGAGATGACCAGGATCATCCCGTAGCTGAATTGATGTGCTATAAAACCGGCTGCGAAAGCGGCGATGACAGCCGAGGCAGCAGTTGCCGCATTGAAGGAGCCTAAAGCTTCACCTTCTTTAAAAGTAGCCAGCTCGGCGGTCCAGGCAGTACCCCCGACTATTAGCGGTGACCATGCAATGGGAATTAGAATATACATTACCGGGACCAGCCACTGATTTAAGTTTGAGTGAATATATGACAGTATGGACAAGGCTGCAACAGAAACCAACGTCATGATTGTGCCGATAATAACAACCCAGCCGTCGCCGATTCTTTTCCCCAATGTCCCTGATGGCGTATATACGAATATACCGATCACCGCACCCAGCGCATAATACAATGATGACAGACCGTAAGATAAATTGAATGCAGATTTCATTAATAGGGGAAATAGAGCGCCGATTAACCACGTGGATAGCATAACGAAGAACCAGCCGGCTATATAAATCCCGAACCGGGAGCGCCATTCATGGAGTAACTGTTTTAAATTGTTTAATAAAGATCCTTCATATCTATGCAGTATGGAAAAGACGGTTCGCGGTGGTCTGTGCAGCCGCCGTGAAAAATCAACCTGAGCGGGTTTTTTATGCATTTGTCGCGGCGGGAGTCCTTTTGATCCCAGCACTATGGCAGGCAGCATCAACCCGGCTGATACTATCAGGCCCATCTCTGGCCTGGCCTGTAAAATTGCCGCCAATCCCAGTCCGGATGCCTGACCGATGCCGTAAAATGTTTGCAGCCATCCTACGCGGGCATCCCATTCTTGTTTGGGCTTATACTCGACGATAAACATTGCCGCAACCGTGTTGCTGGTGCCGGAACCTACTCCCTGAATAAAAGCTAAAGCTGCCCAGAACCACAGCAGTTTAGCGAACGGAAATACCGCCAGTCCTATGGCGAGCAGGACATAGCCGGAAAGGTAAAAAGCCCGGTGCCAGCCGGTGCGGTCGGTTATAGCTCCCATCAGCGGGGCCAGCATCTGGCCGATATAAAAGAATCCGATTACAGTCCCTGCCTGGGCGGCATCGCCGGCATTATTGACCACGATAGGCATTAATATAGCGCCGGTCCCGAAAACGACCGCTCCCTGAAAGGCATATCCCGAATACCAGAATGACGAATATTTTAGCCAGGATGGAGATTTCATTTAGTGCTATTCTTCCTTTATTGACCTCTTATTATTTTTTTACGCAGATTTGGTTAAGCTTCTGAAAAGTGTAACATTTTTAATCATCAGGCGAAAGGGTTAGTTATGTTGTTGACCATGCCGGACCGGTGAAACTGCCGGCGAAAGATAGCTTTCTCAACTCTCAACTACGGAGTTTTTCGGAGCAAATATAGGATTAAACATGTAAATTCGGACTATATCCGGTTGCCGATAATCGCCCCGCCGGCAACAGCCTCTGCCATGAGACCTGTCTCTTTGCAGTCGCCGATTACATAGAACTCAGGAGCAATATCTTTCAAGTTATCAGCAAGGCTGGTATTAGGCTGCAAAGGATGAGCAATTATAACCGTGTCCGCCTCAATGGTCCGGAGGTTGCCGTCCTTATCCTGGATGACAAGTCCGTTATTATTGACCTCCTTGTATCGTACACCGGTTAATACATTGGCATTCCTGGAGTTCAGCCAGGTCGTGAAGCGCAGGATATCATTTTTAGTCATGCCTTCTCCCAGGTTTTCGCCATCATGGACAATGGTAACCGTTCTGCCCCTTTTGATGAGAAACTCGGCAAGCTCACAGCCGTGTATTGTCCCGCCGATAACAGCCACCTGCTTTCCTATCGGCATCCATATTTTTGTCAGCCATGCTAAAGTTTTAATTCCCATAAAACGGTTAATAATTTTCAACAAGCGATGCATTTTAACGGTACTGACCACCTTTTTCAGCTCTATCCCGGATAGCGATATAC
>CAZEAR010000042.1:4397-13541 GCA_964510365.1 uncultured Dehalococcoidales bacterium | reverse complement strand
CTGCTATCCTGATATGACTTATTACACTTCCACCGCGCTGTGCCATGCCCAGAGTATCCGTTTTCTATACATCATATCCTGCTTCGATAGCTACTTCGCCCAATATATCGCTAGCCAGAATCGTACCCTGTCCCCCCACACCAACCATTAGTATATTTTGTTTATATTCTTTCATAACCTAACCTGACGAAGATTCACTTTCAATTGCTTTTTTAGGACAAATCTGCTGGCAAATAGTGCAGGCATCTCCCGCGCACAGAGTAGATTCTATAAACATTTGACCGTTTTGTTTTTGAATAGCCCGGCATCCGATCATCAAACATGTTCCGCAACTATCGCATTTATCCATATCAATTATTCTCATTCCCGAGCGCTTTCTTAAACGTACGGAGCAACCCCCGCGCACAATGATAACCGAAAGTTCAGGATTCTCCAGAGAGCCTCTAAGAGCAGATCTGAGTTCTTTTATGTTGAAAGCATTTACCACTTTAACATTGGCTACCCCGATCCCCCTGATTAATTTCTCAATATCCACTAATTGAGTCTCATTACCCTGTGCTGAAATGCCGGTTCCGGGATGGTCCTGATGCCCGGTCATTGCAGTGGTGCCATTATCCAGTATTACAACTGTAACCTGTGCTTTATTATAGACTGCATTCACTATACTGGTAATGCCGGAATGAAGGAAAGTAGAATCACCGATGACCGCTACGATTTTGTTATCGATTCCGGCCTTTTCCATTCCGCATGCTTGCCCGATGCCGGCTCCCATACATGCCGTCGTATCCAGAGAATTTATAGGAGGATATGTACCCAGAGTATAACAACCTATATCGCCGGTGATAATCAGTCCGTCATTCTTTGCCGCTCCACCCGACGAGCCTGCTAATTTGGACCTTTTCCCGACTGTATTAAGTACGAAATACATTCCGGAATGCGGACAGCCCGGACATAATAAAGGAGGCCGTCCAGGCAATGAATGAGGTGCATATTTATTTGGGGAGGTAGATGTCTTTTCCAGTAACCCCACACCTATAGCTGCTTTCTCAATAATGCTGGGATTAAGCTCGTCCAACAACGGGATAAACTCCTTACCGATTACATTTATTCCCATAGCCTTAATATTTTCCTGTAAAAATGGATCGAGTTCTTCTATAACGATTACTTTATCCACCTCACTGGCAAATTGGCGGATTAAATCACGAGGCAACGGATAAGCCATACCAAGTTTTAAAAACGACGCATCGGTAAAAATTTCCCGGGCATATTGATATGCCACCCCACCAGTGATAATGCCGAGGTCGGTTTTATTCCATATCACCTTATTCTGGGGGAAGGTTTCGGCAAAGTCTGCCAGCTTGACCAATCGTTCTTCGATAAAGGCATGCCTGATTCTGGCGAAGCCGGGCAACATAACATATTTTTGTATATTGTGGAGAAACTCCGGCTTTCTGGAGGACAAAGTTCTGTCCTTTTTTATATCTACCACAGACTTTGAATGTGCTATACGTGTGGTAGTACGGAACATTACAGGGGTATCGAACTGTTCGCTGATATCGAATGCATAAGCCATAAAGTCATAAGCTTCCTGGCTATCACTCGGCTCCAGGACGGGTATTTTAGCCAATCTGGCATAATGACGATTGTCTTGCTCATTCTGAGAGCTGTGTATGCCCGGGTCATCCGCAGAAATTACGACCATACCGCCATTGACACCGGTTATCGACGCAGCCATAAACGGATCGCTGGCTACATTCAATCCTACATGCTTCATCGATACCAGACAGCGCACTCCGGCATATGATGCGCCCAGGCCGACTTCCATTGCTACCTTCTCGTTCGTCGACCACTCCGCGTAAATATCTTTAAATCGTGCCAGCGCCTGGAGTATTTCGGTACTTGGTGTTCCCGGATAGGCCGATGCTACCTGAACACCGGCATGATATGCTCCCAGAGCAGTAGCTTCATTTCCCGACAGTAACTTCTTAGTCATTATTCATGCCTTATTAATGTGATTTTGATTTCAAAAAATAAAAGTACGTATTAGGACAGAGTCGGACAAACACGTTATCATAATATCAATTCAAGGCTGAAGTCAAGTTAACAATTTCATTAAGACGCAGATCATTGACAGTAGTACAATTGTTCTATTATAATAAAGTCCGGCTAATAAGTATATTGTATATTTAGACTGTCTGGCAGGAGGGCCATTGTGAGCTTTGTTCATCTCCACGTCCACACTCAATATAGCTTTCTTGATGGAGCTTCTTCTCCGGATAGGCTGATTGAGAAGGCAAGGTCACTTGGCATGTCCAGCCTTGCCCTGACAGACCACAACAGACTCACGGGCGCCGTCAGATTTTATGAAAAAGCGAAGGCATCCGGCATTAAACCTATTATAGGGGCTGAAATCGATATGGACGGGGGGTATCACCTTACCTTGCTCTGTAAGAACAGAACAGGCTACTCCAATCTATGCCGGTTGTTGACAGAAGCTTATCTGTCCAGCGCTGTTGGACAGCCTGTTGCAACCAAAACTATGTTATGTAGATACAGTACGGGTCTAATAGCTCTATCCGGATGCAGAAGGGGTGAGATACCATCCTTGATCGAAAATAGCGAAATTGAAAAAGCAAGGTATGCGACGCACTTTTGCAGAAGTGTTTTTAAAGACGACTTTTTTGTGGAACTTATCCGCTACCCTTCATCAGGGGCAATAGCCAGTGATTATGGACTCGCTGTTTTTGCCGGCAGGGAAGGGATACCTGCTGTAGCCACCAATAATGTCCACTATGTTGAAATGAAAGAATATAGAATCAAAGAGCTGTTAAATGCTATCGATCAGAATATTCCGATATCCAGGTTAAAACGCCACCTGACCCCGGACCAGTATCTCAAGTCTCATGAAGAAATGGCAAAACTTTTCTCAGATGTTAGTGAGGCTATAGACATCACAGAAGAAATCGTTTCCAGATGTAATTTTGAATTTGAACTGGGCAGTCCTCGCTTTCCCGCCTTCGCTGTTCCGGAAGGAGAAACACATTGCAGCTATCTATCGAAACTGGCCCTTGTCGGAGCAATTAATAAGTACGGAACTCTGACACCGCCAATCAGAAACAGGCTAAAAGGGGAACTTGACATAATAAATAAGCTTGATTTCTGCAGTTACTTTCTCATTGTCTGGGACATAGTCAGGTGGGCAAGAAAGCAGGGCATAAGGTGCCAGGCAAGAGGAAGTGCGGTGGACAGCCTGGTAGTATATGTTCTGGATATCAGCATAGTAGACCCTGTAAAGTATAACCTTCTTTTTGAACGCTTTATGCACTCACAGAGACGCGAGCCACCGGACATTGATCTGGATATAGACCGGAGACGACGGGACGAAGTAAAAAATTATATCTATAAGGAATACGGCGCCGAGAACGTAGCCTGTATCGGAACTATCAATACATATATGGCCAGAGGCGCCATACGAGATGCCGGGAAAGCGTTACAGATACAGAAGGAGATTATCGAGGAGGCTTGCAATGGCATCCATTATTTGTCTGCAGCCGGACTGCTCGATAGTGCCGATAATTTGCCCGAACTGAAAGGCAGCACGATCTATAAAAGGCCGGAGCTTACTGAATTTTTTGAACTCTGTGCTTCCATAGACAGATTTCCAAAGCACATGTCTGTACATCTGGGAGGATTATTAATCGGAGAAGGAAGACTTTCCGAACTGGTACCTCTTGAACGGTCCAGCGGCGGGGACATTATCAGCCAGTATGACAAGGACGACCTGGGGAAATTGGGCATTATTAAAATGGATTTATTGTCACTTCCTACCCTAACCGTAATCGAAGACGCAGTAGCCAACATCAAAAAAAGCCACGGGTTCGATATCGATATCGACAGAATAAACAGAGACGACCCCGAAGCCTTTGCCCTCCTCAGAGAAGGGAAAGGCATTGGCACCTTCCAACTGGAATCACCGGCGCAAAGGGAAATGGCAGGCAGATTGCTCCCGAACTGTTTTGAGGACATTATAGTTTCCATATCTCTGGTAAGACCGGGGCCGCTTAAGTCCAATATGGACAAGGCCTATCTTGCTAGGAGACATAATCTTGAACCGGTGACCTATATTCACCCCCGATTAGAGAATGCCCTTGGGGAAACCTTAGGCGTGATACTCTATCAAGAGCAGGTACTGAAGGTTGCCCATGACCTTGCCGGAATGAGCTATGCCGAGGCAGACGGTTTCAGAAGAGCGATGACGCACGATCGAACTGCAGAGGAAATGGAAAACATGAGAGATTCCTTTGTCTCTTTTGCCGTCAGAAGCAATGTAGGCAAGGACATCGCGGAAGAGGTATTCAATCAACTGGCCGCTTTCGCCGCTTACGGTTTTTGTAAGGCCCATGCAGTCGCTTATACTATCATCGCTTATCAGACTGTATGGCTTAAATGTCATTATCCTGCTGAGTTTTTTGCAGCAGTTCTATCCAATCAGCCCATGGGTTATTATCCGCCCCGGGTGCTGATAGCTGACGCCAAAAGGGCGGGGGTAAAGATACTGCCTATGGATATCAATAGATCTTTTGACTGCTACAACATTGAGGACGGATCGATAAGAGTCAGTCTCGGCCAATTAAAAGGTATAAAAAAAAGGACCGTGGACTCTATTTTATCGGAGAGGTCAAAGGGCAATTTCACCTCATTAAGGGACTTTGCTTTGAGGACAAAAGTAAATCGACCCGTCCTGGAGAAACTGCTAAAAATCGGGGCTTTTGATTCTCTAGGCAGCAGAGATATGCTGATCCAACAGCTTTTTGAGCTGCTGAGGACACAGTACAACACAACTTATGAACTGATTACCCCCGTCCCCGGTAATGCAGCGTTACCGAATAGCTACATGAAATATCATCAGCTCGATAAAAAATCACGTACATTTATTGAATGGGAGCTCTTATCAATGGGCTTATCGGCACACCCTTTAGACTTTTGCTATTTTGATAAAGATATTATCCGCATGAAGGATCTGCGCTCAGTAGCCACCGGGAAAACCGTTAAAATCGCTGGCTGCGTGATCAGATATCAGACGCCTCCTACCAGGAATGGAAATCGGGTAGTTTATGTGATACTGGATGACGGAACAGGGGTGGCGGATGTAACTGTTTTCGGGGATGTTCAGGAGAAATGCGGACAGGTACTGTTCCGGGAGGGATGGCTGATCATTAAAGGTAAAATCCAGAGAAGGGGGCCAAAGGCGCTTTCAATTATCGCAGAATATCTATATCCGTTGAATATAAGAGAGTATCTATCGGTAGAATTAGATTATCTGTCTATATGAGAATATAATATATAATTTGCTAATTTTGAATAATGGCCATTGAACAGTTATAATCTTCATTCGGATAAAGCAGGAGGCCGATTTGCTCAAAAGCCACAACTGCGGAGAATTAAGAAAAGGTAATATAGGCTCTGAAGTAACTCTATCCGGTTGGGTCCATCGACGCCGAGACCATGGAGGTCTGGTATTTATCGACCTCAGAGATAGAGAAGGGATAACTCAGGTTGTATTTAATCCCGAGGTAACCCCAAAAGTGCTTGCGATCGCCGACAAATTGCGCAATGAATATGTAGTTAAAGTCGTCGGCACCGTCAATCAACGGCCGCAGGGAACGGAGAATCTAAAGCTGTCGACCGGTGATATAGAAGTTATCGCCAGTGATGCCGAGATATTGAATGCAGCCAAAACTCCCCCGTTCTACATTAACGAAGACGTAGAAGTAGATGAGAACCTATTTTTAAAATATCGATATCTATATCTCAGAAGGCCCAAGATGAAGGATAATCTGGTCCTCCGGCATAAGGTGATAAAGTTTATGCGCGACTTCCTTGATGCTAAAGGCTTTCTGGAGATAGAGACACCGATATTGATTAAAAGTACTCCGGAAGGGGCCCGGGATTACCTTGTGCCAAGCCGCGTTCAGCCCGGAAAATTTTATGCTCTGCCGCAGTCACCGCAGCAGCTTAAACAACTATTGATGGTGGCAGGTCTCGAAAAATATTACCAGATAGCCCGCTGCTTCCGCGACGAAGACCTCAGAGCAGACCGTCAACCGGAATTTACCCAGCTCGACATTGAAATGAGCTTCGTAGATGAAGAGGATATTCTCAACCTTCTGGAAGAAATGTTCGCCTCTTTGGTAGAGACGTTAAAGCCTGAACTGCGAATATTAAAACCTTTTCCCAGGTTATCTTATGCAGAGGCAATGGAAAAATACGGGACCGACAAACCGGATATCCGTTTCGGGATGGAAATAAAAGACATCTCCGATATCGCAGCCATTTCTGACTTCAACGTTTTTCGCAGCACTGTTGAAAACGGTGGAAATGTTAAAGGTATATGCCTGCCGGGCTGCGGAAACTATTCCAATAAGCAGCTCGACGAATTAACTGAAATAGCCAGGGGACTGGGAGCCAGGGGGCTGGTTACTCTAGCTATATCATCCGACTGTGATAAGAACCTGAAGAATTTAACCATTGATAACATTAAGTCTGTTATTGCTAAACATATGAATATCGAGCAGATTAAACAGATTATTAATATTCTCGAAGCAAAGCCTGGAGACCTTATACTGATTGTGGCCGGAGATACAGCAAAGACCAACAGGGTCCTATCGGAATTGAGAACCGAAATGGGGCATCGGCTCAATCTTATAGATCCGGATTTATTCGCTTTTCTGTTCGTAGTTGATTACCCGCTGTTTGAATACAACGAAGAAAGGAATTCGTGGGAGCCTATGCATCATCCGTTTACAGCGCCGCGGGATGAAGACATCGCTCTGCTCGATAAGGATCCGGCCAGAGTACGCGCACGTCACTATGATATCGTCTGTAACGGCTGCGAGCTTTCCAGCGGCAGTATTAGAATACATAAAAGGGAACTTCAGCAGAAAATATTAAATATCCTCGGCTATTCTACCGAGGACGCGGAAAGACGCTTTGGACAATTACTCGAAGCTTTTGACTACGGAGCGCCGCCCCATGGTGGTATTGCTCCCGGTATCGACCGTTTGGTTATGTTGCTGGCAGGTGAGAAAAGTATCAGAGAAGTAATTGCATTCCCCAAGAACCAGAATGCTGTTGACCTGATGAGTGACGCACCGGATTACATATCCCGGGAACAGCTTGACGAATTACATCTTACGGTAAAAGACGATGATCTATCCAACAGCAAGAAATGAGATACATATTATAAATGTTATAATAAATTAACAGGTTGGTCGCATGAAGATTACAAAAGAAAAATTAGAAAACAGCCAGGTAGCTCTCAATGTTGAAATGGAGAATTCCGAGCTTGACGCTTATATGGATAAAGCGTATAACAAATTAGTTGGAAGAGTTCGGGTTCCCGGTTTTCGCAAGGGAAAAACACCGAGACCTATACTGGAGCGCCACATCGGCAGAGAGGCTCTATTCCAGGAGGCTCTGGAACTGTTAATTCCCGAGACTTACAGTAAAGCGCTTGAGGAACAACAGGTTGAACCTATAGCGCGACCGGAGATTCAACTTCTGCAGAATGATCCTCTGGTATTCAAAGCCATTGTCCCTTTGAAACCGGAGGTTAAACTTGGAGATTATTCCGGAATAAGAATGGAAGCCGAAAAAGTGAAGATTACCAAGAAAGAAATCGATTCGGCTATCGATCAACTACGCAACCAGAATGCTGTGTTAAAACCCGTTGACAGGCCTGCGGCAATGAATGACGTGGTTAACATGGATATCAAGGGGGAAAGCGAAGGAGAGCAATTTCTAATCAGGAAAGGCCTCACTTTTGAACTGATAAAGGAATCACCACTACCTCTTCCCGGTTTCACTGAAAAACTCCAAGGTGTAAAAAAAGGGGAAGAGAAAACAATCGAATTATCTTATCCGCCTGATTATGAGGTTGAGAGCCTGGCGGGTAAGAAGTATTTATTTAAACTGAAAATAAACGAGGTTAAAACCAAGGAATTGCCGGAACTGAATGACGATTTTGCAGTAAGCGTGGGCAGTGAAAACCTGACTTCGATGCGAAGTGCTATATCTGCAAATTTGAAGTCTAGAGCCGAAGAACAGTCCCGTATCGAATTAGAGCAAAAGCTAATAGACACCGCGGTTGAACGCAGCGAAATGGAATATCCCCCGGTATTGGAAGACATTGAAATCAGCCATATGATAGAAGAACAGGCCAGAAATTTCCCAGACGGTATAGAAGGTATGGAGAAATACCTGGCAAGCATTGATAAAACAATGGACTCCTATAAGGAGGAATTGCGTCCTGAAGCCAAACAGCGAGTGGTACGTTCCCTGGTTCTGGAAGAGATTTGCAAAGCTGAGAAGATCGAAGTCAAGGAATCAGAAATAAACGATGAAATTAAAAAGATTACCGGGACATCCGGAGAAAATTCCGAGCAAGTAGAAAAGTTATTCGAGATGCCGCAAGCACGTCATTCGATCGAGCAATTGCTGTTGGGTCGCAAGACGATGGCGCGTTTTAAAGAGATCGCCGGTAGTAAGAACTGATCAATTAAATAGAAAAGGAGATTTAAAATGAGTTTAATACCTCAAAATATTATTCCAATGGTTATTGAAAGCGGTACCAGGGGTGAAAGAGCCTTCGATATTTATTCACTTTTATTAAAAGAACGTATTGTTTTCCTGGGAACACCTATAAACGATCAGGTAGCCAATTTGATAATTGCCCAGCTACTGTACTTAGCACGAGAGGACCCTGACAAAGATATAAACCTGTATATCCATAGTCCAGGCGGTGTAATAAGTGCAGGACTGGCTATTTATGACACGATTCAAATAATCCAACCTGATGTATCTACAATATGCGTGGGAATGGCCGCCAGCATGGGAACAGTGATACTCTGTGCGGGGACAAAAGGAAAAAGATATGCCCTGCCGAACTCCACGATCCATCTTCATCAGGCAGTCGGCGGTGCCCAGGGACAGGCGGCTGATATTGAGATAGCTGCTCGCGAGATAATGAGATTACAGGAAATGCTTCGTAATATACTGGTTAAACATACCGGCCAGACACTTGAGAAAATAACGCACGATACGGATCGAGATTTCTATTTGAATCCAGAACAGGCGGTAGAATAC
>CAZEAR010000042.1:0-4387 GCA_964510365.1 uncultured Dehalococcoidales bacterium | reverse complement strand
GTATTGTCGATGATATACTGAAATCACCGGAAAAAAGTAAGAAAGATACTAAATAAACGACATTTATTATAAAGTTATCATGCTGTCTACCTGGCTGCTTAGATTATAACCGTTTAGCTGCTTGCCATCGCGATCCAGTAATTTGCCACCTGCAATACTGATGTCGCCATTGCATAAGGCTTTCAGTGTCAATACAATCAGCGGAAGTTCTCTGGTTGCTCCATGCAAGCGAATCAGGCGAAACAGTTCACTATCTTCACCCTGATTAGTCTGTATATCCTCAGATGTTAATCCCTCTATACTTTGCCAGAGACCGTCAAATTCGCCACCTGTGATAGGATATTTACAGAACGTTATTACCGGCCCTCTATCCAGCTCCGGAGTGACCAGATGTATCATAATGCCTGACTCGGTAGCTCTGTTATCAATAAGTTTCCATATGACTTCTTTCCAGGTACCTGTCGGTCCACCGGGCAGCGCAGGATGAAGGTTTATCATTTTATATTTCTGACACATTTCATCACCGACTATAAGCATATATCCGGCAAGCATACAGATATCGGGAGAATAATCTTTTAGCAGTCTCATAACTTCCCTATCGTATTCAATACGCAGTTTGGAAGCATCTTTTCCGAATTCCTGACTCTGCTTTAGATAGCTATGCTTAAACTTTTGAAATGATAAATAAGTTACTGGAATGTTATAACTTTTTACCATATCAAAGAACATATCTGTCTGCTGTGATTCATCTGGTTCTCTGGTACAGAAAACCAAATCGATTTTACCTTTTATTTCCCCGTTTTCTATATATTGATGAGCGGTTTTTAGAAGTTGTCTGGATCCCTCACCCCTGGCCGTCGAAAACCATCCGATTTTTAACAAGGCATTATCCTTCGTTTAGACGCTTTTCGATTTTATTTCGAGTACTGATTAAATGTACCAGTGGACTTGATTTACGGCCTTTGATATTGCCTTTAGCCAGGCACATTAAAAATTCTTCTTTACTATTGAATTCCGGCATTTCCATATAAGCACTCCCGATCTCGGGGATAGAGTGGGCATCGCTTCCGGCACTGGCGAGTTTATCATGTTTAAGTACAAGTTTTTTCGCCCTGGTTTCACTGCCCGGAGTAAGATTACGCGCATTCAACACCTCAATGATATCTACTGAAGATATAATAGCTTTTAATGCTCTGCTATTTAATGCTGACTGACGAAATCTATCATACGGATGCGGGATACATATTAGCGCTTCCTGGGCACTTATCCGATCGACTGTCTCTTCGACAGATAAACCGCTGGGTATCTCCTTCTCCAGAAACATCCCCATAACTTCGCCTGACGTTGTCAGTATTTCCTCTGCTACAATAACTGTAAATGGTGCAATACTTTTCATTTCTAATGCTCCATTTATCGTTCCATGATCGGCAATTGCCAGGCAATTAATGCCGATATCCAGGCAGCGTTCAATTATCTGGTCGAGAGGCGTACTGCAGTCCATTGAATATTTGGTATGAATGTGAAGATCAGCTTTTAGCAATAATCAGCCAACCCTTTCCAGATATTCACCTGTGCGGGTATCGACTTTAATGGTATCGCCGCTATTAAGGAAGAACGGAACCTGTATGGTAATTCCGGTTTCCATTACCGCAGGTTTACTCCCTGCCGAAGCTGTATTCCCTTTAAAACTGGGACCTGTTTCACTGATTTGAAGCTCAACAGCAACAGGCAACTCGGTGCCGATAGCCTCACCGTTGTGAGTAAGGATTTCCAACGAGGAACCTTCCTTAAGATAGCCCAATACATCTCCCAGCATTTCTTTATCCAGCGTCATTTGTTCATAATTATCGGTATCCATAAAGTAATATAGGTTACCTTCGTTGTATAAGTATTGTGCCGGACGGCGTTCCAGGTAAGCTTTGGTAAATTTCTCACTGGCCTGGAAAGAACGCTCTATGGTATGGCCACCACGTATATCATACAGTTTTAATCTAATTTGTGCAGATCCTCTGCCGATCTTGATATGCTGGTAGTCAATAACCTTAAATAATTGACCGTCCAGCTCAATTGTTATACCTTTTTTCAGTTCTCCTGCATCGATCATGGGAATTATTTAACCTCCTTTAGATAACTGCGATTTTATCTACCTTTGACAGATTTATTATTTTACCGTTTTGCATCATTACAGTATCCTCGATTCTTATTCCACCCCATCCCGTGATATATATACCCGGTTCAACGGTAAAAATCATTCCGTCACAAAGTATATCAGAAGACATAGGGCCAATTCGAGGCGACTCATGAACTGACAATCCGACTCCATGTCCCAGCCCGTGGCCGAAGTAATCGCTGTATTTTGCCTGTTCTATGACTGATCTGGCCATCTTATCCGCTACATCACCGTTCATTCCAGATTCAATTGTAGCTAAAGCCGTTAATTGTGCACCAAGAACAACGTCGTACACAGCGGAAAATTTTTTATCGGACTTACCACAAAAAAAAGTGCGGCTTAAATCGCTACAATATCCGTTTATTCTGGCGCCAATATCGATTAAAATCGGTTCGCGAGGCTGGATAACCCGTTCAGACGACCTGGCATGAGGCAGCGCCGAATTAGGGCCGGAAGCTACAATAATCTCAAAGGGCAATATTTCACTGCCATGTTCCCGCAGGTAAATCTCGAGTTTCCATGCAATATCGCTCTCAGGTAAACCGGGAGTTATAATCGATTTTGCATATTCAAGTGCAGAACTAGTCAAATCCGCTGCTTTGCTTATCTGCTCCTGTTCATTCACATCTTTTATAGAGCGCAGGGATTCTACCAGGTCAGAGGTCGGAACGAGCTTAATCCTGATATCTTTATTTTTTAATGCGTCAACAGTCCTGTGATATAGATTAAAAGAGATTACATCAGCTTCGAATCCGGCCGTCCCACATTTTATTTCTGAAATTATCTGAGGCAACCAGTCGGGGATATCACCTTTTACATGTAATATCTCGCATTCCTGCGACTCGTTATTAACCTGTTCAATATAACGGAAATCTACTGCTAATAGGGCTCTCTTCGATGTTACTAATAACCAGCCCGCAGAACCGGTGAATCCGGTAAGATATCTGATATTCCCCGGTTTGGAAATGAGACAGGCTTCCAGATTATTACACTCGATTTTCTGTCGTAGCCCCCCAAGGCGACTTATTCCCAAGCTTCTCCTCTAAGCTCAGCAATAAGCAGACGTAGAGCTGCTAAATAGCCGTGCCATCCGAAACCGGTGATCTGCCCCCTGGCAATCGGTGAAATCACAGATTTAGCTCTCCATTCTTCACGAGCATAAATATTAGATAAATGCACCTCGACAATCGGCGATTTAATGTCACATAGGGCATCTCTTAGAGAGAATCCATAATGAGTTAAAGCACCGGGATTAATAACAATCCCATCACACTTAGAAGAGTTTTTCTGTATGAAATCTATTATTTCACCCTCAATATTGGATTGGAAAAAGGCTATATCTATACCCAGCTTTTGCCCTTCTTTAGCGAGTATATCGTTGATATCTTTCAATGATTTGGTGCCATATAAGCTTTCATCCCTTTCACCCAGAATATTCAAATTCGGCCCGTTTATAATTAAAATCCTCATGAACGCACCCCTCAGTTAATTTCTTTTAGTTTCCCCTTGTAGGTACATGTATTACATTTTACCAGATCATTTTTGTATACGGTTAAAAGGCCGCCGCATTCCGGACAGGGCTTATCAACAGGTGTTTGCCAGACAGTGAAGCGACATTCAGGATATCGACTGCAGCCATAAAACCGGCGATTCTTCTTAGTAAAACGTTCCATTAACTCGCCTTTATTCCCCTGTTTGCTACATTCCGGGCATGGAATACCGGTTTTTTGTGCCAGCGGCATAGTTTTCTTGCACTCGGGATCACTGCAGGCCAGGTATTTCCCGAATCGTCCTTTTTTAATAATCATGACCTTACTGCAAACAGGGCATGATACATCCGATTTAATCATAAGAGGCATAGTCTTTTTACATTCAGGATTACTGCAGGCTAAGTACTCACCGTAACGTCCCGTTTTTATCAACATGATTTTGCCGCATTCCGGACACCTCTCTTCGCTCTCCTGAGCAGGCAACTCAATCTTTTCGATAGTCTCCGATGCCTTTTTCAGGGTATTATCGAATGGAAAATAAAATCCCCTTAAAACCGATACCCATTCTTTTTTACCCTTGGCTATTAAATCCAGGTCCGCTTCCATCTGGGCAGTAAACCCGAGATCGACTATATCGGGGAAATAATCGATCAGCAAATCATTCACAATACAGCCGATATCGTTGGGATGAAATCTACCGCCATCTTTTCGTACGTAATTCCTATCC
>CAZEAR010000041.1:0-13883 GCA_964510365.1 uncultured Dehalococcoidales bacterium | reverse complement strand
GCTTCAGGAATGCGATATACGTGTGGTACCGGTGGGATTTACCATCGAAGGACAGACCTACTGGGACACTGAAATCGGTCCCGAAGAATTCTGGAAGCTATTTAAGGAAGCAAAGGAACTGCCCACTACCAATGCAGTTCCTCCTGGTGCTTTCACCGATATCTTTAAAGATCTGGCCAAAACAACGGACAGCATAGTCTGTATACTGGTCTCGAAAGTGCTGAGTGCTACCAACAGCGTAGCCGTCCAGGCCAGCAATATGGTCAAAGAGGAATACCCCGATCTTAAAATCGAGATCATCGACAGCAAGACATCAACTGGTGCACTGGGCTTCATTGTAATGGAGGCGGCCAAAGCTGCTAAAGCCGGGAAGAATCTGGAAGAGGTCGTCCGGGCGGCCCAGGAGATGATCCCCAGAGTAAAGTTCGTCGTCGGAATGAATACGATGAAATACCTGATAAAAACCGGCAGGGCACCCAAATCCGCGTATAACGGAGAGCTATTTCAGATTAAACCTATAATCGGGATGACCAACGGTACCGGTCTGGTCGAGTCGCTGGGCAGGGTAAACGGGACTAAAAAGACCATGATCAAGTTGACCGAAATGGTAAATGATTACATCGATACCAGCAAACCTATTCATCTTATGGTCCATTATACCGATGATATTAAAGCCGGTGAGGAATTAAAGGCATACGCTACTTCTCAATATAACTGCTCCGAATTATATATGACCCCGTACTCACCGGTGATGGCAGCGGCTACCGGCCCTGTACTCGCACTCGCTTTTTACTCGTGATAGCAGATGTAAATTGATATCGTCCTGACGATTTCAGTCTCCAATCCGGAATTACTTGCTTAACAGTAAACTCAAACAGGATTTAGCTGCCGAGTTTTTTATTGAAATCCGATTTCTCGGTTGGATTAAATACGGGGACATTATCGGCACTTGAGAATACGTTATTCTTTTGAGATCAGATATTCTTCCGTAGCTATACAATGCTTGAGCATTTTCTGTTCGGCTGTCTGGCCGTCACCCTTTTTCAGACAATTAAGGATTTCGCGATGAGCTTCCATTGCTTTTCTGGAGAACTCGATATCCGGCTTCAAGGTGCTCTTCTTAAAGCTTAATAAGAAATCCTCCACGTAATCGACTGTGAGAGACAGAACGGGATTATGTGTGGCCTCGGCAATCAATCTGTGAAACTCAACGTTTCTTTCCTCGATATCGAAAAAGTCCTTTTCATTAAATGCATGCTTCCTCTTCTCAATTTTTACTTCGCAATACTTAACATTTTTCTCAAGGCTATCCAGTTCATCTGAAGAAATCACGGTAGCGGCTATCGCTACACTTGCCGGCTGGACTATTCTTCTTACTTGACCGACGTCTCTGGCTGAAAACTTTTTAGAAACCAGGAAGCCATGCAGAGTATTTCTTACTGCAACACTGTTTATCTGTGTCACAAACACGCCTCCGTCTCTCCCCCGTCTCTTCTCAATAACACCGAAGGTCTCCAGCCCCCTCAGGGCCTCTCTGACTGTGACGATGCTGACACCAAACTGTCTGCTTATTTCTTTCTCGGTTGGCAACCTGCTGCCAGCCTTAAGCTCTCCGGTAAGTATCAATTCCTTCATGGAATTCTCGATCATCTCTGATAGTCTTCTGAATTTGAGCGGTTGAAAAGCTATCTTTTGCATCATCCCTCCATGTATAAGTCTACAATTAAGCACTAGTCTACAAGCTGGAACGGAACAACGAATTAAGACAACATGTTTTGATCTCAGCGATACATAGAATAATAAAATTCATCGATGACTTAATAGGAATAATCCCGATTTAAAAATTATTGATACGTTCCAACTATATGAAATGGGTTAGTAACCGGACACTTTTTTAAGACAGAATGAAATGATACATATAAATATTAGTTGTTTATATATTATACATGGTTCTATTCAAATTTCCCATTAAACATTATATCAGTTGAAATATTAAACCGCAGCAGTCTGGAATTCGGGGAACATTATATACGAAATGTAATGATAAAATATAATCGGAGCAAAACTAATTATCGGTGGAAAACAACATGGTAATAGATTATCAGTCTTCCTCAAAAATATCGGGCAGTTTATTCATCCTTAAGGACTGCTCCGATCCGCTCACAATAAAATTCGTGCTTCATTCCCACCTGATCAACCCCTTCCTTGAAATAGGAATCGCTATGCCAGATCTTGCGATTGCATTGTCCCTTATCTTCATCATAATCTAGACAGCCGATGTTTTTCGCTTTTACCGGTTGCGGACAAATACGCATTTATTCTTCCCAGCTTATTTAATTTATAAAAATATCGTTTTATTTTTATTTTAAATTGTATTGACAGAGAAAATAAAGGAAAGTATAATAAAGGTGAAAATATATTCATGTTTCCCTATTCATTTATATTAGCATTTTAAATACGACGGTGCAAAATATACATGAGAAATCTTTGTCAGTGCATCAGCAGAAGTATTAATAATTATTAATACTAAAATATCGAACCGAATCTATAATCCGGAAGAAGGGAGTGCCCAAAATGGTCTGGACAAAAAAATTAGCCCTGGCAACGAATTCAATAACAAAGAATAAAACTCAATCCACTCTAGAAGTGCCAAAAGCCAAGAAGGAGAAGTTTTCCCAGAAGGAAATCATCACGGTACTGATAGAGAATATAAAACCAAAAGAAGTGCTTTGCTTCGAAACAAACGGATGGGGTGGTAAGTACTTTATTAATATAGAATCAAATCCCCATTATCCTGCCAGGGGGAAGAAGTATTTAATAACTACGGAGCAGGCGGTTGATGACAAACCAGATGGGCACAGGGTTATGTTGGGAGATTCCGATAACGCAAAGCAGGTTGCCGGATGGATTTCGAACCGAAAAGGAGTGCTTTATAAAAGCACCGATTAAAATAAATAAAAGAGGTGAATGTAATATGACCACTGAAACCACCAGAATTTTTACCAAAGATGAGATAAAGAATGCAATTGAGGCCCTGACCGAGCCCGGAGGCACAATTTTCTTCTTTCTCGCCGGAAGCCCCTGTGAAGGAGGACCTCTGGAGCGCGGAGCCGCGGTAGTTGAACTTAATCCCAACTATCCCGGCAAAAAGCAGCATAAATACAACCTTTATGTTTCTAACGTAGAAAACAACGAACCTGCTGGTAAAAGAATGTTGTTATTTGACTCGGATAAAAGCAAAACAGTTGCGGAATGGATAAAAGAAAGACACTACATCCACAGCACGAGCCATTTCTAAAAATAACAATCAATAATATAGATATAATGTCATCTTTATCCGCAGTGTAAGCGGATTTCCCGGCTTATATATCGATACTACTTGCAGGCAAGTTTCATTAATAAACGGCTCATCTACAGCAGGCTCCCCAGGATAAACAGTATCGCCACAACTGTTTTCACCGCCGGGCAGATCTTGAATGGAATCGCAGGCGTCCTGGCTCCGGTAAGCCCGGTGAGCACTGCCATAACCAGGAGCATTACCGCAGAGGCGATATATGTAACCAAAGCTGCCTGGCTTCCCGATCCGGCCAGGAGTGTGACCAGCAGCACCAGCAAGCCTAAAAAGCATAAGGTCAAACCTTCGGCGACAATCTCCATAACCAGTATCTTCCTGTTATCCTCAGATATGGAGCCGAAGCCGCCGACAATGGGTCTGGTGGCAACAATATGAGTTATGCCCCAGAGTATTATTATCACAGAGCCGATATACAACAATAAGTCCACGATGAAACCCCCTTATTTTTTAAACCATATCTTCAGATACGTCTATTTGCCTTTGAATTCGGCCTTCCTTTTCTCCAGAAAAGCAGATATCCCCTCTTTCCGGTCTTCGGTTGCGAAACAGAGGGCGAAGTTTTCCCTCTCGCAGGCCAGCCCGGCAGCGAGGTCGGTATAAATTCCTCTGTTTATCGCCTTCTTTGCCAGTCTCATAATAATTGGGCTTTTAACGATTATGGAGGAGACTAGCTGCTGCACTTCCTCCTCCAGCTTTTCAGAGGATACCACTCTGTCGACCAGTCCTATTTTCTCCGCCTCTGCTGCATCTATTATTCTCCCGGTATAAATCAGTTCTTTAGCTTTACCCCAACCTATCAGCCTGGGCATTCTCTGCGTTCCGCCTCCGCCCGGGATAAGGCCTACATTTATCTCAGGCTGCCCGAATCTGGCATTGTCCGAGGCTATTCTGATATCGCAGCACATGGCCAGCTCCATGCCGCCGCCCAGGCAATAACCATTTATCATGGCGATTACAGGAATTTCAATATTCTCGATATCGGTATAAAGCTGCTGACCTACGGTAGCTTCGAATTCCACTATCTGCATGGGATCGGCATCCCTTAAAAAGGTCAGATCGGCTCCGCTGATGAACGCTTTTTCACCAGCCCCGGTTATAATAACGGCACGAACATTCTTATCTTGCTTGATATCAGCTACAGCCTTTTTAAGCTCTTCTCTCACGGTAATATTCAGCGCATTTCTTACCTCAGGACGGTTGATAACTATCCGGACAATCCCGTTTTCCTCTCTGGTATAGATTATCGATTCGAAACTCATGCCGCTCCTTTCGCAGCGGATATGCTGCCTCTAACCTGTATCTGCAGGTACAGACGAACAGCCCCCAAATTATTTATCGAGGCCGAAGTAGGTATAATACCCGCCCTTGCTGCCGATTTTTTTGCCCAGATATCCTTCGCTAACCAGCTTTTTCAGAAGTTCAGGAGGCTGCCAGAAAGAATTACCGGTAGCTTCATATAACGAATATAAATTATTGAGACGGGCATCGAGACCGACCAGGTCGATGGTCTCAAAAGGGCCCATGCGGTTGCCCCAACCCAGCCTCATTGTTTTATCGATATCTTCAACCGAAGCTACTTCTTCCGCCAGCACCCGGCTGGCCTCAAGGTAAAGAGCTATGCCCAGTCTATTGGCGATGAATCCGGGAGAGTCCTTAACCATAACCGGCTCTTTACCCAGTTTCAAGGCTATTTTTCGGGCAATGTCCATGGTATGTTCAGAAGTTTTTAAACCCTTGATCACCTCCACCAGCTTCATCTGCGGCACCGGATTGAAATAATGCATACCGACGAATCTTTCCGGATTATCTATTGCCGAAGCCATCTCGGTAATACTGAATGTGGATGTATTGCTGGCAATTATGGCATCCTTCTTGCCTGCTTTGCTGAGCTTGCCGAACAACTCTTTTTTCCATTCCATCTTCTCCGGAATAGCCTCAACGATGAAATCGGAAACGCTAGCGGCCTCCTCCGCATTTATAGTTGTAGAGACCAGTGACAGAGCTTTTTGCGAGCGTCCCTCCTCGATTATTTCTCTTTCTACGGCCTTTTGCAGGCTTTTTTTAAGTGCATTAAGGCCGGCATCCAGGAACTCCTGGCTGACATCTGCCAGTATTACCTTATAATCTTGAAGAGCCATTACTTGTGCTATGCCATGTCCCATCCTGCCGGCACCAAAGATACTTACTACCTTGATGTCTTCAAATTCCATTTTAATTCTCCTTGGATTTAATTTAATATGCCGGAATATGATATCACACTATGGCTATAGAAAGAGACTGTCGGTGATCTTATCTCTAAGGTCTCTGGCGATAATCAGTTTATAATACCATTCCTTTTTTACAGCTTCATCGGCATGGCTGACATTAATAGACCGGTAAGCATTGACAATCGTCTGCCATTGCTCCAGCAGTCCCTTATGAATTAGATTTATATCCCACATCGGTCTGCGGCTGGCCCACCAGAACTGGCAACTATGCAGCGCCCTGTCGAGCATACCGCGGGAAATTGCTGCATATTTCCTGGCCTCGTTATTATCACTTAATGCCATAGCAGCATCTACTAGTTCAAGACATATATCTATGTGCGCCCATTGGAGACTATGTATTTCACTGTGTTTATCCTTCCATAATGGATAGGGATTGTTATCCGCCAGGTCCTTGCCGGAGGTGCTCCATGATGATGCCCTCGGTTCCAGGGTCTTGCCGGGTGGGAATATCTCCAGAAGCTGACTTATGGTCACGGCCTGCACTTCTTGAGTTATGTTGTTGTCCTCCAGGAAACGGCTGTGCTGATAGGCCAGGTCTGTAGCCTGTTTCAAATCGTTTAAAGTTTTTCCCTGGGGTTGAATCTGTTCATAAACTTCCGCCAGGAATAATTCTTCCCAGTGCTGAATATGATGTCCGAAAGTCTCGGCGTCCATAGCGGTAACAACGTATATTTTTTCCTTGTTACCTTTTAATTTTTCTAAATTGTCCAGGAATTCTGCCGGCTCAATGGCTTGAAAAGATATTTTATTGCTGATTATGTCATCCCTGAAGAGCACACTGATACGTTTGCTACCGTATCGTATGCTATGAATGATATCCAGCGGCCATTTGCCGGGCGCAGCAATACCACTTAATATGATCCATTGATATCCGGAATCCACTATTGGGGCAACTATATCCTTGCTATAACACATCTCAGGCGGGAAAAAGCCCTTCGGCGCATAAAGCTCACTGAAAAAATGCCTGTTGGTTGCCACATTCAGTTTGATCTGTCTCTCGACTTCCTTTTGAGGAATCAAAGGTAGAATGGGATGATATTTACCGCTTCCGGTCAGCTCTATCTGTCCCCTGCCGGCAAGCTCCTTAAGTGCATCTATAATATCATCGTGACCACAATCGTGGAGCATTTCGGTGAGGACACCATTGATATTGACCGTTACCCTGGCCTGAGGATGCTTAAGCAATACTTCCATTAGCGGTTTGTAAGATTCATGATAAATCTTTCTTAAAACAGCAGGCGATTGAGTCGGTGGCTGATACATATGAAGAAGCTGTGCCCAGTAAATCATACATTTAACCTTTCAAGTTATAGCTTAAATAACCAGTGCAATCATTTATATTCTATATTGTTTAAACTGTCTGCTTCAGTGCCGTCGATAGACATTTTATCTTTGCTTGAGGGCACTATTATACAAAAGATTGTATTCTCCGGCCGACTTTTCCCAGGAAAAATCGAGGTTCATTATACGGCGTTTTACTTCAAGCCAGGACTTCTGATTTTTAAAGCTATCCACAGCCCGCTTTACAGTGGTCAGCAAAGCTTCAGAATCGTACTCTTGAAAAACAAAACCGCTGCCCTGACTTAAGTCACCGGTTAAATTCTGGACAGTATCGGCCAGACCCCCGGTACGGCGAATGACTGGTACAGTCCCATAGCGCATAGCGATAAGCTGCCCCAGGCCGCAGGGCTCAAAACGTGATGGCATCAAGAATAGGTCGCACCCGGCATAAATGAGATGGGCAAGGGCATTATTAAAACCTATGATAACGGCCAGTTGACGGGGATATTTACCGGCAGCCTGTTTCAATAATTTGTGATATTGTTCACTGCCTCTACCCAGGATAACCATCTGAACCTGCGTATTTCCAAATAAGGAATCTATGCTTTTAATTAATATGTCTATACCTTTTTGGTCATGAAGGCGTGATACTATTCCGATAAGTGGAATTTCAGCCTCTTGAGGCAAACCGACCCGCCGCTGAAGGGCTGTTTTATTGATTGTCTTTTTCCCCGGACTATTGTAATCGTAATTTGAATCTATAAATTTATCGGTAGCCGGATTATACTCAGCATAGTCCAGACCGTTTACTACGCCAAAAAGCTTTTCTTGGCGGTATCGAAGAAGCGCGTCCAGACCTTCGCCAAATTCAAGCGTCAAGATCTCGGCAGCATAATTGCCGCTGACTGTGGTCACCATATCAGCCCAGATAATCCCCTGACTCATAAAATTAAGCGGCGGTTCGGGAGCATCGGCCGGGCGTTGCTTCCAGTCTTCAGAAAGCCCTGAATCAGTGAAGAATCTTTTATTGAAAGGACCCTGAAAAGCTAGATTATGAATAGTAAAAAAAGTGGTGAACTTATGCCCGTTCATCTTTATCCATAGGGGGACTAATGCTGTGTGCCAATCGTGACAGTGTACTATTTCCGGCTGCCAGTCCAACCTCGGCAATATCTCGATTACGGCCTTGCAGAAAAGGAAGAACCGTTTTATATCATCTCCGGTATACACTTCGGTCGAACCGCTGAAGAAAGCATTATCTATCATATAAACTTTGATTTTATCGGTAATATCGGTTGTCTTCAAAACAATCGTCTCGTTATGGTTCATGACCGATATATTTAAATTTTCTATTACCGTTGCCGCCGGACGTCCGGCAGTATCGATCGAGCCATACATCGGCAGCATTATTCTGACATCATGTCCCAGTTTATTTAGAGCCATGGGCAATGAACCGACGACATCGGCTAATCCGCCTACTTTGACCAATGGAACAGCTTCAGAAGCAATAAAGAGAATCTTCATTGAACGGTTTACTCTTCTCTCTTTGCAAAGGAGAGGTAATTTATATCAGGAAAAACCTTGTCCAGTTCCCACAACTTCCGGCATAGAGATAAATCGTTTTCGCTCCAATGCCCGGATTCAGCGATGTCAGCCAGTTGCTGAAAGCGGTTTACATGGTCAAGAAAACGGTTCTTGGCATAAGCATCGGCCTGGCCTGTGGTTATCAGGAAAGGCCAGTCGCTTGATTGAAGCAAAACCAGTTCCCTGGCAGATTGATTAAGTATTTCCTTTAATGTACCGGAAGCCTGAGGATACATGGATACTAGCTTTTCCATTCTTAATTCGGCTTCATGAATAATCGGCCAGACCCAGTCGGTATCGGCATTTTGCCAGGTAAAATGACCGCCGCCGGCACCCCATGAACTCTCCGGTAAAGCCAGTACGTCCTGCGGAGGATGCTCATTAATATACTCATGCGTAGTGGTCAACTGCACCAGTTCGCTCCGGCAGAGATGACGCAGAACCTGCTTGATCCAGTCGATCCCTTCGAACCACCAGTGTCCGAAAAGTTCCGTATCATATGCAGCCATGACTATACCAAAATCACCGCTATCCTGATAGAAGCCGGTAATCAGGTCTTCTACCAGATGTGCATAGTGAGAGCTATGTTCGGCAACACGTTGTTCAGCCCAATAGGGATCATAATATTCCTTATAAGATAAGTCCACTTTGGAGCCGGTTACTTTCCAGTAATGTAATCCGGAAATACCATCCTTTTTATGAAATTCGCGATAGTTATAATCGCCGGGATAACCCCATTCTGCAGACCAGACCTGCATGCTGGTCCTGTTGTTTCTACCGATTACGGACACTTCCGGAGTTTCCACCCAGTAGGGCAGGTAAGTGGTTTTATTGGTCGGTTCCAGAGATGAACTTTTGGGTACCACATAGCGTCGTGATACTGCGGCATAGCCGCCTATGACGTCCTCCTTTGCTTTACCTACCGGATCACCGCCCTCCACGGTATGAGTTTCAACAAAGAAGCAACCCATACCAAGCTGACCTACAAAAGTTTCCAGCCCCGGCCTGATATAACTTCTATTACCCTCATGAACATAATAAGCAGGTCGATAGCCGCATTCGGGAAGCCAGATGGAGAAGGGGTCGGTCCCAAAGTGATGTCTGTAATTATTCTTACCGGTCTGCAGTTGACCGTATATCGAAGAATCACGCCCCAACAAAGGCAAATAGGCGTGTGTAGCTGCGCTGGTAGCCAGTTCTATATAATTTTCATCCTGCAGTTGTTTAAATGCGGCGATAATATTTCGGTTATATCTATCAACGAAACTGGTCCTTATATGCTTATATCTATCCAGATAAAACTTGGCCAGATGATGCAGATGGCCTTCGCCGGATTTATTAAAGCGCTTTACATCCGCCTCAGCCCGTTTAATTTTATCCTGAATAAATTCTTCCAGATTGGTTATTACCAGTTCATCCGCCAGTTGCTCAACCAGGATGGGGGTAAGGCTTAAGGTCAATTTAAAAGAGTAGCCCTCCTGTTTCAAATCGTAAAGGGCATCCAGAAGAGGAAGATAGGTCTCTGAAGCAGCCTCATGGAGCCATTCTTCCCCATGCGGCCAGCGACCGGCACTGCGGCAGTAAGGCAAATGGCTATGTAGGACGAATGTAAAAGCTCCAACTTTCACTTTAGCTCCTTATTCATGAGTACCGATTTTTTATATTTCCTCGAATTACGTTGAAAAAGTAACCAAATCTGTCTTCCACCGGATAACAGGTATATATGCTTTATTTTTCTACGGGCTCTCCAATTAATATCTTAAATAGAAAGGACTATGAGGTTAATGTTTATCTGTTTTAATTCTAACTTACCGTTCTATATTTGTCGATATTACTTCCAGTACAAATATCGACACCGGTTAAACAGTCTGCTAAAGTATTATCAGCATTATTCCGAGCATAATATTTATTAGACAATTATTGCAGCTACAGCGCCGTTATAGTCACAGGAATTGAATGAAATTACCCAGAGCAAGCGGGATCCTTCTTCATCCCACTTCCCTCCCGGGTAGATTCGGGATAGGTGAAATGGGAAGAGAGGCGTATTATTTCGCAGAATTTCTGGCGGACACAGGGCAGCATCTATGGCAAATTCTTCCCTTGCACCCTGCAGGTAAAGGCAATTCTCCGTATCAGTGTTTCTCGGTATTCGCAGGGAACCCACTTCTAATCAGTCTGGAGAAATTAGTAGAAGATAGACTCCTTGAACAAGCCGACCTGGACAATATACCGGCATTTTCCAGTCGCAGCGTAGACTATAGTGCAGTCGGGAAATTCAAGATGACCCTTTTAAAGAAATCTTTTAATATCTTCAAGCATAAAGCAACAACAAGCGATCAAAAATATTTTATATATTTCTGTGAACAGAACTCCTCCTGGCTGGAGGACTATTCGCTGTTCATGGCATTGATGGAGACAAATGACTACGCTGCCTGGAACACATGGGAAGAAGGTATCAAAAAGAGACAACCTGACTCCATTAAGCATTGGAGTAAAAAGTTAGCAGACTTAATTAAGTGTTATAAATATCAGCAGTACCAGTTCTTCAAGCAATGGTCTGAACTTAAAAAATACTGCAATGACCATGGCATCATGTTGATCGGTGACATACCCATATTTGTTGACCTGGATAGCGCTGAAGTCTGGGCGCATCCGGATATGTTTTATCTGGAAGACAGCGATATACCGACTGTAGTTGCCGGAGTACCGCCCGACTATTTTAGTAGCACCGGACAGTACTGGGGTAATCCCTTGTATCGATGGGATATAATGGCCGACGATGGTTATACCTGGTGGATCGAGCGATTTCAGGTAATGCGGGATATGGTAGATATTATCAGGTTGGACCACTTTCGTGGATATGAAAAATACTGGGAGATACCGTATTTGGATATTGATGCCATTGGCGGGCACTGGGTGCCGGGGCCGGGAATAGACCTTTTTGATAAATTACAGAAAGCACTGGGGCCTCTGCCTGTTATTGCTGAGGACCTGGGAGTAATAACCCCGGAAGTAGAGGCTATGAAAGTTCAACTGGGATTTCCCGGAATGAAAGTCCTTCAATTCGCCTTCAACAACGATCCCAAAGCCGATGACCACAAACCGCATAACTTTCCCAATAACTGTGTCGTATATACCGGCACACATGACAATAATACCGTTATCGGTTGGTTTCGCGATGAAATCGGCGGAACGACTACTATGAACAGTGAAGAAATCATTAAAGAGAGGCAGCTTGCATTAAAGTATCTCGGCACCGATGGAGAGGAGATCAACTGGGACTTCATTCGCCTGGCGCTGGCATCGGTTGCAGATGCTGCCATCATTCCGTTACAGGATATCCTGGGACTGGGAAGCGAAGCCAGAATGAACCGGCCCGGGACCAGGGAAGGTAACTGGCGCTGGCGTTTCACCTTTGATATGCTGACCGATGACATAAAGAGCAGGCTTAAAGAGATGACTTCATTGTACGGGAGATAAGTCTTGCTGAACAAACGGTAAGAAAGAATTGTTTAAAAAATACCTATGTTGCATCAGGCTTTAATTACCGGTTTTGTCGGCTTTCCTTTCTTTTTCCGCCGGCCCGGCAAATCGCCTTAATTTTACTGCCATCTCCTTCAATTGTTTATCTACTTTATAATTAATGCTATCCTTAGGATATGTGCCGTTTTTTCTTATTCCCGCTTCTACTCCGGTAAGAATCTCTATCCCTTCATCAATTGTGTGCACTGCGTATACGTGGAATTTGCCCTGCTTTACGGCATCCACAACCTCTTGACGGAGCATAAGGTTCTTAACATTTTGATGCGGAATCATTACACCCTGCTCTCCGCTAAGACCTCTGGCCTTACAAACTCTAAAGAATCCTTCGATTTTTTGATTTACCCCCCCTATAGGCTGTATTTCTCCTTCCTGGTTGACCGATCCGGTAATTGCGATACCCTGCTTTATGGGGACTCCGGACAAACTGGACAACAATGCATAGAGTTCGGTTGACGATGCGCTATCGCCGTCAATCCCTTCATAGGACTGCTCAAAACACAGGCTAGCCGAAAGTGAAAGAGGTTTATCCTGAGCATATTTCCAACCCATATATCCACTCAGTATCAGCACTCCCTTATCATGGATCCTGCCGCTCAATTGAGACTCTCTTTCGATATTAATAACACCGCCGCGACCTAAAAAAGTTTTACAGGTTATTCTCGAAGGTCTACCGAAACTGATGTCACCGAGACTGTATACGCTAAGGCCGTTTACCTGGCCTGTTACAGCACCATCGACATCTATCATGATGGTACCATCTTCGATCATCTCTCTTATTTTTTCATCGGGTAAATTATGCCTGAAATATCTCTCCTCAACTGCCTGATCAACATATGGTGCGGAGACCAGATGTTCGCCATCTTTGGACGCCCAGTATTCCGCTTCCTGTACCAGTTCCCTTATCTGAGCAAATCTGGAACTAAGCTTTTGTTGATCTGCAACCATCCGGGAAGCATATTCAATCACTTTGGCTACGCCGGTACGATCAAAATGATGGATTTCACATTTTTCACAGCATCCGCAGATAAAAGCAGCGAAATGTATCATATTATCGTTCGTTCTATCGATCTCAACATCGAAGTCAGCTTTTACTCTAAAAATTTCCCAGAAATCTTCGTCGTACATGGACAGCAACTGATAGATCATTCGGTCACCTATAAGCAGTATCTTGATATCGATAGGCATAGGCTGAGGCCGCAATCCCTGCGGGGCAATCATACCAAACTGCTCTAACGGGTCTTCAATGGAGACTTCCTTGGTTTTTATAGCGCGTTTTAAAGCCGGCCATACCGCTGGATTGGTCAGAACATCGGTAGCTGTTAGTAACAGGTAGCCGCCGTTAGCCAGTTGTATCGATCCGGCTTTCAGCATTGTATGATCGCTAAGATATCCCCCCAATAAGAAACGTCTCTCGATTTTACCGAATAAATTGGCATAATTAGGATTGGACTCGACAACAACCGGCTGCCCTACAGTATCTCCATTATCAACGAATATATTTATTTGAAAAGGTAGAAATGGGTCCCCTCCTTTTTTAATATAGCTTGCCGGTAAGCCGAGTATGGACTCAGTTTTTTCTTCGCCCTGTACGAATATATCAAGATTATTTAAAGTATATGATTTCAGATTAGTGATGTATCTGGTAATATATTTAAATTTTTTAAATTTCTTTATCAGGTCATCATACAGTCTGGATACGGTAAAATCAGCTACATCTCTATCATTATCGCGTATTTTGTCTGCGGTTTTTCTTTCTATCTCCTGTACTGTTTCGAATGTTATCTGAATCTTTTTCAGTAAATCAGATTGCTTTATCTCTATCTCTTTTCGTACCGACTCGTCCAGTGTTATGT
>CAZEAR010000040.1:0-14040 GCA_964510365.1 uncultured Dehalococcoidales bacterium | reverse complement strand
CCACCCGGCTGCGGCAAGACCTTAATCGCCAGGGCTGTCGCCGGCGAAGCGGGAGTACCTTTCTATTCCATCAGCGGCAGTGAATTCGTAGAAATGTTTGTCGGAGTGGGCGCTTCCAGAGTAAGAGACCTTTTTGATCAGGCGAAGCGAAACGCACCCTGCATTGTATTTGTCGATGAAATCGATGCGGTCGGCCGGCACCGCGGCGCGGGGCTGGGCGGCGGCCACGATGAACGCGAACAGACTTTGAATCAGATACTTGTGGAAATGGACGGATTCGACACCAGCACTAATGTGATTGTTCTTGCTGCCACAAATCGTCCTGACATTCTTGATCCTGCATTGCTCCGGCCCGGGCGTTTTGATCGCCATGTAGTCATCGACCAACCGGATATAAACGGGCGTAAAGGCATTCTGGAGGTCCATATAAAAGGAAAACCTCTGGCCAAAGAAGCAAGCCTCGATCTGGTAGCGAAGCAAACCCCCGGTTTTTCGGGTGCCGATCTGGCTAACCTGGTAAACGAAGCGGCACTTCTGGCAGCCAGACGTAACCGAAAAGATATAGGAATAAAAGAGCTAGAGGACTCTATAGATAGAGTAATCGCAGGACCGGAAAGAAAAGGCAGGATTATCAGCCAGAAGGAAAAAGAGATTACTGCATATCATGAAGCCGGACATGCGCTGGCGGCGAGAATGCTGCCCAATGCCGATCCTGTACATAAAATTACCATCGTAGCCCGTGGTATGGCAGGAGGTTGGACACGATTTCTCCCCAGCGAGGACCGCAGGTTATGGACAAGCGCACAGTTCAAGGATGTTCTGGCGGTAAGTCTGGCGGGACGGGCATCAGAAGACATAATTTTCAGCGATGTAAGCACCGGAGCTCAAAACGACCTGGAGACTGCAACCAAAATCGCTCGTAGAATGGTAACCGAGTTCGGAATGAGCGATAAACTGGGACCACGCACCTTCGGGAAACGGGAGGAACTGGTCTTTCTGGGCAAAGAAATTCATGAGCAGAGAAATTATAGCGAAAAAATAGCTCTAAAAATCGATGAAGAGGTTGACTCACTCATTCGAAAAGCTTACGAAACAGCACACAACATCCTGGCTAAGAACAAAGAAAGATTAAAACTTATAGCTGTAAAACTTATCGAGGTAGAGACCATCGAAGAAGGAACATTCGAAGAACTGATGAAACAGCCGCTGCCGGTGGAACTCGAAGCTGCACCTGCTTCATAATGTATCGGTTATATATTAGATAGTTTCTACTCGAACTCCCCGTGACAAAAATTACTTCTAATCCGGTCGTTCCTGAAATAATAAACGGTCTATTGTATTCGGCCTATACTCTTCGTTTTATTATGTAATTCGCCAGACCGACCAGTACTTCCAGTGCATCGCTCTTAGGCAGTTTATCCAGTGCTCTGCAAGCTCTCGATGCATAGTCCACTGCGATATCAAAGCATTCATTAATAGCATTCGAAGCACGGATTTTTTCTATAACGATGGGAATATTTTCCGTTTCACCTTTCTCTACAATATCCCTTATCAGATTCCCGTCAGGATTAGATTGGGCAAAAATTATTGCTGGAAGCGTCACTGCACCTTCATTCAAATCGGAGCCGACAGGCTTACCCAGTTCAGCCTCCTGACCTATTAAGTCCAGTACATCGTCAATTACTTGAAAAGCGATACCAAAATAGTGTCCGTAGTCCTTCAGGGCAGTTACAATATCTTCGGAAGCATCACTCAAGACAGCTCCCGACTCCGTTGCCATCGAAAAAAGCGATGCCGTCTTAGCACTGATCCAATCGAAATAATACTCCCGGCCCTGTTTCATATCAAAAATAGCATCTATTTGTGCGAGTTCGCCACCGGAAATAGTCATGAGCGTTTGCGCAAAGAGTTTAACCGCTCTTAAATTACCGGTACTGGCAACGAGACTTCCGGCACGGGCAAAAAGGTAATCGCCCAGCAGCAAAGCACTTGCCTCGCCGTAGGCCTGGCTAACCGATTGCTTTCCACGTCGAACAGGCGATTCATCCACAATATCATCATGAACCAATGTCGCAGTGTGAAGCAGCTCTACTGCCGTGGCCATCGGTATAAGTTTGTCCAGATTATAATTGCCGAACTTACCGGCAAGCAGGGTAAAAGCCGGCCTTATCCTCTTACCGCCGTTACTTACCACATAATTCAGCAGTTTCGATAATAATTTTATATCGACCTCAGCGACGGACTCCAGGCTCTTTTCGACCAGCTCGAGGTCAGTTTTAACCGGTGCATACAACTTCTCAAGATTCATCGTTAAGTTCCCAAACGTTTCATTTCTTCATCGACGATGCTTTCATCCAGTTTACTAAACAGCGGTTCCGGATCCGGTAATTTTCGTCTGGATACCGGTGCTTCGATCTTCCAGCCATATGATGCTATTTCACCATCGAAGCCGAGGTAATTGTGAAGTTTCTGACATGTGAAGGGAAGATAAGGATATAAAATAGTCTTCAAAGCAGCGAGTACCGATAATGCAATATAAATGGAAGAGGCTGCCGCTTCTTTATCCTGCTTAATCATTTTCCAGGGAGCTTTATCATCGAGATACCGATTACCTTCCTGGGCCAGGGACATAGCCGCCTTAATTCCATCTTTAAAGTGGCAATCGCTGATACTCTTGCCAACCATGTCCAGGGTTTCTTTAGCTTTCTCCAATAGCTCCTGACTTTGATTATCGAGGTCTCCGCAAGTAGGTATCATCCCTTCAAAATTACGAATGGTAAAAGTGAGGACACGGTGAGCCAGATTGCCAAAAGTCGCCACCAGTTCATTATTATTACGGCGCAGAAATTCCCGCCATGAAAAATCGCTGTCACCAAGCTCAGGCATATTCACGGATAGAGTATACCTGAGAGCATCGGGATTATACTTTTCCAGATAATCAGGCAGCCAGACCGCCCAATTACGGCTTGTGGAAAGCCGCCTTCCTTCAATGGTTAAAAATTCATTAGCCGGCACATCGGCAGGAAGAACAAGTCCCCCGTACCCCATCAACATCGCCGGCCAGATTAATGTATGGAAGGGTATGTTATCTTTACCGATAAAATAATAGCATCTGGCATCTTTCCCCCAGAAAGATTTCCACCCGTCCGGATTACCATGCAAGCCAGCCCACTCTTTCGTTGCCGAGAGATAACCTATAACAGCCTCGAACCAGACATAGATACGCTTATTCTCAAAACCGGGTTGAGGAACGATAACACCCCATTCCAGATCACGGGTTATAGCTCTATCTTTAAGCCCCGATTCCAGAATACCCCTGGTAAAATTAAGTACGTTTTGTCGCCAGTGAGTCTGTTCGCTCACCCAGGACTTCAGCCTGTCTTCAAAAGCGCTAAGACGCAGGAAAAAATGCTCCGAGTTCTTAAAATATGGAGTCGATGAGCATATACGGCATCGAATATCAATCAGGTCGGCCGGGTTTAAGGTCCTTCCGCATTCGTCACACTGGTCACCACGCGCGTCCGGGAAATTACAATGGGGACAGGTACCCTCGATATAGCGATCCGGCATAAAACGCCGGCAGTTAGGACAATAAGCTTGAGGCATAGTCTCTTTATAGAGATAACCTTGCTCCAATAACCTTAAAAATACATCATGAACAACCTGCGTATGATTAGCGGTTCCGGTACGCGTAAACAGGTCGAAGGAAATGCCGAGTTTATCCCAGCAGTCCAGAAATTCCGCTTGATATTTGGATACTATCTCCTGTGGCGATACCTTCTCCTGCTCGGCGCGCAATGTAATGGGTGCGCCATGCTGGTCACTGCCCGAAACCATTAAAACATTATTTCCGATGAGCCGATGATAGCGAGCAAATATATCTGCAGGTAAATACGCACCGGCGATATGTCCCAGATGAAGAGAACCATTGGCATAGGGCCAGGCAACTGCGACCAGTATATTTTCAGTCAATTATTAACTCCCAAAAGTCTTATTGGAGACTGGATTCTATTATTAATACGATCCTTCCGGGAAAAAAGTAAGTATCTTTTCACTCTTTTCTTCTATATAGCCGGCAAAACCTTTATTTAAGCAACATTCGACGCATAAGCGCTGTTTCTCCTCTTCCTTATCGTCTTCCGTAATTATTAAATAGCGTTCTCCGTGTTCAATGTTGTTACCGCAAATATCACATTTAATCTCGCTTACTGCAATACTTCCACGACGCATAATTACTCTCCTTTAACCAATTTTACCCAAGCTTGATAAACCTTCTTTTTCGTTACACCGCTTTTTTTCGATACTTCAGCAACTGCTTCTTTGGCGCTTGAGCCCCGCTTATAATGCTTCTTTAATTCCCCCCACACCAATTCGTCAATTTCAGGTATCTCTTTCTTTTTACCTTCAATTACCAGAGTAAATTCACCTCTGGGTTCGGTGAAATGGCCTATTGCCTGACTTAGTTGACCTCTAAAGACCTCCTCATGAATCTTTGTCATTTCCCGGCATACCGCCAGTCGCCTGTCTCCAAAGATATCCAGAATATCATGAAACGATTTAATAAGGCGATGCGGAGCCTCAAAAAAAACCATGGTCCCGGATTCCTCAGAAATCGACTGTAATAAACGCCTCCTGTCTCCTTTCCGTCGCGGCAAGAAACCAAAATAACAAAATCTATCTGCAGGCAGTCCCGACACTATCAGAGCCGCTAATACCGCCGATGCCCCAGGAACCGGTATGACAGGATAATTATTTTCAATGGCAGCCGTGATCAATTCATAACCGGTGTCACTGAGTCCGGGCATCCCCGCTTCAGATACCAGAGCTACATCACCTTCCTTAAGATAATTAATAATATAATCGATTTTATCAAGCTTATTGTACTCATAATAGCTGGTCAACCTGGTTTTAATGTCATAAGTATTAAGCAAATGGCGAGTGGTACGCGTATCTTCGGCAGCGATAAGCTTTACGTCGTTTAATAAACGCAAAGCCCGTAACGAAATATCCTCCAGGTTTCCTATTGGAGTAGCTATGACATATAGTGCCGACACAATTTAGCTACTAATTATATCTTACATATTACCTGTTAGTCTATAAATCCGATACTATTTATTATACTTGACTTTAACTATCACCTTTTGATATATTTGTTCAACTACCCCGAAGAGGCAGACATGAATACCCCGAAATTTAAAGATATGGAACGTGCTTATGGTTTTGATGAGGTGGCTATTGTCCCCGGGGACGTAACTGTAAATCCGGACCAGGTTAACACCAACTTTTCTATCGGTGATTTCACCTTTTCTATTCCTATTATAGCCGCAGCTATGGATGCCGTTGTCGATACCAATATGGCTATTAGATTCAGCAAAATGGGCGGACTGGCAGTCCTTAATCTCGATGGGATACAGGCAAGGTACGAAAACTCCAACGATATTTTAACCGAGATATCCCAGACGCCTAACGACAAGGTAACAGCCTTGCTTCAAAAGATTTATTCTCAACCGGTTAAAGAGCAGCTTGTCGCTGACCGTATTCAGGCGATAAAAAGAGGCGGCGGTATATGCGCTGTGTCCGTTATCCCGGCTAACACCAAGAAAATTGCCCCGATTGCCGAGGAAGCGAAGGCCGATATCCTGGTCGTGCAATCGACGGTTACCACGGCGCGCCATATCTCCAAAAGTTATCACGGCCTGGTTTTCTCCGAGCTAGTACAGATGATGAAGATACCTGTTGTAGTCGGGAACTGTGTTACTTACAGCGCCACTCTTGAACTTATGAGAACGGGAATTGACGCGCTGCTGGCTGGCGTCGGCCCCGGCGCCGCATGCACTACCAGAGAAGTAATCGGAGTCGGCGTTCCTCAAGTTACCGCGACCATGGACTGCGCCGCCGCGCGCGATGCCTATTTTAAAGAATCGGGGAAATATGTGCCGCTGGTTACAGATGGCGGTATCCGGATCGGCAGCGATTTGTGCAAGTGCTTCACCTCGGGGGCAGATGCAGTTATGCTGGGATCTCCATTGGCTAAAACAAAAGAAGCACCCGGCAAAGGCTATCACTGGGGAATGGCCCACTCTCATCCGGAATTGCCCAGGGGTACACGGGTTAAAGTCGGCACCGTTACTACGCTGGAAAAATTGCTCTTCGGACCGACTTCGGTAACGGACGGAAGCGAAAACCTTATGGGTGCTCTTCGAACGTGTATGGGAGTATGCGGAGCGCTAACCCTTAAAGATATGCACAAAGCCAGAATGGTGATCGCTCCTTCTATAAAAACCGAAGGTAAATATTTCCAGGCTATCCAGAGCGCTTAAAAGGCCGAAACCTACAGTGCGACTGCTCTATTATTAACAGGGGAAAAATCTATATATCTTCCTCTTCGTCCTCTTCTTCCTCTTCCGCATCAACCTGCTTTAGCCCGCCTATCCTGGGAATTAATGCGCTACCGCTGCTCTTTCTTTTGGTTACCTTGGGCAGGTCATTGATTTTTTCTTTCAGTCCCGAGACGGCCTTAGCCTTAAATCCTTTCGGGAGCAATAATCCGTTTACTCCCGATTTATATAAGCTGCTTAACTCCCCCGGCGTGAGCGCCGTACTTATTGCCGTCAACAAAGGTTTAGAAACTAAACCGGCAATCAATTGACAGACCAGTAAACGCTCGACGGTAACAACCAGTTCATCACCCTGTACCAGTACACTGTCTACAGGCAGGTCCAGGGCAGCAATAGCCCTTACTATACCCGGTTCCATTTTGGGAGTTACGGTCAGGATTTTCCCTATACCTTCTTTATTGACGACATCGACGGGAGTCAGCGGACCGAAAATCAGGAAATCTCCACCCAGATTAATAAATTCATCAACTTTTTTTGCATCCGGTTTTTCCGATAACAGACCTAAAGGTATATCCCCGATGCTGTCTATTAAAGGCTTTAAACCGTCCCCATCGACTTTATCACCATCGATAACCGCGGCATCAATCCCGCTGCCGGCCATAGTTTTCAATGTACTGTCGGTTGCGCCGGCAAGGTCGGCGATAAGCAGCATGGGACGATCATCCGCATCCTGAGCGGCCGACCTGAAACCGATAGCCGGTGATAAATTCTTATAGCTTCGAGTTAATTTATCAATGAATTTACTCATTTCATTATCCTGTGAAAAAATTTTTCGATTTTATAGACCTTCCGATTGGACAAGTATTGGGACAAATCGCCCTGTTTTGAATAAATAGGATACTGCCACTTCGAATATAAAGTCAAACCATGTATTCAAAGACATGCCAGCCTGTAATGTTATAATCAAACAGGTCTTCTCACTTTGCAAAAACCTTTCTTAACCTGTTATATCCGAAAGACAGGACCAGTACAACACTGCCGAGAAGAATAATCGACGCTCCGGAAGCAATATCAAGTTCATATGACAGCCATAATCCGCCGAAAGTAAATATAATACCAAGCACCACAGATATCAGCATCATCTTTCGTAAATCATGGGTGAACTGTCTGGCTAATGCCGGAGGAATAGTCAGCAAAGCTATCACCAGAATAATACCGACGACCCGTATCAATACCACCACTGTTAGAGCTATCAGGGACAATAAAATTAAATATAATGTTTCCACAGGGACGCCGACTACGGTACTGAATTCCTCATCGAAAGAAAGCGCCAGGAATTCCTTGTAAAAAATCACCACTACCGCGATTATAATAATATCCAGAATAAGCATGAAGACCAGGTCGATAGCAGGCACGGTCAATATATTGCCGAATAAATAGCTGAACAAATCGGGTGCATATCCAGGAGTCAGGCCGATAAATATTACGCCTAAAGCCATGCCTGCAGCCCATATGACGCCTATGGCGGTATCCTCCGGCAGCCTGGTTCTCCGAATAATGAACCCGATTCCCAGTGCAGCGGCCAGACTGAAAAACAGGGCGCCTAATACGGGATTTATATTTAACAGGTAACCTAGACCTACACCGCCGAAAGAAGTATGAGCAATACCGCCGCTGATAAATACGATCCTCTTCACCACCACATAAACTCCGATAACTCCGCATGCCAGCGCTGCCAGCAAACCGGCCATTAAGGCATTGCGCATGAATTCATATTGTAGCGCTTCTACCATATAATTAATGCTCCTTCAGTACCCGGTGAGGTAAAGTCCCATGGGCGATCATCTGTACCGGACACTTGTAAGTAGCTTCCAGAACGTCTACGCTCACCTCTTTAGACCCGTGATAGAAAAGCCGACCGTTGAGGCAGGCGATCTTATCGACATAAACGGATATAGCGCTGATATCATGTGAAACCAGTACTATCGCCATATTCTGTTTCAATCCGGCCAGCAGCTCATAGAACTCGGTCTGCATGGTGGAATCAACGCTGGCAGTCGGTTCATCCAGCAGCAGTATTTCTGGCTCCGATACCAGCGCTCTGGCGATAAAAGCTCTCTGCTGCTCCCCGCCTGAAAGCCTCCCTATCTGCCCGTTAACATGATCAATCATATTAACGGTTTCCAGCGCTTTCCGGGCAAGGTCTTTATCTTCCCTGGTATACCTTTTAATCAGGCCGGTCTTTCCATAGCGTCCCATCATTACCACATCGCCGACACTTATGGGAAAATCCCGGTCAAAAAGATTATGCTGCGGTACATAACCGATATGGGACCGGCTGTTCACTGGAGTATCCCCGAGCACGGTCACCTTTCCCTGTCCCGGGCTAATCAGTCCCAGAATTACTTTAAGAAGTGTCGTTTTACCTCCGCCATTAGGCCCGATAATGCCCAGGAAATCGTTACGCTCTACATATAGACTAACATCTTCCAGCACCGGCACATTATCATAATCCACCCATATATTCTCCAGTTCGATTACTTTTTTACTATCCATATTCACCTCATAGCTTTAACAAGCTCGCCGGTAATCGATTTTATGTTATTAATATAGTCCTCCGCCAGCGCATCTATGAAAACTACTTTTCCCCCTATCTCATGTGCAATCACTTCAGCGCTCTGGGGATTAAACTGGGGAGAGGCGAAGATAATTTTAATATTATCTCTTTTGATTCGATCGATCAAAACGGTCATGCTTTCCGCTGTCGGCTCTTTGCCGCCCGCTTCGATCGGGATCATGGTAAGATCATATTCTCTGGCAAAATATCCGAAGGCGGGATGAACAACCGCAAATTTTCGGTTGGTAATGCCGGACAGAGTATCCCTTATATTTTTATCAACTTCCGCTAGCTCATTTAAATATTCATCCCGGTTCATTTCATAAAAGGACCTGTTTACGGGATCGATTTGAATCAAGCCGTCACAAATATTGCTTACCATTATCCCGGCATTAAGCGGAGACATCCATATGTGCGGGTCGGGCGCCTGATCCTGACTGCCATGAGTCTCATTCTCATTCAAAAGATATTCATTATCCATTTCTATCAGGTTGACCCCTTTAGAGCAGTCCACAATCAGCATGTTCTTATTCTGTGCTGCGATTTTTCCCATCCATGTAAGCTCAAACTCTACACCGGAGCCCACTTCAGCATACATCCCGGCCTTGCTGACATCTATCATCCGGCTCGGAGTCAGCTCATAGGTATGCAGACTTGCCCCGGGCGGCACCATTACCGTAACATCGATCTTATCACCACCTACACGTTCTGCAAACTTAGCCTGCGGCAGGATAGTAACGACTACTTTGTTCCTGCCGGTATCCTCCGCAACAGAAGTACAGGAAACAGGCACGGTAATCAAGACCGCTATAATCATTAATACCGCTAGAATTGAAAATGGTAAGTATTTAAACATCCGCTTCTTCCCTGTCGAGAATACCCATCCTGCAAATAGCTAATTGAAAAACGTTTTCATTAACCGATTAAATATAAACGCAATCATCATATATCAGACTTTATCATAATTACTTAGTGGCAATCGCGGCAGCAACCGGAGAATTCAAGGAGATGGTTTTCGATCTTAAAGCCGGTCCTGGCGGTTAAACTTTTCTCCAGCGCAGTCAAATCACAGTCAATGAAATCGACTACGGAACCGCATTTTGAGCAAATCAGATGATGGTGGTGTTCCGAAGGCCTTCTCATTATATAACTCAAGGAATTATTTCCGGTGTGAACTCTACATACCAGACCGAGATCAACCAGTATATCCAGAGTACGGTATATCGTTACCAGGCCTATACTGGACTGCAGTTTATTGACCCTGGTAAATAAAGCCGAGGGTGTGAGATGCTCATTACTCAGCGCCATAGCGGTAAGGATAGCACGACGCTGAGGGGTCAGCTTATAACCCTGCTTCCTGAGGACCGATGCTATCTTATTCGCTGTAAAACTCATCTTATATTTACCAATTGAAAAACGTTTTCATTTAATATTACATCAGTTTGATATAGTTTTGTCAATAGGTAAAACCTTAGCGATTTTTCGGTGTAGGATAAGCGATTACTTTCTGAAATTAACTGTCTGTAATATGGAATTTGGGAAGGGCATACAAAACATCAGAAAGTACAATATTCCACAATGTTATTCGGAGCACAAACATCAAGACAGCTATTCCAGAAATGAATGCCGCTGGGTTCTTCTTGATGATAATAGGCCTATATAACGAATCTCTGCTGCGGTCTGCTCTAATTGCAAATCAAGTAAATCCCGGATTGAAACCATGCCCACTACTCTCTGGTTCTCCAATATAGGAAGATGCCTGATCCTTTTTTGCTTCATAACACTAATTACGTAGTCCAGATCGTCGTCAGGAGTCCCTATTGCTACTTGCTCGGTCATCACATCCTTCACCCTGATGCCGGCAAAATCATCAATACGGGTAAAGCATTTCCTCACAATGTCTCTCTCAGTAATAATCCCAACTAACTCGCTATCCTTATTACAAACTGAAATTGAAGCCCTATCATTATCAATTAGTTTCTGAATGGCCGCGGAGATAGTTTCGTCTGGTTCAACAGTAATTACCGGACGACCCTTGATTTTCAACATGTCCCTTATCTTCATACAGTCCCCCTCCTCTCGCTCAGTGAAAAATACAAGTGCTGTCGACCTGGGCGGGAATAATATTAATTTACAAAAATGTTATTAAACTGTCAAACCTGATTACATTTTCCGGACAAGAAACAGCCACAAAGTTCAATCTACCATTCACTATATATTATAATTAATCCGTCATATTGTTTAAGGAGGTAACTATGGAGTGGCAACAATTGATTACCGACACCCTCGAGCGAGTATTGGAGGGACTAAGGAAAGCACTAGCTGATCTCTCTCAGGCTGATTTAAATGAGCAACCTAATCATGACTGCAATAGTATGGGTTGGCTTGCCTGGCACCTTACCCGGTCTCAGGATAGGGCTTTCGCAGAAATTATGAGAGAGGAGCAAATCTGGGTGAAAGAGCAGTGGTACGCTAAATTCAACCGTGCTCCTGAGCCTTCGGACTCGGGATTCGGCCATAAATCCGAAGACGTGGCTGCATTTAAGTCACCTGACGCTGAGACCTTAATCGGCTACTACAGAGCTGTACTGGACCGGTCAAAGCGATATGTTGAAAAACTCACTACAGCGGAGCTGGGGCGAAAGCTGGATCATCCAAAGTTTCCGACAGTAGAGGCGCGTTTAGTCGCAGTTCTCAATGACGATCTCCAACATCTGGGCCAGATTGCATACATTCGCGGTCTGCTAAAAGGAAAAGGATGGTTAGACGTATAAGTCTATAGAACAATACCGACTCTGGATAGATATCAGACTGAAACGACCTTGAAAATGAATAGTTTATCGGAATGTTCACGGTTCCACTGTCTTTGATATACAGCTTTATTTCTAGCAGGAGTGTCTATGAGACAAGTTCTACCATAAATGCCAGCTAGGCACATATAAAACAACAAAAAAGGAGGTGCATTTAAGGTTATTGATAAGAGCTTATTACATTATAAGGAAAGTCTACAATACTCCTACCGATTCCCATTCAATAATGCCTCCGAGCATGTCATAGACCTTGCTAAAACCAAGTTTTTTCATTATATCTAAAGTTATTCCGCTACGTTCTCCAGTGCGGCAATAAATAAGATAAGTTTTATTCTTATCAAGTTTATTAAGTTCATTCTTAAATGTTTCGGATTTGTAATCTAAATTGATAGCTTTTTCCATGTGTCCATCAGCATATTCTTCTGCGGTTCGGACATCCAAAATGACAAAATTCGGTGCATCTTTATTCTCCTGGATTAAAGTATATACAGATTCTCTATTGCGTTCCGATTCTGTTTCCAGGACCTCTTTATAGAAACTGGCATATTTAAAGGCATCATCCGGCGACATAACAACAGCCAAACCTTTTCTTGCTCTGGTGCAATTTAAGGCAGCATAAAGTATTGCTCCCGTTGTTGGACCAGCTGGAATTCCGTCTTTCCTCGCTAATTCTAAAGCAGTACTATATGCCTGTTCGTCAGTCACTTCTACGAAATCATCAACCACTGATCTATCTAAAATTTTTGGTATAAGCTCATTATCAAGTCCGGTTATTCTTTTCATTCCCGGCAGTTTGTGGTTTAGGGAAGAAGGCTCTACTCCAATAATTCTTATTTCCGGTTTTTGTTTTTTTAAATATCTGCCAACACCGGTTATTGTGCCGCAAGTGCCAAATCCAGCAATGAAATAATCAATTTTACCCTTTGTCTGTTTCCATATTTCCGGTCCTGTCGTTTGGTAATGTGCTTGAACATTTAGTTCATTCTCATATTGATTGGGACTAATATAGCTATCTTTAGTAGCTGGACCTTCTACCAAAGTATTAACTAAACCTCTAGCTCCTTCGGTAGGAAATAAGGGGCATAAGGCATCATCAGTTTCAGTCACTTTTGCCCCCAAAAATTTTAACATTACCTTTTTTTCCTCAGGAATTCCACCGGGAACAGCTATCCTTACTGGTATTCCCAAAGCATTCGCGATACAAACCAGAGCAATTCCAGTATTGCCTGATGATGGTTCAACTACTGTTCTGTTTTCTGTATCCAATGGCTTTAACATTTTGAAAGCAATTCTGTCTTTCACAGAACCAAATGGATTATATCTTTCCAGCTTAAGATAAATTTGAAATTCTTTATTTGGATTAATTCTGTTCAATCTAACTAAAGGTGTTGGATTCTCCGGGCTAGCAATTAGTTGAGTTATATCAGAATAAACCCTCAACTGATGATCTGATTTGGTGTATCGTTCTTTACTGTCCATTGTAATTATTTTCTCCAAGCAATCAATTAAGTAAGACTTATATGTAATACATAATAGGTTCTGAAGTCTCCATTTTTGTTTGGCATTCCGCTAAATCCCGTAAGGATGTTGACTCTAAAACTTCGTTCATGGCTCTCTCAACTTGACACCATACGACACGAGTGGCACAGTTGTTTGAGCGGTCACATAAAGCTGGATTGTTAACACACTCTGCTGGTGCAACAGAGCCTTCAAGTAGTTGGACTACTTCACTCAATGTAACCTCCTCGGGTGGTTTGGCTAACGAGATTCCACCTTTCGCCCCTCGTGAGCTAACTAAAATGTCCCCGGCTACTAAAGGAGTTGTTAAATGCTCAAGATATGAGAGCGGAATTCTCTGTCTTCGGGCAATATCTTTTAAAAGAACCGGCCCCTGTGCCTGATATAAGGTCAAATCTAAAAGCAGTCTGGTTGCCCGGCGCCCTCTGGTAGTAAGTTTCATCGCCTTTCAGATCCTTTCATATTGTTTATTAATATGACAAACATAGTAAACAATAACACAGTTGATGCAAGGTTGTCAATTCCGTCTAACTGAACGTGGCTAACAGGCTCAAACTTACATATATTGACACTGAATCACAATTACAATACTATATCGAATTATACCTAGACAGCCGAGGTACATATCAATTATAGAAAATAACAATAGGAGTAATGATTATGTCTAATGTAGGTATTGTAACTGACAGCACAAGCTGTCTGCCAAAAGATCTTATCAAAGAATACCGAATACAAATGGCCCCTGTGCATCTCATCC
>CAZEAR010000039.1:0-14463 GCA_964510365.1 uncultured Dehalococcoidales bacterium | reverse complement strand
GGCCGGCACTGATAGCTTTGTTCCTGTGTATATTAGCTGTTTTTTGCATATCGCTCCAATGGTTCCGAGAAATAAAGGGGAACCATTTGAAAAAAGCTTCGAATTACCTGAAATCAACCTGGCACCTGATTACAGCTAACAGACCTCGATACGGTAGTTATATCGTTCATATTGCTATCGCCATCATAGCTATCGGAGTTATTGGTTCTTCAATGTATAGTACGGAAAAGGAAGCTTCGCTCATGCCGGGAGAGTCGATGAGAATTAAGAATTACACTCTTACATTCGAGGGGAAGGACTTTTACGAAACTCCAAGTAAAATTACAGTAATGTCCAACTTATCAGTTTATAAAAACGGAAAATTAATAGACAGGTTGACTCCGGAAAAGTATTTTCATCAAAGCCAGGAACAACCGGTCACAGAGGTAGCTATCCATACAAGTATTGGCGAGGATCTTTATGCTATTTTGGTCGGCTGGGATGAAGATGGAACTACATCCTTTAAAATACTGGTCAATCCAGTAGTTGTTCTTATCTGGATAGGGGGCGGAATATTTATTATAGGCGGTTTAATCGCCTTCTGGCCGGAACGCCGGAAACAGCATGCAAAGTAAAACATAATTAGGCGATTAGCAGTATAATATATATTCGCGTTAAGAATTTTACTTAACCGAAACGAAATATTGAGAATGTTTTTTAAGCTTTAGGAATATGGGGAGCACTGTTTCAGATGACTATAGTAATTGTCCTGCTATTAGCGGTACTGACTTTTGCTTACATCGTTTATCCTTTTTTCAAGCAAACATCTTCATCAACTGATAATAAGTCGCAGGATTTCTCCACTCGTAAAATGACCGATTATTCGGTTGATAAAGATGCAAAAGCCATAAAAGAGAAGCTTGAAACTGAGGATGAAATAGAAAAGCAGATATTGAATTTGCGGCGCAGCAAGAAATCAACACAAACTGAGAATCAAACTAAAACACCGTAAGCATTCTTTCTGCTTCCGGTCAGAGTGTAACACATGCATCTAAGGAAAACAATTGCAACTAAATTTTTTACGCTATCGGTTATTACCCTATTAATTACAATAGTATTCAATATAGGTAATTCTATACCTATCACTGCAGATGAATTAGATGTCGGTATAATCCAGGGTAAAATCATCAATAGCACACCGAACGGCAGCAGCGCGGCCGGTCTAAAGATAACTCTATATACCTTCCTGAACGGACAAGAGATAAATTCGACCGACGGACAAACAGATACTCTCGGTAGTTTCATGTTCCAAGATTTATCCGTTCAACCTGATCACACTTACCAAATAGGGCTGTTTTTTAACAAAGCCGAATATTTTAGCGAACCGGTCGGCTTTACCGATAATGAGACAACCAAATCTATCGATCTTTTTGTCTATGATTCTAATACCAGCGATGAGGCGATTCGAATCCTTACAGGACATACCGTTATATATATCACGCAGGGTAGTCTTCAAATAAAGGAATATTATGTATTCACTAATGATTCTGATCGGACTTATGTAGGAGTCGGTGAAACCGATGATGAGAAAAACAGAGAGACGCTAATATTTTCACTACCGGATAAAGCAACGGAAGTCCATCTGACAGCTGGATTAATAGAAAGATTTATTAAAGATATTAATAATGGTTTCGCTGATACTTTACCTTTCTTACCTGGAGACAAAGAGGTGGCGTTTTCCTATGTTATCGACTATAGTTCAGATGACTATACGTTTTCTCAAAGGATTAACTACCCGACAAACGAATTCCATATATTAATACAGGAAGGAAATATTAAAGCAACAAGTGACCAGCTTAATCTTATTGAGTCGTTGACTATTGAAGATAATCGTTTTATGCATTTTACGGGAACAAATATCTCAAAAGGTACCGACCTTACAATACACCTGTCGGGGTTATCTAAAGCTAATAAATCAAGTATACTAGATTCCGACAATCAGCAGTATTTGATATGGCTTATATTACTGGTAATACTTGCCGGTGGTTTTAGCTTTGTCTATATATTACTGAAGAAGAGGAGAGTTCGGCCGGTAACATCTGCAAAGGGACTCGATACTGACAGACAAAGACTACTTGCCGAGATAGCACAACTCGATGATGATTTTGAGGATAATAAAATCAGTGAAGAAGTTTACCGTCAACGTCGCGCTGAAAAGAAGGCACAATTAACCGCATTAATAAATTCTTCGGAAGAAACTAATAATAGACAGTAAATGGCAAATAAAAGCAGCGATCAATATTATGCAATTGATATCCAGGGGCTTACCAAGTCTTATGGAACTCATACTGCTCTAAGTGGGATAAACCTTAGCATTTCACCGGGGGAAACCGTGGTCATTTTAGGTCCCAATGGTGCCGGCAAAACTACTCTAATTAAAATATTAGCAACTATTATGAAACCTTCCTCGGGGTATATTCAAATAAATGGTATGAACCTTAGAAAAAAAACCGAAGAGATCCAACGTAACATCGGTGTGGTCACTCATCATACTTACCTATACAGCAATCTTACTATATACGAAAACCTCGAATTTTACAGCCGCATGTATGATATACCACAACGGAAAGAAAGAATTAATGAAGTAGTAAATATTGTGGGCATGTCTTCACGGCTTTATGATAAGATCCATACTCTGTCGAGAGGTATGCAGCAACGCGTATCCATCGCACGCTCTTTACTCCATAAACCCTGTATTATGCTGCTTGATGAGCCTGAAACCGGATTAGATCAAGAAGCTATCGAATTGCTCTGGAATGAACTACAAAAAGATGATGCAAATAAATTGATTGTTATATTTGTCACACATAACCTGGAAAGAGGTTTAGAACATGGTGATCGCATACTAATCTTAAATAAAGGGGAAATTGTCTTTGATAAGCCTAGCTCTGAGCTAGATATAACAAATTTAAAATTAACCTATCAGCAAAATACAGGAGTAAAGGCATGACATTCTGGCGAAAGGCGCTGACCATTACCTGGAAAGATGTCATCGCTGAAATGCGAAGTAAGGAAACTATTATCTCGATTCTGGTTTTCACTTTCCTGGCTATTATCGTCTTTAACTTTGCCTTGGGAGGTGGCCTGGAAGCTACTAAAGAAGTAGCTCCGGCTATACTCTGGATCACTTTTGCTTTTGCCGGAATATTGAGTTTCAACCGCTCCTTTGTTTTAGAGAAAGAAGAGAATTGTCTTGAAGGGCTAATGGTCTGTCCTATAAGTCGCGAAGCAATCTACGTCGGCAAGATGCTAGGTAGTTTACTTTTCATGCTGATTGTAGAGATAATAGCACTACTGGTATTTACAGCACTTTTTAACCTACCAATCATATCGTTGCAGATAATAACCATAACATTTTTAACAACAGTCGGTTTCGTATCGGTCGGCATTTTATTCTCCGCTATCGCCGTTAATACCAAAGCCAGAGAAATGGTCCTACCCATCCTGTTTCTACCTATTGTAGTCCCGCTAATTATTTCCGCAGTAAAAGCTTCAACATTGGCAATACTGGATAGACCCTGGGCGGAGCTTTCTTCATGGCTTAATATCATTGGCGCATTTGATGTTATTTTTATAGCTGTATCATTCTTAATTTTTTCATTTGTTATCGAAGAATAGAGGTGCATTATGAATCATAAATTTATTTTTAGAAGGATTTTACTGGGATTAAGTTTTGTCCTAATGATAAGTGGTCTGTATCTTATTTTTCTCTACGTACCCACTGAAGAAACGATGGGAGTAGTACAGAGGATATTTTATTTCCATGTACCCATCGCCTGGGTCGCTTTCCTGGCATTTTTTATTATTTTCATTTGCAGTATTTTATATTTATGGAAAAGAGACAGCAGATATGATACTATCGCTTATTCCTCAGCAGAGATAGGATTAGTATTCACTTCACTGGTTTTAATTACAGGATCAATTTGGGCAAAACCAATCTGGGGAGTATGGTGGACATGGGATGCACGACTAACGACAGCTCTCATTCTGTGGTTCATTTACATAGCTTATTTAATAGTTCGCTCTTATGCAGGGGAAGGGCCACAAAGTGCAAGATTCGGAGCCGTAGTAGGAATAATTGGATTTATTGATGTCCCCATTTCTTTTATGGCCATTACACTATGGCGAACACAGCATCCAGGTCCTGTTATCTTCGAAGGAGGACTAGCACCTTCAATGCTGCTAACACTGCTTGTTTGCCTTGCCGCTTTTACCACTTTATACATAGCTATCTTAATTCAACAGGTCTCATTGAAAAACGATGAGAACGCGTTTAATAGAATAATGGAATTGCGTGATTCTAAATATAATAAATAAGGAGATAGGAGAAATGGAAAATACCGGATTTTTATTTGCTGCCTTTTCTATTATCTGGGCCCTTGTTTTCGGCTACGTACTTATTATGTATAATAGACAAAAAAGACTAAGAAAAAAAATCGATTTACTTAAAGAAGAGCTTGAGGGGAAGAACATTAATTAATAAGCAACCTCAATGGAAATACGAGGTTTATGGATTAAAAATATGTATTCTTATTAAGTATTACTGGGAAATAATATTTGCCTCACTAGAATAACTACATCCCAAGCTTTTAGTAATCCCGAAAAATATAAATCAAAGTTTATTATATAATATAACAATAGATTCTCTAATCTTAAGTTACCATAGTCTCTATAACTCTATGCATATTAAACATTTTCTTAGAATGACTACTATCCGTGAGAACGCAATTAGGTCTTTAGCACAAAACCATAATCTATTCCTTTCAGTATCCGAACTTCAATAATGAAAGTCTAATCAATATAATAAATTAAAGCATCTTTATAATATATAGGTGACAAATGTAGCCCTATTCTTTAAGGAAGCTTACAATGAAGTTCTTACCTAAACTAAACCTGGGAACAAAGATTGCTCTGCTAACAGTGCCGGGGCTAATTATAGCAATAGTAATATTCGGTTTTCTTTACATTCGATCAGCAAACCAAGTTACGGAAATGGTTCTTAATGACCGATTGATGACTGCTAGTGTCATAGGAGAATATATAGACGAAGTACTGGGACAAGCTCTTAATGAGTCAAATAATATTGCTCATATAATGGAAATTGAAGGAAACAATGATGTTACCGAATCCCAAATAGCAGCACTTGAGAACGCATATTCCTTGCTCTTAATTAAAATTCAAAATATCTTTATCCTGGATAATAAAGGACAGATTAAATGGAGCAAATTCCGTGGTCCAGAAATAGTAGGCAAAAATATTCTTCATTATCCCAGTATAAGCCAGACTAAAAATGAAGATAAAAGTGTAATCTCCGCACTCGTACCAAGTCCGGTTAACAATGATCCGATCATTTTTATTTCCAGTCCCATCAAGGACGACGGTATACTTGCAATAGCGATAAATATTACCGAGTCAAGCATTAGCGGCTTTATCAGCCCTATTAAATTAGGAGAAACAGGTTATGTCGAAGTCATAGACCAGAACGGAACTGTAATCGCCAGAACTGAGCCCGGCCCTATGCTTACTCCTTTTGAAAAGAGCGATCATAGTGGCCGCTTCGCAGATTTAATAGCGACTGGAAAACCAACTCGCGGGCTATGTCATACTTGTCACGTTCCAGTAGAAAAAGTTGAAAGCAGAGATCTACTTGCCTTCGTTCCCCTGAATGTCGCTCAATGGGGAATAGTGATCAGACAATCAGAAGCTGAAGCTCTTACGCCTTTGCGTGAGTTTCGCCAAAATATAGTTATATTTGGTTCCGGATTAATCGCCCTCGCTTTTCTAGTAGTAGTTATTACCACGAGGGATCTGGTAAGCAGTATAAGAATGCTTATTAACGCTTCTGAAAAAATGGCTAAGGGAGATTTAAGTAGTCCTATTTCTTCTCCAAGACGAGATGAGATTGGTATATTATCTCAAACATTCGATGATATGAGAATCAAGCTTAAATCTTCACATGAAGACTTACAGCAACGGACTAAAGAGCTATCTTCGCTTCTTTCTGTATCTGAGACACTAGCATCCTTAGATGACCCTGGTGATTTAGATACTACACTTTATAAAGCTCTTATGAAGACCCTGGAGATAACACAATATAAAATTGGCGGTATACTCCTTATTGATGAGGAGAAACAATCGTTATATTACCAGGTTAAGCACGGCTTATCTAAAAAGTATAGTAAAAAGTTATACTGGCGTATAGGTGAAGGTATATCCGGTACGGTCGCTAAAACTGGAAAGACCATTATAACTGATGATGTCTCCAAAGATCCCCGTGCTACTCATTCCGATTTTTTAAATTTAGAGGGGCTTAGAGCTTACGCCAGTATTCCAATACAATCGCAGGACAAAATTTTAGGTGTTCTTAATATTGCCAGTAATGAAATCCATAGATTTTCTTCCAAAGATATACGTCTTTTAGAAGGTATTGCAGGTGAGATCGCTACTTCTATTGAAAATGTCAGATTACAGCAAGAAATACAGCGTAAAGAGGAAATACGAGGTGAGTTGTTACGAGAGATAATGTCTATCCAGGAAGAAGAGCGGCGCAGAATTGCTCGTGAGTTGCATGATGAAACAAGTCAGTCACTGGCGAGTTTGGTCGCCAATTTGGAAGCCGTATCCAGTAAATTGCCCCCCAGTGAAGATAAAACTAAAACCAAGATTAAGGAATTACAGTCTCTATCCATCAGCATTCTTGATGAGATTAATCGATTAATCTACGAACTTCGCCCCAGCTTGCTGGATGATTTAGGTATTGTATCTGCTATAAAGTGGCTGGCAGAAAATAATTTGGAATCGGTCGGAATAAATACAACTTTCAAGATAATTGGAAACCAAAGGAGACTAAATTACGAATTGGAGTCAACAGTTTTTAGAGTTATTCAAGAGGCGATTACAAATATTGCGAAGCATTCCAAGGCTAAAAACGCCAACATAATTCTGCATTTTAAGAAGAACGCAATTTGTGTTAATGTTGAAGATGATGGTAGGGGATTTGATGTTGGCAACGCATTGACTTCAAAAGAACGACCAAGAGGATTAGGATTGATAGGAATGAAAGAGAGATTAGAACTAATGAACGGTACTTTTAACATTCATTCCAGTACCCGCAGTGGTGGGACCAAAATCAAGATTGAAATACATCTGTGAAACAGGAGGTTTCAAATGGGTAAAATAAGGGTCCTGGTTGCGGATGACCATGCTATAATGCGCGATGGTATTCGGGCTTTGGTAGACCTCCATGATGATATCGAGATTGTAGAAGAAGCATCAAATGGGAAGGAAGCTGTTGAAAAAGCAATAGAGAGCGCACCCGATGTAATAGTTATGGATATAGCAATGCCTGACCTGGATGGCCTTGAAGCCTCACGTCGAATAATTAAGAAAAATTCCAAAATAAAAGTCCTAATATTAACACAACACGATAATAAAGAGTACATAATTTCAGCTATCAAAGCAGGCGTGTCGGGTTTCGTACCTAAAAGAGCATTAGGCGATGATTTGATTTCCGCTATACGCGCTATATCCAGAAACGATTCCTTTTTATATCCTTCAGCAGCTTCAACTATAATTGAAGACTACCGCAAGGAGACAAAGGAGGAATTATACGACCAGTTAACGGCAAGGGAAAGGGAACTTATCAAATTGATCGCTGATGGCTTCACTAATCGTGAAATCGCAGACAGGCTGTTCCTCACTGTAAAAACTGTCACCGGTCATAGGACTAAGATTATGCGAAAACTGGATTTACATAGTCATACTGAACTAGTGAAATTTGCTATCCGAAAAGGCCTGACGATTGTAGATACTTAATCACAATCCAGTGCTACCGGTCAGACATTACACCACGGAAACCTTACTTTATTGGTAAAGTTTTTATTCTTAGAGTTAATTCCCTTAAAATAGGGCGATTTTCCTCTAAAAACGGGCACTTCCTGCTCGAATAAAGAACTATTAACCCTAGAAAGAAACTCAGATAGGGTATAACATAATATTGTCTTTGATATCTAACCGTACGGCTGCAATTTATTGATTACGGAGTCACGATGCATCCTAATTATTTGATTATATCTGCTTTATTTTTCTACCGTCATAATATTACAAAATACTAAAAGAGTAGTGGTCATGGATGTACATGAAGAAAAAATTAAAGTTTTGATAGTTGATGACCATGCAGTAATGCGTGAAGGCCTTCGGGCATTACTGGACTTATATGATGATATAGAAATTATTGGTGAAGCATCAGACGGGAAAGAGGCTATTGAAAAGGTAAAGGAACTTAGTCCTCATGTAGTAATCATGGATATCTCTATGCCAAGCATGGATGGACTAGAAGCTGCTCGCCTGATTAAGAAAGAAAAACCTGTAACTAAGATTTTAGCGGTAACGCAGTATGATAATAAAGAATATGTAATCGCAGCAATCAAAGCAGGAGTAGCAGGTTTTTTCCCCAAGAAAGCTCAAGGCTTAGATATAGTATCGGCTATACGTAAAATATACAAAAACGAATATTTCTTATATCCATCCGCAGCTTCTGCACTTATCGATGCTTACAGGGACAAAATAAAAGAAGAACCATATGACCATTTGACAACAAGGGAAAGAGAAATACTCAGGCTACTGGCAGATGGTAATACAAATCAAGAAATTGCAGTAATGCTTGATATTAGTGCCAAAACAGTGATAGGCCATCGAGCCAAGATAATGGCAAAACTGAAATTGCATAGCCGTACCGAATTGATTAAATTCGCTGTCCGTAAGGGACTGATTAGTACGGACATATAATTGGAATTGCCCGATTAAGATTCTTAATAAATAAGACAATTGTTAACATAAAATAGGTTGTTTTCTACTGAAATATAGTCGCCTTTACTCTTGCTAGTTATGTTATCTACTTATACAATGTTCCAGGTATACTGCTGAAATATCTGAACATATATTCGGATATTAATCCGAGTTAATATAATAAGGAGATAAGAAGATGGATTGGCCAGTTATTGTAGCACTTGTGTTAGGTACACTTGTGATGCTATTTCCGGTAGCACTCATCTGGTACAGCATAGGGGGCGGCATTTATTGTTATTTACATGATAAACGTATTAGTAAATTAGTATGTAATATTGATGCTGACTGCCCTCCCGGATATAAATGTTCCGGAGGCAAATGCGTACTATCCATTAATTAGCGCTAAGTTCTCGCCGACTTAGAAGCAGGGGCAGTTAAAACTGCCCCTGCTGTATTTTGGGACAATTTTTTACATTATTACCTAATATACAACCTATTATCTGTTCACCCAAAAAATCGCTCATTTCTTGACCTTAATTGACAATTCCACCGCCGATATTCAACTAAATTTTTACAACTACCTTTCAGGCAATTAGTAGATAATTCCCTATCTTTTTTGTTGATAGCCGGCAAGCCATCGACAAGGCAGTCTATATCAATACTATTAAAAATAGGGCGTATATTTGATAAATATAGGTGGTTTTTATCTATTAAATTACTTTCATGTCTAATCCAAAAGTATTAAACTAATACTGTTTTACAAATTGAATTTAGATTTTATTAGATTTTTATAGATTTTTATAGATTTGCAGGTATAATAACAACGTAAATTGCAGCCAGTTTTTTAAATACAATTATCTTCGGCTTGGGAGTCTACACTTTGGTCCAAGAGTCTTTAATCGGTATAAGTGAAGCCAGTACTTTCCTGGGAGTTAGTGAAGCATCACTACGTCAATGGACAGATAAAGGGAAAATTAAAGCCTTTATAACTCCTGGTGGTCACCGCCGCTATTCAAAGATAGAATTGAAAAAATTCGTGATTTCTCACCCGAAAATGTTTGATATAAAAGATTTCGTCAATAAGTTACAGGAGACTAATGAGCAACTCCGGGAAATTGGTCGTGAAACACTAAAAAACACAGCCTGGTATAGCGAGCTTAGTGATGAAGAAAAAAGGTACTTGGCTGATATAGGTCGCCGTCTCTTAAATCAGATTATCAAGTATATTTCAGAACCATCGCGTCGAGAGGAAACCATGGGTCAGGTTCATGAGACAGGTCATGATCTTGGAGTAATGCTGGCCAAATTAAATCTACCATTAACCGATTCTGTAGAAGCGTTTATCTTACATCGTGACCCTATAATGAACGCTACGACACATTTTATAAGAAAGAGAGAAGCTTTTACAGGACGTGTAGTTAAAGCAATACCAATTGTAGCGCGTATATTGGATGAAGCTCTAATTGCCTTGATAGCAGCACACCAGCAGTATCGGAATGGAATTCATAGCAGGATTGATTGGAGCGAAACTAAGTGATCTCTATTACGCGCTTGCTTTGCGATTCAGTTGGGCCAGGAGACCATCTTCGTTACGAAAATAAAGACATCGTGCGGCCTGTGGTCGTCTGGAATTTTACCCGACAGTGCAATCTACGTTGTATTCATTGCTATGCCAGTGCCAATAACCAGAGATCAGCGGATGAAATGAATACCGCAGATGGAAAATCCTTTATTCGCGACCTGGCCGATTTTGCAGTGCCCGTGATACTATTTTCCGGAGGTGAACCTGTACTCAGACAGGACTTATTTGAATTAGCCAGCATTGCACGAGAACATGGGATAAGAGTTGCGCTTTCAACCAATGGCACCCTGATTAATAAAGAGGTTGCCCGTAAAATAGAAAAAATTGGCTTTGCTGAGGTAGGGATAAGCATAGATGGTATAAAGGCGAATAACGATCGCTTCCGTGGTAAAGAAGGCGCTTTCGATTTAGCTCTTCAGGGTATCAGGAACTGCATCGCTCTGGGGTTGAGGGTATCTTTACGATTGACTATGACCCGTTTTAACTATCAGGAAATTCCTGCTATTTTTCAACTGATAGAGGATGAGGGAATAGAGCGTGCCTGTTTCTATCACCTGGCATATTCGGGGCGAGGAGATGGCCTCAAGGAAAAAGACATTGGTCACTCTCAGACAAGAGCAGTGATAGATACGATTAGTGACCATACCCTGGACATGTATCAGCGTGGTCTTCATAAAGAGATCCTCACTGTAGGCAATCATACCGATGCTGTTTACCTGTATCTCAAGCTGAGAGACTGCGATCCGCAACGTGCCCATAAAGCCCTGGAATTACTCCGGAGGAATGGCGGCAATAACTCGGGCATCAAAATTAGTGCCGTCGATGATCGAGGGAACGTCCATCCCGATCAATTCTGGTGGCATTATTCACTTGGTAATGTACGCCAACAAAAATTTGCCGATATCTGGACAAATACTTCGGATCCACTACTTAAAGGTCTAAAAAACCGTAAGGATTTACTGAAAGGTCGGTGTGCCCGTTGTCAGTATCTTGAACTTTGTAATGGTAATCTGCGGGTACGGGCTGAGGCAGTATTTGGCGATGTCTGGGCAGAAGACCCGGCCTGTTATTTAACCGATAAGGAGATTGGAATCGGAACATGATTTCGCAAAAGGAAAACAGGCAGAAGCAGTCAAACATGATTACGCCGAGACTACATCTGGTGGCCTGGGAGGTTACTCGAAGCTGTAACCTGTTTTGTGCCCATTGCCGGGGCTCAGCTGATCCTGTTTCATATAGTGATGAACTAACCACTGATGAGTGTTTTCGTCTCATCGACCAGATACTGGAAATTGGGCGTCCAATTATTATTCTGACCGGTGGTGAGCCCCTGATTCGTTCAGATGTTTTACTAATCGCAAAATATGCAGTAAGCAGAGGATTGCGAGTAGTCATGGGAACCAATGGAACCTTGATTACTGAAGAAATGGCTCGCAATTTAAAGGAAGTTCCCATATCACGCCTCGGGATAAGCCTGGATTTCCCCGCTGCCAAGCTGCAGGATGAATTCCGTGGTCAGTCCGGCGCCTTTGACGCAGTTATGAACGGCGTTATCCATGCTCAGAAAGCAGGTATCGAGGTTCAGTTTAACAGTACCATAACCAAATTGAATGTGAACTATCTGGAAGAGCTTCTCGCTCTGGTTCTTAAGATGAAGGCCGTTGCCTTTCATCCTTTTATGCTCGTACCAACAGGCAGGGGGAAAAATCTTGAATCGGTAGCGCTATCCTCTCAACAATACGAGGAAACATTAAACTGGATATATGATAAACAATTAGCACTTGGGGACAGGATTTTCTTTAAACCTACCGACGCACCCCACTATTTACGAATAATAAAACAAAGACAGAGACAGAATGCTGACACGATGTCACCAGATAATACAGAATCATCTATTCCTCATAACCCGGTACATTCCATTACCCGCGGTTGTCTTGCCGGTATCGGCTTCTGTTTTATCTCTCACAGGGGCAGGGTTCAAGGATGCGGTTATCTTGATGCGGAAGCAGGAAATGTCCGGGAACAATCTTTTGGCCGAATTTGGGCCGATTCACCTTTATTTAATGATCTGAGAGATCTCTCTAATATTAAGGGAAAATGTGGTTTATGCGAATATAAGAGAATATGTGGTGGCTGCCGGGCTCGAGCCTATGAAGCTAGCGGAGACTATCTTGAGGCCGAGCCATACTGCCTCTATCAACCAAAAACTCAGTTAAAGGACCCTGTGGATGTCTAATATAAACCTCGATGCGATTGACCGGAAACTACTTAATCTGATACAGATAGAATTCCCGTTAACCGATGAACCATATAACGAACTGGGATTGAAGCTGGGCATCGATGGTGATGAGGTCATTCGCCGTATTAAGCAACAAAAAGCTAAAGGTATCGTTCGCCAAATAAGCCCCGTAATGGATGCCAGACACCTCGGCTATCAGACCACACTGGTTGCCATGAAAGTGGAAAAGAGTCATTTAGACAAAGCTTGTAAGCTACTGATAGAGCATCCAGGAGTCAGTCACTGCTACAAGCGAAATCATCTCTTAAATCTCTGGTTCACTCTAGCTATTCCCACCACGTCCGATATGCAGACTGAGTTTAGGCGCTTGACCGGTCCTATTGATGCTGAAGATGTCTTTTCCTTACCGGCTATAAAGTTGTTCAAGATAGGCACCTATTTTGACGTTAGCGGGGATAGCCGGGAAGATCACAGTACTTTACAAGCCGGCAGTGTTATATCTATGAAAGTTAAACTTTCCGGGAAAGATAGATTGATAATCAACGAACTACAGCAGGACTTACCTTTAATATCCACGCCATTTTCCGCCATGGCAGCGCGGTTGGGCATGAATGTACAGGATTTCCTGTCACAATGCCAATCACTTTTACAACGTGGCATCATGCGACGCTTTGGTGCTTCAGTGAACCATCGGAAGGCTGGCTTCAGAGCCAATGCCATGGCGTGCTGGAAAGTACCACCTGACGCAGTGAATAAGGCCGGGCAGGAACTGGCATCTATGAAGGCGGTGAGCCACTGCTACGAGAGAAAGACCAACCCACACTGGCAGTATAACCTTTTTGCTATGGTGCACGGCAATACCAAAGAAGTCTGCGAAAAAATGATAAGCGATGTATCCAAACGAATAGGCTTGGTAAACTACATATTACTTTTCAGCACCAAAGAATTTAAAAAGGTAAGAGTCAAATATCTGGTATAAAAAAACATAACTTACCCTTTCAGCAATTGATAAATAAATAAGCGAAAGCAACAATTGAAAGAGACAAAGCCGATATGAATTTTAGCCTGGCAGGAGTAAATCACCGAACAGCTCCAATTACAGTACGTGAGAAGGCTACGATCAGAGCCGAGAAACTTCATGATTTTCTATCATTTCTTAGCCCCCATGTTTCCCAAGGTATAATCCTATCTACTTGTAACCGAACTGAAGTTTACATCGCCGATAATAATGGCTGCGACTCCGAGAAGACAAGCCTTAATTTTTTAAAATTGCATTTAGGTATGTCCGATACTGACTTACAGCAATATACATACGTCTACAAAGACAAGGTAGCAATAGAGCACCTATTCCGTATTGCTTGCGGCCTTGATTCAATGATACTCGGTGAATTTGAAGTCCTCGGCCAGGTAGGTCGTGCACTGGAAACTGCCGATAAGGCAAGAATGGTAACACTGCCGTTGCGGCATATTTTCCAAAGTGCGATTCGAACCGGCCGACGAGTTCGTGAAGAAACAGGAATCAGTAAAAATGCTCTTTCAATTAGCTCGGTGGCAGTAGATTTGGCAACAAAGATAGTCGGTAGCCTTGAAAACAGCAAAATGCTTGTTATCGGTGCCGGCGAAGCGGGAAAGCTTGTAGCTAAAGCGGCCAAAGATAGGGGAGCTTCTAAAATAATCATTGCCAGCAGGACCCAAGAAAGTGCTTCAACTTTAGCAGCAACACTGGACGGTATATTTATTAATCTAGGTAGTTTATCAGATGAATTGAAAACGTGCAGCATAGTTGTAACCTGTGCCGATGCACCTAACTGGATAC
>CAZEAR010000038.1:0-14514 GCA_964510365.1 uncultured Dehalococcoidales bacterium | reverse complement strand
GCCGTCACCGTTGAAATCGCCCACGGCGACAGAGCGGGGAGATGATCCCACCCCGTAGTTCACCGCCGCCTGGAAGGTGCCGTTGCCGTTGCCCAGCAGTATCGATATGTTGCTGCTGGCCATATTGGAAACGGCCAGGTCGGGCTTGCCGTCACCGTTGAAATCGCCCACGGCGACAGAGTGGGGATTTGTTCCCACCACGTAGCTCGCCGCCGGCCCAAAGGTGCCGTTGCCGTTGCCCAGCAGTATCGATACGTCGTTGCTGCCCCAATTGGCAACGGCCAGGTCGGGCTTGCCGTCACCGTCTAAATCGCCCACGGCGACAGAGAAGGGAGAAAATCCCACCACGCAGCTCGCCGCCGGCCCAAAGGTGCCGTCCCCGTTGCCCAGCAGTATCGATACGTTGTTGCTGCCAAAATTGGCGACGGCCAGGTCGGGCCTGCCGTCACCGTCTAAATCGCCCACGGCGACAGAGCGGGGATTTGTTCCTACCACGTAGTTCGCCGCCGGCCCAAAGGTGCCGTCCCCGTTGCCCAGCAGTATCGATACGTCGTCGCTGCCCTCATTGGCAACGGCCAGGTCGGGCTTGCCGTCACCGTTGAAATCGCCCACGGCGACAGAGATGGGACTATCTCCTGTCCCGTAGTTCACCGCCGACCAGAAGGGCATGGCATAGATAATGTGTCCCTGTATGAGAATAAATAAAGCACAGAGAACCAATAGGAGGAAAGCTCGTATCAGCTTATTACACAGACAATGTTGCCAACCCAATCTACCCTCCCCACCATTAGAATGGCTTGTTAAGTTGCTGTTGTTTACAGTCTAAAGAATAACGTAGCCGATGTCAACAGCTTCTAGTCTCAATTAGATGTTATAAATGATTATCCAACATATATGTAGTATTGTATGCTTCGATAAATAAAAGCACATCTATAATCACCTGAAAGTCCAAAAACATTATATATTAAGGTAAATAATCTCTTTATGAAGACGGTAACGTTTAAATGCAAATGCTATTTAACCATTGGCGAAGTTTCGCACATCCCTAAAGTATATTATAGCTATTGACATGTAAATAGGGATTGTGTTATATTACGTCTTTGTCGTCTACTAGCCATTAAGTAGGGTGTGGACCTGAGTAGGCCGGCTGGTTGAACCGGGGCCCGATTGTGGGGTAGACCGGGTGACAACTAGGCGGTTTTTTTAATTGGCTATTTTCGGCAAAAGAATGAATTACTAAGGACTTAAAAGAGGAGTAATAAGTGCCAACGATAAATCAATTGGTTCGGAAGGGGAGGAAGAAGAGCACAGCGAAAACTAAAGCTCCGGCTTTAGGAGTAACCTATAATGCTTTAAAGAACAGGGTTAGACGGGATACGAATTCACCTCAGAAACGGGGGGTTTGCGTTCAGGTCAAAACGATGACTCCGAAGAAACCTAACTCCGCTTTACGCAAAATCGCCAGGGTTCGTTTGAGTAACCACATAGAGGTAACAGCTTATGTTCCTGGAGAGGGACATAATTTACAGGAACATTCTGTTGTGCTTATCCGTGGCGGCAGGGTTAAAGATCTACCTGGCGTTCGATATCATATTGTTCGTGGGGCACTGGATACGGCTGGTGTGGAGAAGAGACAGCAGGGCCGCAGCAAATATGGAGCAAAGAAGGGGAAAGCGCCCAGCGTATAGGGAGAATAGATGCCAAGAAGATCTAAAGCATTAAAAAGAGAAACGCGCCCCGATCCCAAATACGGGAGCTATGTTCTTTCCAAGTTTATTAATAAGATAATGCTGGATGGTAAGAAAGCTACTGCTGAACGTATCATGTATGATGCATTGAATATTGTTCAGGAACAGATGAAGAAAGATCCTATGGAGGTTTTCGAGCAAGCATTAAAAAATGTAACGCCTCTGCTTCAGGTTAGAGCGCGACGTGTTGGCGGTGCCACATATCAGGTACCGGTAGAAGTTAAACCGGAACGGGGCCAAATAATGGCTATTCGCTGGGTTGTTGACTTTGCTAGGGCTCGTACAGGTCGATCCATGGCAGAGAAACTGGCTGCTGAACTTGTTAATGCTGCCCAGGGAGAAGGGGCAGCGGTCAAGAAGAGGCAGGACACTCATAAGATGGCTGAAGCAAATAAAGCATTTGCTCATTACAGATGGTAACCAATGGTACTAAAAACGAAGACTAGAGATTTAAAACACCATGCGATTAATGGCATAGGGAAAAATGTCATGTCCAGAACCTTTCTTTTAGATAAAATCAGAAATATCGGTATCATCGCTCATATTGATGCTGGCAAGACTACAGCTACCGAGCGGATACTATATTATACAGGTCGTACTTATAAAGTCGGCGATGTTGATGACGGCACTACCGTTATGGATTGGATGCAGCAGGAGAAGGAGAGAGGAATTACTATTACAGCTGCTGCTACCACGTGTCACTGGCTGGACCACCGAATAAATATTATTGATACACCGGGACATGTTGATTTTACTGCTGAAGTAGAACGCAGCTTAAGGGTTCTCGATGGCGGAGTAGTTATTCTTGATGCCGTGTCCGGAGTCGAAGCTCAGTCCGAAACGGTATGGAGGCAAGCTGACCGTTACAAAGTACCCAGGATCTGTTTCATCAATAAAATGGACAGGGTAGGTGCCGACTTCTATCGCACAGTGAATATGATCGAGGAGCGGTTGAAAGCTAAAGCTCTGCCGGTACAATTACCGCTGGGCAAGGAAAGTAGTTTTCGTGGTGTTATCGATCTGGTTGCTTATAAAGCCTGGTTATTTGCCGATGATGTCGGCACAGCGCCGGTTGAAGCTCTTATCCCCGATGAGGAGAAAGAGGAAGCAGCCAAGTATCGTCAATCGTTGATCGAAATAGTTGCTGAAAATGACGATAAATTAATGCTGCTATATCTGGAGGATAAGGAAATCTCCCCTGATGAATTGAAAGCAGCTATCAGAAGGCTGGCTATAAACAATAGAGTGGTACCTATTCTCTGTGGTACCGCGTTAAAGAATAAGGGCATCCAGCGCTTACTCGATGCGATTGTTGACTACTTGCCCTCCCCACTGGATATCCCTCCGATTAGTGTAATCGACGTTCGGAATGGCGAGAGGGTTGTTCGGGAAGTAAGCGATGAGGCCCCGTTTTCCGCCTTAGCTTTTAAAGTTGTTGCCGATCCTTTTATGGGACGGCTTGTTTATTTTAGAGTATATTCGGGAAAGGTAAAGGCCGGTATCCAGGTATTTAATTCCAGTAAAGGATGTAAAGAGCGTCTTGGCAGGATAGTCCTTATGCATGCCAATCATCGTGAGGAAGTGGATGAAGTTGATACCGGAAGTATTGCAGCAACAGTAGGTCTCAAGGATACTTTTACCGGCGATACGCTATGTGATATATCTAAACCGGTCCTTCTTGAGCCCATTCGTTTTCCTGAGCCGGTTATAGCTCTTGCTATTGAACCCAATAGTAAGGCCGACCAGGACAAGCTAAGCGAATCATTAAATAAACTTTCGGAAGAGGACCCTACCTTTAAAATAAAAAGCGATAAGGAAACCGGTCAGACTCTTATTTCCGGAATGGGTGAACTGCATCTAGAGGTCCTTATGGACAGGGTACTCCATGAGTTTAATGTTGGAGTCAGGGTCGGTAAACCTCAAGTAGCCTATAAAGAAACTATAACTATACCGGTAGAAAGTACCGGTAAGTTTATACGGCAATTCGGAGGTCGCGGCCAATATGGCCATGTAGAGGTGAAAATGGAGCCTGGGGAACCGGGCAGCAAGTTCAGTTTTTTGAACCAGCTTAAAGGAGGAGTAATACCCAAAGAGTATGTACCTGCGATAGAAGCGGGAATTAAGGAAGCTTTAGAAAGCGGAGTAGTTGGAGGATATCCGGTGGTTGATATTAAAGTTGCTTTACTTGATGGTAGTTATCATGAAGTTGATTCTTCGGAAGTGGCTTTTAAGATGGCCGGTTCGATAGCAGTAAAAGATGGACTTGCTAAAGCTAAATCAGTCCTGCTTGAACCTGTTATGGATCTTGAACTGGTAACGCCGGCTGAATTTATGGGTGATATTATTGGCGATTTGAATTCACGAAGGGGCCATGTTAATGGTATAGAGACTCACGGCGAAACCTGTGTTATACATTCAATAATTCCGCTTGCGGATACTTTTGGTTACGCAACCAGTCTCAGATCATTAAGTCAGGGCAGGGCAACATACTCCCTACAGTTTGATCATTATCAAGAATTACCTGCTGATCTAACAGATCAGGTTACAGGTAGGTCAAGAGGAAAATAAATGCCAAAACAAAACATTCGTATCAAGATCAGAGGTTACGATCATAAATTGGTCGACCAATCGGCAGGGCAAATTGTTGAGACTGCCGAACGTACAGGAGCTGTTGTTGCCGGTCCGGTCCCTCTGCCGACAAGGATCGAAAAATTTTGTGTTATCCGTTCGCCTCATATTGATAAAGATTCGAGAGAGCAATTCGAAATTCGAACTCATAAGCGGGTAATAGATATATTAGGCCCAACAAATAAAACTATCGATGCTTTAACCCAGCTTCAATTGCCTTCGGGAGTTGAAGTGGATATTAGATTATAGAGAAGAAAATGGTTGATTATTTAATCGGAGAAAAAATTGGTATGACCCGTCTTTTTAAAGAGGGTAAAGAAGTAGTGGTAACGGCTATAAAGGCAGGTCCTTGCTTTATAATTCAGGTTAAAACTGAGGATAAGGAAGGATATGGTGCCGTTCAGCTTGGTTTTAAAGAGACCAAAAAGCTCAACTCTCCCCAGAAGGGTCATCTAAAAGATATAGGACAGTTCAGACATTTACGTGAATTCCGGACACAAGATATTGAATCTATCGAATTAGGGCAAAAAATCGACGTTGATATGTTTAAGGCAGGTGATATGGTCAATGTCACCGGTATATCCAAAGGAAAGGGTTTTGCGGGAGGAGTTAAGCGATATCATTTCAAGGGCGGGCCGAAGACACACGGACAATCTGACCGCCATCGTGCACCAGGTTCAATTGGTTCAGGCAGTTCTCCGGGACGAGTGTTAAAAGGTCTACGCATGGCAGGACATATGGGGAATCGGAGAGTAACGGCACAGAATCTCGAAGTCATAGATGTCGATTTAGAGAATCATTTGCTTTTAGTCAAAGGAGCAGTCCCTGGTTCCAAAAAGGGATTGCTTTTTATCAATAAAGTGGGATAAAGGTAGAATTTTAGTGAAACTGGATATTTATAATAGTAAAGGTAAAGCCATCAAGCAGATAGAACTGCGGGATGATATTTTCAATGTACCTTTTAATGAGGCCGTTGTGCATCAAGCCTTGGTCAGGTCATTGGCTAACCGCCGTCTGGGAACGGTTAACACCAAAACAAGAGGAGATGTCGACAAAAGTACCAGGAAACTCTTTGCACAGAAACATACCGGGAGAGCCAGAGGTGGAAATGCGAAGTCACCTCTCCTTAAAGGAGGAGGTGTAGTTTTTGGACCTCATCCCCGTGATTATCGACAGAATATGCCCAAGAATATGCGGCGTCTGGCATTAAAATGTGTTCTTTCCGCCAAAGTTAATGAAAACAGGTTGAAAATCATAGACCAATTTGAAATGGACCAACCGAAGACAAAAGAAATGCTTAACCTTTTAATATCATTAAAAATAGGGGATTCCGTGCTCATTGCGACTACTGAGGCGGATAGTAGTATTATTATAGCTGCCCGTAATCTGGCGGGAGTTAAAACCATACCTGCCCGTTTGTTGAACGTAGCTGATTTACTATCTCATAAAGAACTATTGATGAGCACAGCCGCGATACAGGCAATCGAAGATTTATGGAAACAGAAAGAGAGTAAAAAAGCAGTGGCAAATACTGCTTAACAAATTGTCATAGGAATTAATAAGTATCATGCATGTTTATGAAATATTACGGCGGCCGTTAATTACAGAAAAAACTTCTATGCTTCAAGAACAGAATGGGTACGCTTTCAAAATAGCAGACAAAGCTACAAAACATCAGGTAAAAATAGCCGTTGAGAAGGCGTTTAAAGTCAAAGTGGTTAAGGTGAACGTAATGACTGTCAAAGGTAAGGTTAGAAGGGTAGGTAGAAAGATGGTAACGACTCCTCCGTGGAAGAAAGCGGTTGTTACTCTAATGGAGGGGGACAAGATAGAGTATTTCGAGGGAGTTTAGAAAGCAGGGGAAACAGCATTGGGTTCGGTAATAAAAAAACGAAGAAAAAAAATGGCCAGACATAAGCATCGGAAGCTTATTAAGAAAAACCGATGGCAGAGAAGGCATCCGTAATAAATAGGAGATAGATTTTGGCGTTAAAAACGTATCGTCCAACATCACCATCCAGGAGAGGAATGGTTAGCGCTTCTTTCGAGGAGATAACTAAGTCTACTCCTGAGAAGTCTCTGTTGAAACCGCTGAGAAAGAGAGCGGGGCGCAATAACAGAGGAGTTGTAACCGTACGCCATCGCGGTGGTGGTTCTAAGCGTAAATTAAGAATAATCGATTTTAGAAGAGAAAAAACTGGCGTTCCCGGAAAAGTAGTGGCAATTGAGTACGATCCCGGCCGCTCAGCAAGAATTGCTTTGATTCACTATGCAGATGGGGATAAAAGCTATATTCTGGCACCGCTCGGTCTTAGCGTTGGCAATACTATTATGGCAGGTGAAGGAGCTGAGATAAAACCCGGCAATTCACTGCCGCTGGGTTCTATACCGGCCGGCACACTGATCCATAATATTGAGCTTGAGCCCGGGAAGGGCGGCCAGGTTGTCCGCAGTGCCGGGACAGTAGCGCAGTTGCTGGGTAAAGAAGATAAGTACTCATTGGTCAAATTGCCCTCAGGAGAAATGCGCCGGTTTTTAGTTAACTGCCTGGCGACTATAGGGCAAATCGGGAATGTCGAGCATCGCGGCATCAAGCTGGGTAAAGCCGGGCGTACCAGATGGTTGGGGCGACGTCCCAAAGTTCGCGGGTCAGCAATGACGCCGAGAGACCATCCGCTTGGAGGTGGGGAAGGAAGAGCACCGAGAGGAATGGCTCCTAAGACGCCTTGGGGAAAGCCGGCTTTGGGTTATAAGACGCGCAAACGTAAAACTTCCGATAGATTAATTGTCAGGCGACGGAAACAAGAAACGTAATCGAGGGATAGGAAAAAGATGTCACGTTCATCTAAAAAAGGGCCATATTTCAACGAGAAATTACTCAATAAAATAAAGAGGATTAACGAAACCGGAGAGAAAACGGTAATTAAGACATGGGCTCGTGCTTCTACCATTATGCCCCAGATGATCGGGCATACAATAGGGGTACACGATGGCAGAAGACATGTACCGATTTTTATAACTGAAAATATGGTAGGACATAAATTGGGGGAATTCGCCCCTACCAGGACTTTCAGAGGACATGTTAGTAAATCACAGGTAACAGTCCAGGCCAGAAAAAAGAAGTAGTTGAGATAATATGAAGGTAAGTGCTATATCTAAAGATGTCGGCTATCCGCCGCGCAAAGTTAAGTTAATCGTCGATATGGTTCGAGGTAAATCGGTCGACGAGGCTTTAACTATTCTCAGGTTTTTACCGGCACCGGCAGCACGGTCAGTAGCGAAGGTGATAAAATCCGCATCGGCTAACGCGGAAAACAATTATGAAATGACACCTGCTGACCTGAAGGTTGTGGATATATTTGCTAATGAAGGGCATACGATGAAAAGATTTCGTCCGCAAGGGCGGGGACGTATTAATCCCATATTGAAACGTTCCACTCATATCGTAGTTACTGTTTCTGAGGAGGAAAAATAAGTGGGGCATAAAGTTCATCCTTACGGTTTTAGAATCGGTACTACCAGAGACTGGCAGGCCAAATGGTATGATAAAAAGCATTTCACCGAATTTTTGCAAGAGGACATAAAGCTGCGCCAGCTGGTTAAGACCAGATGTCAGGACGGCGGTATCGCCACAGTGGAAATCGATCGTCAGGGCAATGAAATTGTATTGACACTGTTTTCATCTCGCCCGGGTGTGGTGATCGGTCGAGGCGGACAGCGTGCGGAAGAATTAAGGATAGCTTTGGAAAATGCCTGTGGTAAAAGAGTAAGGCTATCGGTTAAAGAAGTTGAACAACCTGAACTTGAAGCTATTTTAGTAGCTCAGGGTGTTGCTGATCAGATTGAAAGAAGAATTGCCTTCAGGCGCGCTATGAAACAGATGGCTTTTAGAACCATGCAAGCCGGTGCCAAAGGCGTTAAGATAAGCTGTGCGGGAAGGTTAGGTGGTAATGAAATCGCCCGCCGCGAGACTACTCGCCAGGGAAGATTGCCGCTGCATACTATAAGCGCTGATATTAGCTACGGTCTTGCTGAAGCAAATACTACGATGGGCAAAATCGGAGTCAAGGTCTGGATTTATAAGGGTGATATTATTCCTGAAGTAAGGAGAGAAGGTGCTACAACCGAAGAGAGTGAAATATCGTAAAGAACACCGGGGCAATCGCAGAGGAGAAGCGCATTCCGGCAATGCTGTAATTTTCGGTGAATTCGGTTTACAATCGGAGCAAGCAGCCTGGTTGACTGCCAGACAGATTGAGTCCGCTCGCCGTGTGATGGTTCGTTATCTACGTCGCGGTGGAAAAATGTGGATTCGCGTTTTCCCGGACAAACCGGTTACTAAAAAACCGGCGGAGACACGGATGGGAAGTGGTAAAGGCTCTCCGGATCATTGGGTAGCTGTAGTAAAGCCCGGTAGAATACTATTCGAAATAGGCGGAATAAAGGAAAATTTAGCCAAAGAAGCCATGCATTTAGCTTCTTATAAGTTGCCTGTTTCTACAAGATTTGTAGTTAAAGAGGCGGGGATAGGGGGAGGATAACGTGAAGATAGATGAGATTCGTGCTTTAAGTGATTCCGAGTTGTTAAAGCAGCTGGAAGAAGCTCATCAGGAGCTTTTCAACCTGCGTTTTCGTGCGTCGACCCGGCAACTGGCTAATCATCGGGAATTACCAAAGGTGAAGAAAAAAATTGCCAGAATGAAAACTGCTCTGCGAGAGCGGGAACTAGGAATTCGGTAGAAGGTAAGCAATGGATAAAAAACGTAAGGTAAGAATCGGTAAAGTAACCAGCAACAAAATGGATAAGACAGTGGTGGTCCTGGTGGAAGCGCTGAGACGCCATCCACAGTATAAAAAGGTTGTTAAATATAGTTCTAAATTTAAGGCGCATGATGAAAACAATGAATGCAGTATTGGTGATACGGTGAAAATCATAGAAACTCGCCCTCTGTCTAAAGATAAGCGATGGCGGGTAACCGAGATTATCAGGAAAAAAGAAGTAGCGGAAATTAAACCGATCGAAGTGGTAGGAGACGAGGTAGAGGTAGCCTAAAATGATTCAAACAGAGACAAGACTGAGAGTAGCTGATAATACCGGCGCAAGGCAGGTATTATGTATCGGTGTACTTGGAGGAAGCCGCCGGCGATATGCCAACATCGGCGATGTTATTGTTGTTACAGTAAAGCGCGCTATTCCGGGCGGTGTGGTTAAAAAAGGTGATGTCACCAAAGCAGTTGTGGTTCGTATCGCAAAGCAATTCCATCGGGCGGACGGGACATATGTCAAGTTCGATGAAAATGCGGCAGTTATTTTAGATGATAAATTAAATCCTAGAGGCACTCGTATCTTCGGTCCTGTCGGTAGGGAATTACGGGATAAAAATTTTTTAAAAATAGTTTCTCTGGCCCCAGAGGTTTTATAAGATGAAGATAAGAAAGAACGATACAGTAATCATAATAGCCGGTAAAGACATTGGAAAGAAAGGTAAGGTTCGTCGCGCCTATCCTAGAGATAATAAAGTGACTGTCGACGGTATTAACATGATAAAACGTCATTCCCGAACAAGCGGGCAAACCAGGCAGGCAGGTATTATTGAGATGGAAGCCCCTGTCAACGTTTCCAAGCTAATGCTTGTTTGCAACAAATGTGATAAACCGACCCGGGTCGGTTATCGGTTTCTCGATGACGGCAAGAAAGCCCGAATTTGCCAACGTTGTCACGAAATAATTGATTAATATCGGATAAAATTAAAATGTCTCAAATAAAAGAAAAATATATTAAGGAAACTGTGCCGGAGCTAATGACCAAATTTGGTTATAAGAATGTAATGCAAGTGCCTAAACTGAGTAAAATTACATTAAATATCGGTTTAGGTGAGGCAATACAAAATCCTAAAGCGCTGGAATCGGCACAGCAGGACATGGCGACTATTGCAGGGCAGCATCCGGTAATTACAAGAGCAAAGAAACCGATTGCTACATATAAGCTTAGAGCCGGTATGCCTATTGGAGTAATGGTCACATTAAGAGGAAAACGTATGTACGACTTTTTCGATAGATTGGTCAATATAGTTCTCCCGCGTATAAGAGATTTTCAGGGTGTGCCCAGGGACTCTTTTGATGGGCAGGGCAATTATGCTCTCGGCATTAAGGAGCAAGTGGTATTTCCTGAAATTGATTACGATAAGGTCGAAAAACTTAGGGGACTGGAAATAACTATCGTAACTACGGGGGCTGATGATGAAGAGGGAAGGCAATTACTTCAGTCTTTGGGGATGCCTTTCATGAGGAGTTAAAGGTGAAGGTGAAGTATGGCGAAAACATCTAGTATTGAAAAATCAAAAAGAATACCCAAATACAAGGTACAAAAACACAACAGGTGCCAGCTTTGCGGTAGACCGAGGGCTTACATAAGGAAGTTCGCTTTATGTCGTATTTGTTTTCGTAAATTAGCTTTAAATGGCGAGATTCCAGGTGTACGAAAATCAAGCTGGTAGATGGAAGTAATGGAGAGATAGATGGTAACAGATCCAATTGCAGATATGTTAACCCGGATACGCAATGCAACATTAGCACGTCATGATAGCGTGCTTGTACCGGTTTCTAAGACAAAACTTTCTATTGCTAAGATATTAAAAGATGAGGGCTTTATTGCCGATTATACTGTTCTTAGAGGTACGGGAATACAGAGAGTGATCAAAATAACATTAAGATATATTGATAATCAACCGGCAATTATGGGTTTAGAGAGAGTAAGTAAACCAGGCCTTCGAGTATATATAAAGCGTCGGGAAATCCCACGAATATATGGCGGCCTTGGTATATCTATCCTGTCTACATCCAAGGGAATTATGGTTGGAACAGATTCATGGCGTCAAAATATTGGCGGCGAATTATTATGTTATGTTTGGTAGGTTTAATTTATAAAGGTTGAAATTATGTCACGAGTAGGATTGAAGCCAATACCTGTACCGGAAAGTGTTAAAGTCGATATAGACGGTAATAAAGTGACTGTGGAAGGGAAAAAAGGTAAATTGTCCCGCACTTTGCATCCCGACATCTCTATCGCTTTGGAGGAAGGAACTTTGTTGGTCAAGAGACCCAGTGATAATCGAAACCATCGAGCTTTGCATGGATTGACTCGAAGTCTGTTAGCGAATATGGTTGAGGGTGTTACCAATGGTTTTGAAAAAACGCTGGAGCTCAGCGGTGTAGGTTGCCGTGCTCAGAAGATTGATAAAGGAGTATCCCTTCAAGTGGGCTTTTGCCAGCCTGTTGAATTTATATCGCCGCCCGGTATCGATATCCTGGTAGAAGGAGTTAACCGCGTTCGTGTAACCGGTATCGATAAGGAAATTGTGGGGGAGACAGCGGCTCAAATTAGAGCTGTACGTCCTCCGGATTCATATAAAGGTAAGGGTATCAGATATGCCGGGGAAAAGCTCCGAATTAAACCCGGTAAGAGCGGAAAGACAGCAATGAGGTAATTAGCATTGAGGAGGTTATATTAACCAGTGGCCGTAAAAGACGCTCGCCTGGCACGAAAGAGAAGACATGCTCGCGTAAGAGTTAAAGTCAGTGGTCTATTAGATAGACCCAGGCTTTGCGTGTTCAGGAGTTTGAAATATATTTATGCTCAGGTAATAGATGATTCCGATAGCCGTACTATCGTTTCAGCTAGTAGTTTGGATCCTGAGATACGCGATAAAATAAAAAATAAATCTAAAACAGAAGGCTCCGAATTGGTTGGCAATCTTGTAGCCCAACGTGCATTGAATAATGGGATTACTAAAATAGTTTTTGACCGGGGTGGTTATAAATATCACGGAAGGGTAAAGGCTTTAGCTGAGGCGGCGCGTAAAGCGGGGCTAGAGTTTTAAAGGTGTTCTAATGAAAGCTGTTACCAGATTAGTGGGAAATAAAATCAAAGTGGATGCCAGTGAACTGGAATTAAATGAAAGATTGGTATCGTTAGCGCGTGTAGCTAAGGTTGTCAAAGGCGGTAAACAGCTTCACTTTCGGGCTTTAGTAGTAGTTGGTGATGGGGCAGGTCATGTGGGGGCAGGACTGGGTAAAGCCAGGGAAGTTCCTGAAGCTATCCACAAAGCCGGGATTATGGCACGTAAAAACCTTATCAAAGTACCTATAGCTGGTTCCAGTATTCCGCATGATATAGTTGCCAAGTTTGGGGCCGCTAAGGTTTTGCTGAGGCCTGCATTACCGGGTACCGGTGTGATTGCCGGTGGTGGCGTCAGGGCCGTGCTTGAATCGGCAGGAATAAGCGATATTCTCACCAAGTCTCTGGGCAGCGCCAATCCGGTAAATGTGGTAAAAGCAACTATTCTGGCATTAGCGTGTCTACGCAATCCGGAAGAAGTGTTAGCAAAAAGAAAAGCCAAACTCGAAGATATAGAGGTACAGGTAAGTGAGTAAGATACGTGTTACCTGGATAAAGAGCGATATCGGCTATGCCAAGAAACAACGTCAAACCTTGAAAGCCCTTGGTTTTCACAGGCTTAATCAGGTAGTTGAGCATAACGATTCTCCAACTATTCGAGGTATGATATCCGCAGTCAATCATTTAGTAAAATTTGAAGTGGTTAATGATGGAACAGCATGAATTGAAAGCTCCGGCTGGAGCAAGACATAAGAGGAAGCGTGTCGGGCGGGGTGATGGTAGTGGACACGGTACCTACTCCGGTAGAGGCTGTAAGGGACAGAATTCCCGCGCCGGCGGCGGAGTCCGTATCGGTTTCGAGGGTGGCCAATTGCCTTTAATCAAACGATTGCCCAGAAAAAGGGGATTTACAAATATTTTTAAAACCAGGTATTCTATTATCAATGTTGGTAATCTTAATGTATTTGATGCAAACGTTGAAGTGGATCCACAAGCATTGTTGAATGCCGGTCTTATCAAGTCCCTTAAGCAGCCGATTAAAATACTGGGTAATGGTGAGATAGATCGTCCGCTCACTATCAAGGTTAATAAATTCTCTACCACCGCCGAGCAGAAAATTGTAGCTGCCGGTGGGAAAATAGAGGGTATCTAATATGCGACAACGGGAAAGCAGGCCTAAACTCATACAGGCCCTAATAGATGCATTTTCCTTACCAGATCTTAGGCGTAAGCTTATATTTACTCTTGCCATGCTGATCATATTCCGCTTTGTTGCTCATGTTCCGCTGCCCGGGGTGGACCTTAATAAATTGCATGAACTTTTTGCCAATAACCAGCTTCTGGGTATGCTTGATATGTTTAGCGGCGGCGCCATGAGGAATTTCAGTGTGGCGGCAATGGGTGTATACCCTTATATTACTGCCTCGATTATTATGCAGTTGATGGTCCCGGTGGTTCCCGGTCTTCGTGCTTTATCTGAAGAGGGAGAGGCCGGCAGGCACAGAATTAATCAAATCACTCACTGGTTAACTATTCCACTGGCCGCACTCTCGGGATATGCTCAACTGGCATTACTGCGCAGTCAGGGTGTTGTAGCTGCTGCTGACGTATTGCCTACGGCGGCGATTATTGTTTCACTGGTCGCCGGTACCATCTTTCTAGTATGGCTAGGGGAATTGATTACAGAACGGGGTATCGGTAATGGTGTATCTATAATAATATTCGGCGGCATAGTAGCGGGTTTACCGCAAACTATCGGGCGCGGCATGCTGGCCAGAGAAACAATAGATATTACCGGCCTAATAGCATTCGTGGTGCTGGCACTCGTTTTAATTGTAGTAATAGTTATATTCACCGAAGGACATCGACGGATTCCGGTTCAGTACGCCAAGACCGCTTTCCGTGGAGCCAGAATGTACCGGCAATCCGGTTCAACGCATATACCCCTTAGAGTCAATACAGCCGGTATGATACCGCTTATTCTTGCCATGTCATTGATGATTTTCCCGGGCACCCTGGCCAGTTATTTTGCCAATCCGACTGAACCTAATTTTGCCAATACTATTGCGCAATGGTTTAATCCCAGCACACCTTTACCGATTGGCTTATTTTACTGGGGATTATATTTCCTTATGGTAGTTGGCTTTGCTTTCTTCTATACCATGGTCATATTTGAACAGATGAATATAGCACAGACATTGCAGCGTCAGGGCGGATTTATTCCCGGAGTCCGGCCTGGTA
>CAZEAR010000037.1:0-14536 GCA_964510365.1 uncultured Dehalococcoidales bacterium | reverse complement strand
GCCATAACCAACGCGGTTGCCGATGCGGTAGGTGTCAGAATAAAGGAATTACCTATTACTAGAGAGTTGCTTCTGAAAGCGCTTAAAGAGAAAAACGGCTGAGTAATATTTGTTGTTCAATAAATATAAACTAATATCATAAGGAGGTCAGATAATGGCGTCATGGGAGTTAAAAGGAAAACTGGCACTATTGGTACTGGACATGCAGCATGATATTGTAGGTGAAGGAGGAAAATGCGAGCCCATGGGACTGCCCAAAGCTTGCAAAGAGTCAGGTGTCATACCCAAGATACAACTGCTTTTGAAGAAATTCCGCGATAAAAAACTGCCTGTTGTATATGTGGTAGCCGAATACAATCCATTGATTCCAATACCTATTTACGGTGCCTTTAACGACTTTATGAGGACAGGCAATCCCTGTGCTCCAGGTACCAAAGGAACCGAGATAATCCCTGAAGTAGCACCTGTTTGGGGCGACCCTGTAGTAAGAAAGTGGAATATCGGCATTTTCTCCAATTCGAACCTGGATCAGGTGTTGAAACACTATGGAGTTGAAACGGTGATAATGGTTGGCGTAGCAACAAATCTGGTAATACATACCGGCGCTGTTCAAGCAACCGACCAGGGTTACTCGGTGATAGTAGCCAGCGATGCTGTTACATCAAGCGACAAAGAAGCTCATGATTATACCATTAATAAAGTGCTTCCTTTGATCTCGTTAGTCGCCACTACGGACGAAATACTGTCAAAAATTTAAATTAAGGTAGGTTAAGTCCTTTTTTTCACTATTAGTATGTTATATAATTAGCGAGTTATAATCGGGACGCCCTTAAAGATAATGAAATAAGGGAGTATATAAGACAGTTAAAATAATAATAATAGGAGGATTTCATGTAACAATCGATATCAAATCCGAGGAGCTTAATATCAAATCCAAAAAGATGGGAGGTTATTTATGAAAAGTAAAATCATGCAAATAGTAATTGTATGTACCTTATTGGTTGGCCTCATTATCGCAGGTTGTGCAGCACCCGCTCCAGCGCCAAGTCCTGCACCAAGCCCGGCTCCGGCACCGGCTCCGGCACCGAAACCTACCGTATTGAAAACATTGAAGTTTCATATCATGTTTTCAGATAAAAGTATGGAATACAACCAAATATTTAACAAATGGGCACAGGATGTAGAAAAAGCAACCAACGGTCAGGTTAAGTTTGAATTTTATTTATCCTCCGCGTTAGGACCACCCCCGGGATCATGGGAGAGGGTTACTACCGGCGTCACCGATGTCGAATGGATAATTCCTGAATATACACCGGGACTTTTCCCGCTGACAAGCGTTCTAAATCTTCCCTTCCTGGGTCTACCTTTTTCTACCGATGTTTGTGCGCATGTAATGTTCGACCTTTACAATAAATTTCCGGAGATTCAGAAGGAATCCAGTGCTGCCAAGATGTTATTTGTGGGCACAACTACTCCTGCCGGATTTTATACATCTAAAAAACCTATCAAAACTCTTCCGGATTTCAAAGGTCTAAAATTAAGAGCTGCCGGTGAATTAGTATCCAAGATGATTGAATCGCTGGGTGCTTCTCCAGTAGCTATGCCCGTACCCGATGTGTTTCTTGCCGTGGAGAAAGGCACCGTGGACGGTATATGCATGTCCCCGGGTGCTTTCAGAGCGTTAAAACTTATGGATGTGCTCAACCATTACACTGTTGTCGCCAGCCAAGCCACCCCCATGTGGGTAGTAATGAACTGGGACGCCTGGAACTCACTATCACCGGAAGTACAAAAAACAATCGATGATATATCTCCCGGCTACTGGAAGGTAGTTGGCGCTGCATTCGATGCAGAATGGGATGCGGCCTTTAAAGTAATAAAAGAGCGCAAGCAGGATGTAATCTACCCATCTGACGCAGAAGTGGCAAAATGGAGAGATGTCTGCAAATGGGAATGGGACGAATGGGTGAAGACATTAAGTGCTAAAGGACTACCGGCACAGGCGGTCCTCGATGAAACACTAAATCTAATTAAAAAATATAAGTAAGGAATAAGCCGGTTTGTGGTTAAGAAGAAGTGCTGATTTTTTAGCAAAAATCATTTATCCGACAAGCCGAATAGTAAATATCGTAGGGGCTATCGTCCTTGCAATGATGATGTTTCTCGTTGCAGCGGACGTAACCCTACGATATGGCATCGATCGACCCATATTAGGCAGTGTCGAGCTTGTCGAATTAATGATGATCATTGTTGTATTTCTCGCGGTAGCATATACCGCCAGCCAGCGAGGCCATGTCGCCATAGAATTAGTGACCTCACGATTTCCTCAGCGAGCCCAGGCGATTCTGGATGTTTTTACCTCTTTCCTCAGCCTATTTTTCATCGTACTGGTAATCTGGCGCAGTATACTGCGAGGCAATACTATGTGGCATGACCATCATGTAACTACGGTATTAAGTATACCTGTTTTCCCCTTTTTGTATATAATTGCCTTCGGTTGCTTACTACTGGCTATTGTGCTCATAGCAAATATTCTTGACTCCCTGGCCCAGGCAATAAAGAAATGACACCATTTACCGTTGGTATAATCGGCATAATAGTTCTTTTCATACTTTTTCTACTCCGAATGCCCGTTGGTTTTGCAATGGGTCTGGTCGGTTTTCTGGGCTATAGTTACTTGGTAAATTTAACTGCCGGTTTAACTTTAGCCGGACAAACTGCCTATTTGACAGTAGCTTCATATACTTTCAGCGTGGTCCCGCTCTTTTTACTTATGGGAGAATTTGCTTTCTTCGCCGGATTAAGTGCAGAGCTATACGATTTTACCTATAAGTGGCTGGGACATCTACCGGGCGGTTTAGCCATGGCAACGGTTGCCGCCTGTGCCGGCTTTGCTGCGATTAGCGGCTCCAGCACGGCCGGAGCAGTTACCATGGGAACCATATCCTTGCCGGAGATGAAAAAGTTCAAATATGAACCCAGCCTGGCTACCGGCTGTGTTGCAGCCGGCGGTACTCTAGGTATCTTGATACCTCCCAGTATGATTATGATTATCTACGGCATTATTGCCGAACAGTCCATAGCCAAGCTGTTTTTTGCCGGATTTTTACCCGGTTTCCTCCTCGCCGGATTGTTCATGCTTACAATATATATCCTCGTTAAAAGGAACCCAACACTGGCCCTCCGTGGACAAAAATCAAATTGGAAGGAGAGGTTTGCCGGATTTAAGACCACCGGATGGGTCCTGGCTCTATTTATACTTATTATGGGCGGTATGTATGCGGGAATTTTTACTACCACAGAGGCCGGTGGAATCGGAGCCTTTGGGGCCTTTGTCATCGGCATAGCCAGAAAGAAACTTGACTGGCAAAAGTTTATATTCAGCCTTGTGGAGACGGGACGGACAGCCGGAATGTTATTTATTATTGTAATCGGAGCTATATTCTTCGGCTATTTTATAGCCGTTTCCCGGATTCCCACTTTACTGGCTGAATTTGTAACCGGGCTTGGTTTATCGCGCTATGTCGTTCTTCTAATCATCTTCGTCGTTTATTTATTCCTCGGATGCATCATGGATGGCATAGCTATGATTCTGCTTACTGTCCCCATATTTTTACCGATGGTCGAAGCAGTGGGTTTCGATGCTATATGGTTCGGGATAGTAGTAGTGCTCGTAGTCGAGATGGGCTTAATTACTCCGCCAGTAGGATTAAATGTATACGTCCTCAGCGGAGTGGCTAAAGATGTTCCTATGGCGACAATATTTCGGGGTATTATCCCCTTCCTCGCAGCAATGATAATCTGCTTCATTATCATAGTAGCTTTCCCCCAAATTGCCCTGTTTATACCCGGATTACTAAAATGATTATAATAGGACCGGTAAACCATTAAAAACATAGCGACAATATGAGGAAAGACAAGCAATGGATTTACCTGTCATACAAACTCCTGCATATATTTAAAATAACAGAAATCGTTAATACAGGTTAATCATCAGATAATCAATAAGAAAGGAGATAGTATGGGAAAAGACCCTGTAACTCAACTAATTGATTTTGCCAGTGATACCAGATATATCGATATCCCTGACGAAGCAGTGAACTTTGCTAAAGGTTTAATATTGAAAACCATAGCCGGCACCCTGGCGGGAACTACAAAACCGTCAGGGCGAAAAATGGCGAGTGTAATAAGAGACCGCAGGTTGCCAGAGGAAGTTGGTGTCATAGGGTGCGGTTTTAAGACCTCGATATGGGAAGCAACCTTCCTCCATGGCTTTTTCGCTCACGCTAGTGAACTGGAGGACGACAGGGTTATTGACGGATCATCCTGGGATATAACTGTCCTTCCGCTCCTGTTTTCGCTTTGTGAGAAACTGAGGCTCTCAGGCAAATCCCTGCTGGAAGCTATCATATTAGGTATGGAAGTGCATTGCCGGACCAGCATATTCCCTGCCGACCACCTCGGGCTTTTAATGGTTCCTCCATCGGTAGGACCTGCAATCGGAGCCTGCAGAGCTATGGGGCTGACAAAAGAAGCAATGGCCTCAGCGGTAGGCCTTTCCATGTCAGGAGCTCCGCTTTCCTTTATAAACTTCGGTACCGATGCCCACTACCTAGAATCTACCATTCAATGCTTTCATGGCCTGGTCGCTGCCGAAATGGCCAAGGAAGGCCTGTATGGGAATCCTGACTTAGTAGGATTTCTTACCCATATGCTGGGTAAAGAACATGTTAAACCTGAGAAAATGGTGGATGGACTGGGCAAAAAATGGCTATTCTGTGACATCTGGATTAAGAAATATCCACTATGCCTGATGCAGCACCGTTATGTCGATACACTCCTTGAAATGAGGAAAGAGCATAATCTAACAAATGAAAATGTTGAAAAAATCGAAGCGCATATCAATGCGGGGGGTGAACTCTGTAATCGTCCCGATCCTAAGAATGAGAGAGACCTGCAATTCAGTTATCAGCATTGCTTATCGGTGGCACTGGTTGACGGAGAGTTGAATCTCAGCCACCTCGATATGGACCGGATAAACGATCCCAGGCTAACCGAAGCGCGGGCCAAAGTGAAACTCGTCAAACACGATGATTGGCCGGTGGGAGTTGACGGACCAATGATGACTGCAGTGCCGGCACGAATAGACGTAACTTTAAAGAATGGAGAAAAGCTAACCAAAGAAAGGAAGTACCTTATCGGGTCGCCTGAAGAACCGCTAACTATGGACCAATTTAAAGAACTGTATCGCAAGTATACCCAGGGCATATTGTCAGACGATCTAATTGCCAAAACAATAGATGCCATACTCAATCTGGAAAAGCTGAGCGATACCGATAAATTGATGGACATGCTTGTTTTCAGACATCCGACATAACGCAGTTGGAATAATCTGCATTTATTACCTGATAGCAGTGCGTTACGATTCTGATATTGCTTGTAACCTCATTTTGCTCGCTTAGAGCAAAATGAGGTTATTTCTTTGACTAGTGCTGTTTTATACGATAACAGAAAAGAATAATTTATCCGGTAATACTAATCGATCTCACAAATTTTCGACAAACGGACAGAGAAATCGAAATTAACCGCTAATCGCTTTCTTCGAATAATTCTACCAGAACATTTTCCGGCGCAATCAGAAAAGATGTTTTGAATCCTGGTTTAGGTTCTATTACATCCAAGGCGAACCTGACATCCCTGGCTTTCAATTCCGCGACAGCTTTTACAAGATTATCGGTCCTCAACCCAAAATGTTCCAGGCCATATCCGGGACCGCTCGCTCCAGGAAGAAGAAGCTTTTTTCTCGGCGGCATTATGTTAATGACTGAATCGCCGAGCTCGAGACGCACCATCGCTCCGGTATCGGTCTCAGCGACATTAGCCCTTCTGGCACCTAATATATTCTCATAAAACATTGATGTGCTTAAAGGGTCCGGACTAATAAGATGAACATGATCATACCAATACTTGGGCATCTTAATACCTCCGTTTAAATTAAAATATAAATACTGTGATATTTATTAATTTAAGCGTAATAGCCGTTTGGCGTTTTCCTGATAAATTTTATTCCGTTCCGTATCGGTGATGGTCATTTTATCTATCGATTCAACAGTTTGGCGGACAGCCTTTAGTCCTATATCGGCATCAAAGGGCATATCGGTACCAAAGAGAATATGATCGGCACCGTAAAAATCAAAGCCGCACATTAATGCCAGTGTATTACCATGTAATGCCGAATCAACATAGAACATTTTATAATAGTCCAGTATTGAAGTCTTAAGCCCCTGGTCAATGTTCTCACGGGTTTGGAACATATTCTGCAATATATCAATCCTAGCCGATAAATAAGGAATGACCGATCCGCAGTGATGGAGGATAAATTTAATAGTCGGGAATTTATCGAATACCGGACTATATACCAATCGGGTAACAGCATATGCAGTCTCAGAAGGCAAACCAAATGCCGCACGATTCAATGCCCAGGCGTAGTCATCTCGCCCGGTAAATACACGATAATTTGAAAACTGCTCCTCATCTTTGGCAACTGTGCCGACGAAGGGGTAAAAGGGATGAATCCAGATAGGCAAGTCATACTGAACCATTTTTTCATACAGCGGCATAAATTCGGGTGAGTCTAAAGGTTTTCCCTCAATAGTGTTATAAATCTGAATGCCCACAAAATGAAGGTCGTTGATGGTCCTTTCTATCTCTTTAAAAGAAGCGTCCATATCGTTCAACGGCAGACAGGCAACCGCTCCAACAAAACGGTCCGGATATTTTACCAATAGCTCAGCCATCTCATCGTTGACTATGTGAGCTAATTCAACGGCATCTCCGGGTTCGGCAACTGTTTCTATCGGTGGATTGGTTACAGTCAACACCTGTGTCATATCCTTATATGTATCCATGACACGAAATCTTAAATCTATGTTCGTCAGGCTTGGCAGTAACCTGCAGGGTAACTGGTTACATATATCCGGAGGAAGTTTTTCCTCCATAGCCTTTAAAAATTTTGGTGGTGTAATATGGCAAAAAATATCGATTTTCATGATCGTACCTCCTGAATTAAATATACCGGCTATTAATTTTTTACCTGATTATGACAGTCCGCTAAATCGTGATAATGCAATTATTAATATAGCCCGGAAATCAAATTCCGTTTTCTATGTATAAAATGACCTCACAGCCCTTAATTATCTTCTTCTATCCAGGCATTGAACCGTAGTCCAGATGCGGGATCATATTCTCTTTCAAAAGCTTCAGGATACTGATTCTTCCATTCCTCCATCTGTGCCAGAGTAACCTTTTCTACCTCCACCAAATAACTACTGGTTGCTTCCCCAACACAATTCTTAGAGGTAAGCCAGTCCGGCGAAATGGTATTAATTGCCCCTCCCCTATCCAGTTTCCCCGGTATTATCGAGTCTACCCGTGCTCCATGATCTATATATACTACTCCAGGCATTATTCTCTCCCACACCAATGCACCCGCAAGTACAACCCCTCTTTCATTAAATATTTTAACTATATCTCCGGTCTTTATACCCCTCCCGACTGCATTCGAAGGATGTATCCATAGCGGTTCGTACATATATCCATCAGGACCTTTTACTCTAGCGGTAAGAGCTTCTCTGGTCCATGATATATCATCACACTGCGCATGCATCCTCCATCTGCCGTGATTCGATACGACCAGCAAAGGATATTTCTTGGTACGTTTACTGGAGAGCCTCTCATCATGCATCTCGCTTTTTTCAATCCAGTGAGGCAAGGGAGGCCTCTCCTTATCATCGGGAAAGTGCTGAGCTAATCTTTCAGAGTAAAACTCAAGCTTGCCCGACGGTGTCGGTAGAGGACTGGCCTTGGGATCCTGGTAGAATTTAATAAAGCCAGCCGGGTCATTCTCCCAATCCGAAGCGGCCGGAAAAACATAATAATCCTTATCCTGAAACTCTAGCCAGCTAATAAAGTCCTTCATTCCCATGTTTTCAAATACAGATTTCTCCAGTTCTTCAATACTTTTATTTTCGGTAAATTCATTATTCATACCCAGTTCTGCCGCTATTTCGCGTACTACCTCATAGTCACTTTTGGACTCGCCGATTGGTTTGATCGCCTGCCTTTGTAAGGCTATACTCTGGAACTCATCACCCTGTCTGATATTGGTCACTATATCCTCCACTTCCATGGTAGTATTGGCCGGCAGTATGATATCAGAATACAGACAGTCATTCTCCAACCAGGGATGTTGAGCCACAATACATTCTATTTTCGGATTTCTCAGAGCTTCCACCGTTTCATTCCCACAATTCCAGCAGGTAGTCCGACAGGGAGTGTCAGTCCACATCATATGTATTTCTGTACCGCCTTCTTCCTTTGGTATAGGATAATGATACTTTATAAACTGGTCTTCAACCTGGGCGTCTATGGCACCAGTGCCCCAAAAGGTGATATCCGGGTTGGGAATGGCTTTATGAATAAGCGTCTTGGGGATTAGCTGCTTTGCCCAGGCCAGGATAGTTGCCTGAGCTGGCTTTGTTATTCGCTCGCTTAATGCGGGATTAAAAAACTTTGTGGATTTAATTCCTTCTGCTCTGGGCATTCCCGAATAAGTTATTTGGGCCTGGTGGACTCCAGGCTTACCCAACCCCTGCATCCCCAGTAATATACATTCCAGCCTCGCCGGCTCATGCGAATACGGGCCTCTTATCATAGACCCGCCAAAATAATGAACAATAGATGTTACTTTTGAAGCAAACTGCCTGGCAAGAGCCTTAATAGTCCATTCCGGGACACCACATTTCTTGGAAGCCCACTCGGGCGTCTTAACCACACCGTCCTCTTTGCCCATAACATAGTCCTTGAACTGGTCAAAGCCAACTGTATGCGTGGCTACATAGTCCTTATCATATGTCCCTTCTTTTATCCACATGTAAGCTATTGCCAGTTGTAATGCTGCATCCGTATTTGGAAGTATGGGGATCCATTTATCTGCATGGACTGCCGCTCCATAATTCACATCAGGACAAATATAAACCTGCTTAATGCCGACTTCTGACCAGAAATAGCAAAGCCGGCTGGCAAGCTGCCCGCATATTCCCCAGGTGGTAGTCTCAGGATCACATCCCCAAAATAGTAATAGATCGCAGTTTTCGGTCATATCTTTTATAACATTATCGGCAGGCCACATCATGCCGAAAAGGCCCTGTCCCCAAACGTGCTTCGATCCCCAGTACCAGCCCTCCCAGCTGTCGGGATTCCTGACCTGTTGCGTAAATCCCCCCATTTTATCGAGCAGCCTGGTCTGTTGGCCATGCGGAGTATGAATAGTTTTGCATTCTCCGTGTCCATCGGCCTGAGCCAGAATAGCAAGCGGCCCATATTCTTTATGGACCCTCTTTATTTCGGCCGCAATTATCTCTGCCGCTTCTTTCCATGAGATCCTCTTGAACTTACTCTTGCCCCGGTTCTGAGTATTCCTTTTACCATCGGGATCCCAGTCTATCCTTTTAAGAGGATACTTTATCCTGTTCGGAGAATATACTCGCTTTTTATACGCCAGTGAAAAAGGAGAGGGTAACGATTTAAAATTAGGTTCGAGGGTATGTCCATTCCTGGTAAATTTCCACGGATTTAATTTATTCTTATCATATTTCCAGTCGTAATGCAGGGGTCTAATCCTCACTATCTTCCCGTCTTTAACATCGGCCGCGCAGGGCATTCCTCCGCCAAGCAAACCGATTAAGGCAAGGGATTTAATAACGGTCTTATCGGGTTCTACAGAAATATGTCTACCTTTTACATGTCTTTCTTCTTTCTTAGTTTCCGACATATCCTTTTTACTTGGCACTGTAATTTTCCCCCTCTATATTAATCAAATTCATAAGAATTTATATTTCACTTCATCTACATCTAAATCAGCGGACCTAATATCAATTATGGTTAAAATCCATTACCAAGAAATATTTCTATAGAATTTTCCTAGTAAACTAATAATTATATATGTGTAGTAAAAACATTAAAGGTATTATTTAAGAATATTACAATATTGCTATAATAACAGGGATTCGCGATTTCCTTACAATCATAACAAACTTATACCTTGTAATACAAACGAGATATATTGAAGCCAGCGCATCCCGTTGAAAAACATAAATACACATTGTATAATAGCGGGGACCAGCGGCTACTAATGAGTATTTTTAAAATCTGGTTATAATTATTGATCTCTTAATCCCGACCCGGGATTCGATATTTGATAGAAATAATACCTTAGCGCATTAGTTTTATATCTAATTAATCCCTTGGTGAACTCATTTATATTAGGAAATATGCCATAAAATAAACAATGTAATAAACGATAATATTTCTATAAAGAAAGGAGGGAACAAGGAATGCAAGACGAAATAGCTTACGATGAGGTTGATGTTATTGTGGTTGGTTATGGAGGGACCGGTGCCGCAGCCGCTATTACCGCTCATGAAAACGGTGCCAAAGTTGTTATTTTAGAGAAGATGCCCGTACCGGGCGGTAATACTCGAATGGCAGCCGGTATGCATGAACTGCCCAGGAATAAAGAAAGCGTCGCCAAGTTTACTCAATATTTAAAGGAATCCTGCTATGGAACATCAGATCCGGAAGTAGTCGAAGCCTATGTTGAAGGCCTGATGCAGCTTCCGGAGTGGTATAAGAGCATTGGAGGTGAACTTGTCGATTCCTTAGCATTACATGTCTCTTATTCTTTTAACGTTCCACATCCAACACATCCGGGAATTAAAGGTGCCAATGATCTGGATTTAGCCGAGCAGTATATCGCCCAAAACGAGACCTGTCCCGAACCTACCGGCGGTGCCCGATTATGGGGACTACTGGCAAAGAACGTAGAACGCCTGGGAATAAAAGTTATGCTTTCCACGAGGGTCAAGGAGCTTGTTAAAAACCAGAAGGGCGAGATAACCGGTGTAATTGCTGAATCGGATGGTAAAGACATATTAATCAAAGCTAGAAAAGGAGTGGTTTTGGCATGCGGCGGTTTTGAGAACAATCCCGATATGAAAAAGGACAATCTGGACCCACTACCGCTAACCTTTTTTGGTAATCCAGGCAATACCGGCGATGGTATTAAAATGATACAAAAAATCGGTGGTTCATTATGGCATATGGGAAGACAGGTATCATGTTTGGGTTTTAAAGCTCCTGAGTTCGATCCCGGTTTCTTTATTGAGTTCCTGGCCCCCGGTTTTATTTATGTCGATAAAAACGGTAAAAGGTTTGTGAACGAAGCTGATATCGAGCCACACGATATCTGGAGGATCTGTGACGATTTTGACAACATAAACCGTTATGATTATTCACGTATACCTTTTTATGCTATCTTCGATGAGGAAGTAAGAAAAGCCGGCCCTCTTAATATGTCCATATGCGGATACAATATAGTAATGAAAAAATACGAGTGGAGCTTGGATAATTCTGCCGAAGTATCCAGAGGATGGATAATAAAAGCCAAGAGTATCTCGGAATTGGCCAATAAGATATCGATAGATGCCTCAACATTGGAAAACACTATTGCACAATACAACGAACTATGTAATACCGGTCAGGATACAGATTTTAACCGGCCCAAGGAATCGATTAAAGCCATCGAAGGACCTCCATATTATGCCATCCCTATCGGGCCGGTCCTGGTAAACACTCAAGGGGGGCCACGCCGAGATAAGCATGCCAGAGTATTGGATCTCGACGGGAAGCCTATACCGCGATTGTACGCTGGAGGAGAATTCGGATCGACATGGGGATTTCTCTATGAAGCATCAACCAACATTCCGGAAACGGTTATTTTTGGCAAAATAGCAGGTAAGAACGCCGCCTCTAATCCGCCTATAGAGTCGTAGTTATGATAATTGCTGAGAAAAATTTTATCATCAACAGCTCCCAGAAAAGAATCTGGGAGCTGTTATTAAAGTCAGTATTGAGGTTCATGCCGTTTGAAAAAATAAGACCTAAAAGTGAAAAAAGCGTTCAAGCCTTATTAAAAGTGAAAATGGGATTTATCAGTCTACCTATGGATGTCGAGGTAGATATTATAGAAGCTTCGGCACCTAAGAAACTAGTCACAATACTTAATTCGAAAGGCATGGGAGGACTCATCAATTTAAAGCAGAAGGCCACATTCCAATTAATACCGGCCGGCGAAGATAAAACCACAGTTGACTGTAAGATAGTAGCAGAGAAAATAGGTATTATTGTCAGGTTATTCTTATTATGGCGGGTTAAGTCCGTCGCCCGTGATTCCTTTCAAGGACTCGAGGAACGCCTTAATAAATGGATTTAAAAGGTTTCTTAAACACACATTTATGCAACCGGTTCATATTGCATTTTACCGGCAGCCGAAATTAAGAAACTATAAATATATAAATATTAAAGTCGGTTATTCTTGACTTAAGTATATTCTTCTTTTTATTATGTATATAGGCGGATAAAACAATTCATTTTCACAGTTTCCCGAGACCTATATAATAATAAAGTTAAGAAGTGGCCATTGATATAGCCTTTACTGAAATATTGATATAAAGTATAATATGTACAATGATATAATATTTACAATCCCGAGTTAATTTCCCGCAACTGAGGAGGTAGGACTGTGACTTATGAATTATTAGAGCCACAAAGCCTAGAAGAAGCATGTTCCCTTCTGGCTAAGCACAAGGAAGATGCCAAACTGTTAGCCGGAGGACAAAGCCTGGTCCCTCTACTTAAAGGTCGATACATATTACCTGATTATGTCATCAACCTGAAAAATTTACACGAACTCGAGTACATCCGTAACGACGGGGACCGCATCAGAATCGGTGCCCTGACTATTCATAGAAACCTGGAAACATCTCCTATTATCAAGGATAAGCTTCCGGTCCTGATAGAAGCTGAAAAATGGCTGGCGCAAATGCAAATCAGAAACTGGGGAACAGTAGGAGGCGGCATAAGCCATGCCGATCCAGCCGGAGACCTGGGCCCCCCACTTATTGCTCTGAAAGCAAAGGTTATTGCCGCCAGTTCCAGAGGAGAGAGAACCATACCCCTTGAAGAGTTCTTCGTTAATATCTTCACAACGGTACTCGAACCGGATGAGATATTAAAAGAAGTAGAAGTACCCGTTCCACCTCCCAACTCAGGTATAGCTTACCGAAAAGAGACCATAATTGCGGGCGATTATCCCATAACCTCGGTAGCTGCCGCGATACATCTCGATGCACAAACAGAAACAGTAAAAGATGCTCGTATAGTATTGGGAGCTGTCGGTATGACGCCCATTTTAGCCAGAGAGGCAGGAAAAGCAATTACAGGTAAAAAAGCAAATGCCAAACTGGCGGAGGAAGCAGGAGCTCTGGCAAGCAAAGAGGCAGATCCCACTGCAGACGTGCTAGGGTCGGTTGAATATAAGCGAGAAGTTACAGGAGTGCTGGCCGCTGAGATAGTAGGTCTGGCTATAGAGAGAGCAAAACGGCAAAAACAAAGTGGGGGTAAGATAAGATGAAAAAACTCCTTAAACTGAGAGTAAACGGGGAGGATTTCGAATTATATGTAGAACCCTGGAAAATACTGCGCGACGTATTACACGACGACCTCGAACTGACCGGAACCAAAGTCGGATGCTCCTCGGGCCGATGCGGAGCCTGTACTGTTATAATCGACGGCAGAGCAGTAAAAAGTTGCCTGATACTGGCGACTCAGGCGACGGGACGAGAGATTACTACTATCGAAGGTCTGAGCAAAGGTGGGAAACTACATCCTTTACAACAGGCTTTTATCGACCGTTTCGCAGTACAATGCGGCTATTGCACACCGGGAATGATATTAACTGCCAAAGCCATCCTGGATGAAAATCCCAAAGCTTCTTATGAAGAAGTAAAACAGGGATTAAAAGGTAATCTTTGTCGCTGCACCGGGTATGTAAAAATAATGGACGCCATTATGGCTGCTAAAGAAAAGATTACTGCCTGAGGAGAAGACATGGAAGAGTTTTTAACAATTGGAAAAAGTGTAAAGAAAGTCGATGCATTCGAGAAGGTAACAGGACAGGCCCTATATACTACCGATATTAAGCTGCCCAGAATGATCCATGCCAAGATCTTAAGAAGTCCCCATGCTCATGCCCGGATTGTTAATATCGATACTTCGAAGGCCAAAAAACTGACCGGAGTAAGGGCAGTGGTAACCGGCAAAGATGCACCCGATGAAAAGCTTTATGCCCTTCGGGACCGATATGTTCTGGCTCGAAACTTTGTCCGTTTCGTGGGGGAACCGGTGGCAGCAGTAGCAGCGGATACCATCGAAATAGTTGACGAAGCATTAAATCTGATAGAAGTTGAATACGAAGAACTTCCAGCAATATTTGATCCGGAAGAAGCCATGAAACCCAATCCCCAGGTCGTCGTCAATCCTGAACTCACCAGCAGGTATTTCTCACCACAATATCAAGGGCCTGATCCCGCTAAAGCCCCTATTACGATATTAGCAAAGGATAGGCCCAATATTATTG
>CAZEAR010000036.1:8964-14860 GCA_964510365.1 uncultured Dehalococcoidales bacterium | reverse complement strand
CAATAAGGCCGATTCCGTAGCAGAAATGACCGCAAAATCATGGCAGGATATCGTAAACGCCTGGGATGAAATTGTACAGCACAACACCGCCGGTATAGGTATATCCGGAGCCTGGATGCTAAATCACCTAATTGTGGACGGATATATACTGGAAAGTTCTCCGCGTGAAATATTCAAAAACAGAAGACAAAACAACGTTCCTCTAATGATCGGAACCGTGGCCGATGAGGGAACCATTATACCGCTGCTGATGAATGTCTCAAACTCAGAAAAATATCATCAATACCTGAAAAGATGTTACGGGGAACTGGACCGGGAAATAAGCAAGCGCTATCCCCCAGACGGCGATTTATCGGTATCAAGGGCGCTGAGTAATTTAATGGGAGCCGGTTTTGTCGCCGGTGCCCGTGCTCTGGCATATCATATGTCCGACATACAACCCGATACTTATCTTTATCAGTTCACCATGCAGCCCAAGGTATTCATCTGGCAATTTTCGGACGCTGCAGGAAGGGAAGAGGAATTCGGATGTTATCATGCCGCCGAACTACCTTATATTTTTCATTATCTTAACAGCCGCAGGTTTCAAGAAGAAGATTTCAAGCTTTGCGAGGAGACGATGAACTACTGGATAAGATTTGCCCGTACCGGAAATCCTAACGGCGATAACGCTCCTCACTGGCCGGCTTTCGACCGGGCCGGTGAAAAATACCTCATCCTCGACTACGATATTAAAACGGGACATCACCTGGACAAAGACGCCTGTGATTTTATCGATAAGCTGGACAGCAATCGTTAGTTAAGATGATATTGAGGTGATTATGGCTAGCTGGAAAGAAAAACTTAACGAAGATCCGATCCCCTGGTTGTTGGAACATGATTCCGATCAGCCGGCGATACGGTACTTTACTCTAACCGATATTCTGAGCCGCGATAAGAATGACAGCGAAGTTTTGGAGGCAAGTAAATCAAAAATGCAGACCGGACCGATCCTTAATATCCTGGCTGCTCAGCAATCGGAAGGATACTGGGTAAAGCCGGGAGCAAATTACGGTCCTAAATATTATGGAACGTTATACCAGATAACTTTTTTAGCACAATTGGGCGCTGATGGCAATAATGCAATGGTGAAAACCGGCTGTGAATATGTGCTGTCACACTTTCTATCCAGCAATGGAGGTATTTCGATAAACGGTACTCCGTCTTCTTTTATCCATTGTATGGCAGGGAATGTCGGAGCAGCTTTAATAGACCTGGGCTGGCTGAATGACAAACGACTCCAATCCGCACTGGAATGGCAGGCCAGAACCATCATCGGCGAAGGTATAGCTTCCAGCGACAGCAAGGGAACGGACCAGCGATATTATAAATCGAGCACCTCGGGGCCACTTTTCGCATGTGCTGTCAACAGGGACCTGCCTTGCGCCTGGGGAGCGGTTAAAGCACTATTAGCTTTAAGCAAAGTCCCCGCAATACAAAGGACCGAGATAATGAAGTCGGCGATCAACCAGGGGATAGATTTCCTTCTAAGTCACGATCCTGCAGTTGCCGATTACCCTTTTGGTTACGGTAAAAGACCGAATTCAAGCTGGTTTAAGTTCGGCTATCCCATAGGCTATATCACCGATGTACTTCAAAACCTTGAGGCATTGGCTGCTCTGGGTAAAGCTCAGGATACTCGCTTGATCCCAGCCCTGAACCTGGTGGAAAGCAAACAGGACAATAAAGGGCGCTGGAAATTGGAATACTCTTGTAACGGAAAGTCATGGTGCGATGTCGAACAGATAGGCCAGCCCAGTAAATGGGTTACACTGAGATCGTTAAGGGTATTAAAAGCTGCTTACCCCGAATCCGAATAATATTGTTTTTGGAACACATAAGGATATATTTATGTATATGAGATTTCTTTATCACGACAGTAATCTTTGCATAGGTTGCCATGCTTGTGAAGTTGCCTGCAAGATGGAACATGATTTACCCGCCGGTGTTAACCGGGGTCGCATTGTAACCGAAGGCCCTTCGGTAATCGACGGAAAACTGAAGTTTATTTTCAAGCATATTCATTGCCGGCAATGTCCGGATTCACCCTGTCTGGAAGCATGTACTTCCGGCGCTATTATCAAAAAGCAGGGCGGGATTATTTCTATAAACCAGTCTCTGTGTAATGGCTGCGGGGTATGCGCCGACACCTGCCCTTATGACGCTATCGGCTTTCATCCCGATGAACACCGGCCAGAAATCTGCGACCTATGCACTGACCGGCTTGACGAAGGCCTGTCTCCGTTTTGCATTCAACATTGTATGAGCGGGGCGCTTTTCTTCGGTACAGAGGAGGAGTTTAATCAAAAAAGTCAGTCGCCCAAGCCTAGAAACAGACCACGAATTGAAGGAAAATCGCGGACAGGTGAAAAAATAGTGAGAACTGTATGTGATTCCTGCATGTGCCAGTGCGGATGCCTGGTCCATGTCAAAGACGGTAAAGCGATAAAGCTCGAAGGAAATCCCGACCATCCGGCAAGCCGAGGGTTCATGTGCCCCAAAGGGCTTTCCACCCTTCAGACGGTTTATCATCCCGATAGAGTAATCTGCCCTCTGAAGCGGGCCGGAGATCGTGGAGATGGGAAATGGCAGCGCGTATCCTGGGATGAAGCTCTCGATGATATCGCCCGGCGGATACTGGAAGTGAAGGAAAAATACGGTCCCGAAGCTATCATGTATTCATTCGGAACATATCCGGCGAAAAACGGAATAGCCGGCTACGTGGGCCTGATGGGGGCTCTCGACAGCCCCGGCAGCCTGGCTCCGAACTGCCATTATTGCTACACCCCTCATATAATCGGCTGCGCAATGACCGGCGGGACTGTCTATAACTGTGAAATGGGCTGTCCCGACTTTAAAGACAGCCGACTGGTTGTGTTATGGGGATGGAATCCTGCTGCCAGCTTTCCTTCATTTGCCCGGCAGATACTGGAAGCGCAAAGCCGGGGCACTAAACTGGTGGTTATCAACCCGCGGTTCACCGAGTTTGCCTCCAAGGCTGATTTATGGCTGCAGCCGCGTCCGGCGACCGATGCCGCCCTGGCACTCGGTATGATTAATATCATCATCGAGGAAGGATTATATGACAAGGACTTCGTAGAAAAGTGGTGTATCGGCTTCGATGAACTCCGGCAGAGAGCGAAAGAGTATACTCCGGACAGGGTCGAGGAGATTACCTGGATCCCTCGCGAAAAAATTATTGCCGCCGCTCGTCTCTACGGCACCGTCAGGCCGTCGCATTTACATACCCACAACGGCACAACTTATGCCACCAATGTTATACAAACCTCAAGAGCTATAGCCATCCTCCCGGCACTGACCGGAAATATCGATGTTAGAGGAGGGAATGTATTCACAATACTGAATTATCCGCCGGTGCTGACTTATATGAGTATGAGACAATCTCTCCGCCCGTCAGCTGCGTCGGAGGACAAGCAAATAGGGCTGGAAATGTTCCCACTCCTGGCAGGATCCAAATCTCTACGCGGTTATTCGCATCCTCCCATGGTCTACCAGGCGATGTTAACCGGTAAACCGTACCCTATAAAAGCCTACATTTGTGCCACCAATAACCTTATCAGTTTCGAGAATAGTCGAGCAGTGGCTGAGGCTTTGAAGCAGCTGGATATACTGGTAGTTCCCGATTTCTTTATAACTCCAACCGCTGAACTGGCCGATTATATACTGCCCGCTGCTACCTGGCTGGAGAGAGAGGACGTGGTTGATTCCTTCGGCTATTACGGATATGTCTGTGCACGTCCCAGGTCGATTGAACCGGTAGGTGAATGCCGTGACGATGACGAGGTAGCTTTCGATTTGCTGAAGAAAATGAATTTAAAGTACCCGCTGCCGGGAATCGATTCCAATCGAAGCTTGATGAATTACCAACTCCGGGGGCTGGGGATAAACTTCGACGAGTTCTGCCTAAGAGAAATAGTATACGGCACAATAACTGAAAAGAGATATGAGACCGGGATGTTACGGAAAGATGGAACCCCCGGTTTCGATACTCCTTCCGGGAAAGTGGAATTGTACTCTGAACGCTTAAAGGAACTGGGACAGGACCCTCTTCCTTCTCATAAAGAATCATGTGAAAGTCCGGTAACTACTCCTGAACTGGCCAGGGACTATCCTTTTATTTTAATTGGGGGCAGCCGCCATATCGCTTCCTTTAATACGGCCGGCCATAATCTACCATGGCTTAGAGAGTTATTACCTTACCCGGTTATTGAAATACATCCGGACACAGCTGAAAAACTGGGAATAGCGGAAAACGACTGGGTCTGGATTGAGACACCTCGCGGCAGCGGACGCGTTAAACAGAGAGCCCATTTGACTCCCGGCATCGATCCCAGAGTCGTCCATGCTCAGAGCCTGTGGTGGTACCCCGAAGAATCCAACAAAGAAAAAAGATGGTATGAACCGAATATCAATACCGCGATGTCATGGGATGCTCCCTATGATCCTATCTGCGGGGCCACTCTCCTGAAAGGCGGGTTGTGTACGATCTACAAGGCCGATTGACATAATTAATTTGCCGTATAATTATATCGAAGTACCCCCGATCAATTAATCACCTGCCTATTTTAACTGTAAGGCCAATGTCGTATATCTTATGGCAGTTAGGGCATATAAATCTCCAGGAGAAATCATTGCTCCCTTCAATTTTCTGGAACATAGAATGAAATCCATCCTCGTATCCGCAATTGGGGCATACTTTAAATGTCTCTTCCACTTCAATCTTACTAAATTCCATAGTCATTAAAATACACCTCCTGAAACTTCCAGATTCTATACATATTTTTCAGATTTGGAGAACTATTACCGGGCGAGATGAGATCAAACTTGCCCAATTTCTACAATAAAGCGGATAGCAGGACTAGTCACCGCGCATTTTAAGACCACCGGAAATATTTTTCACATTATAGCCATGGTTTTTTAATATTCGAAGTGCAAAATATGAGCGCGCACCGACTGCACAATAGGTCAACATTTCTCCATTTTTAGCTAGTTCTCCGACCTTATTACGAAGTGATCCGAGGGGGAAGTTAACCGCTCCCTCAACATGGCCAGCTGCAAATTCTTTGGGCTCACGGACATCGATTACTGTATACCGGTCATGTTCTATATCTCCCCAATGAACTGTCGGGACGTCACCATTTAAGATATTGGCAGCAACCATGCCAGCTATATTTACAGGATCTTTGGCGGAACCGAACTGGGGTGAATAACATAGCTCGGCTTCGGCAAGATCGAAAACCGTAGAATTTCGCTGTATCGACATTGCTATTACATCGATTCGTTTCTCAACACCTTCCTCGCCAACCGCTTGAGCGCCCAGAATCTTGCCATCGTCGGTGGAGAAAATCAATTTCATAGTAATTTCCTTAGCGCCCGGATAATATCCTACATGGTTGACCGGATAGAGATATATTTTTTCATATTTAGCCTCCTTACCTCCGATACCATAGCGCTGAAGCATTTTTTCGCTGGCACCTGTAGATGCAATGGTGAGATCAAATGCTTTACAGACTGCAGTAGCTTGAACACCTCGAAACCTGGAATCGCGACCCATGATTACATCAGCAGCGATTCTCCCTTGCCGGTTAGCCGGCCCCGCCAGAGGAGTGAGCATCCAATGCCCGGTAACTATATCATGTACTTCGACAGCGTCTCCTACAGCCCAGATTCGCTCATCGCTGGTCCGCATATGATCATCCACACGTATTCCGCCGAGATCGCCAATATCAAGGCCTGCATTGCGTGCCAGATCAGCTTCAGGGCGAACTCCGATTGCGAGGATAACCATATCAGCATTATATTCCTCACCGGATTGAGTCTTGACGATACTTACATT
>CAZEAR010000036.1:3626-8954 GCA_964510365.1 uncultured Dehalococcoidales bacterium | reverse complement strand
CCCCTGTTCGGCTCAAATCCGGCAACGGCATTTCCGAGGTGAAGAGAAACACCTTTATCAATGAGATGTTTTTGCAGCGGTAACGCCATTTCCGGATCTATCGCTGGCATCAATTGAGGCAGCATTTCGACAATCGATACCGATATGTCCCGGTTAGCCAGATTTTCAGCCATTTCCAGACCGATGAATCCTCCTCCGACTACAACCGCTCTCTTCACTTTCTTCTTCATAATCCAGTCTCTGATTTGGCGGCTATCGGGGATCGTCCTTAAAGTGAAGATACCGGGCAAATCGATTCCAGGAAGGGGAGGGCGGATGGGTGACGACCCGGGAGAAAGCACCAGGGCGTCAAAAGGTTCACGATATACTTCGCCGGTTATAAGGTTTTTCACTTCGATATCGCCTTTTTCCCGGTCGATTGCAACGACTTCATTTTGAACACGAACGTCGATGTTGAATCTGTTTTTAAAAATTTGCGGTGTGGCGATAATAAGTTTGTTTTCATCAGCAATCACATCGCCGATGTAATATGGCAAACCGCAATTGGCAAAAGAAACGTAAGGACCACGTTCAAACATGATAATTTCCGGTTCTTCCGAAAGTCTGCGAGCACGTGCCGCACAGGATGCTCCTCCTGCCACTCCTCCGACTATTAATATCCTCCGGTGCTTGTTGCGGTCCGTGTCATTACTGGTTAAGTGCATATTAATTCCACCTCGTTAATATAGTATCAATTTATATTAAGTTTCATTATTCTGCATGTATTTATATATAAGGTAAATGAAGTTTTATAATATCGATGAACGGACGATATGTGCTGGAATTATAATATAATAAAGATAATAATTCATATTTTAATATCACTCTTAATAAAAAAATCTCCTATCCTATTGACAATTCGAATTCGATTGATATAATTTCTTAATATAAATATTATCTAAGTGTTTATATTACACAATGATCATTTATTTATTCTGGCGTTGATTTTTAATTGAATAGCAAATATATGGAGTACAATTGGGATCGATTAATAACAACCAATAGTAATAAAATTGTTGAATATTTTTATAAATTAATTTGTGAGGTATTACTATGACCAGGTTTAAATCCGGTATGAACAGCGGCGATCTTAAAATAGATACTTTTATTGAGCTCCATATACTCACGGATCTTCTGGAAAGAATTATGGATTTCCAGATACAGCATTATCCGGTAAGTACAACTCAGTATATCTTAATGTTCTGGTTAATGATGCGAGGCGGCCACATGAGGCCAACTGATATAAGCTACGAGTTGCTTCGGGCTCGACATACCATAAGTGGAGCGATCAACGGCCTTGAGAAAGTAGGTCTGGTAAAGAGAACTCTGGATAAAGATGACCACAGATCATATCAGATAAATTTAACCAAAAAAGGCTGGGATATGATACACGAGATCTGGCAGGAAAGACAGGATACAGCCTATCAGTGTATGTCTATCTTCGATCAACAAAAATTGCAGCAACTTAAGGATGATTGTGTGGCTTTGAGAGAGCATATGTTAAACGATGTGACCATTAGAGGAGAGAAAGCCAGTCTGGGACTGGAAAGATACTGGAAGTAGTAAAGCTCGTAAGAAACGGTCAAGGCAAATCTCAACCGTACTCAATATAATATTAAAGCAGCGGGATGACTTTATTGCCATCCCGCTGCTATATTTTACTGGTCTGTTATTGCTTTTTATCCTGGTGTCATCGTGTCCTGATACGCTGCTGACAGATCAGATTCAGTCATGACAAGGTTATCACCATCAGTCGTATATATCACCGAAGCCTTAGGAAAATCAACACATGCTCCCTGTACTCCGGCACCCGTTTTTGCTTTGAAAACGGTAGCGCACGTGTCGCATACCAGTTTATCATCTACAAGAGAAAATCCGATCGACCTACAGGGCGGGCACACGTTTGCCCTAACATAAATTTCTCCTTTGTAAACATACGACATGAAATTCATTTTACCGACTTTGAACCCTACATTCCAATTCTTTTCTATATCGCTCACCGATATATACACTTTATCACCTTTTATAACTGGATCAATCCAAGTTGCCTTTATTCGCCCTTCAGGTGGTTTGGGAGCTGAAACCTTTTTGGGGCCTGGTGCCGGTTTTTCCTGATTGGGTGTTTGAGCCGTTTTCGTTGTCGATGACGTTTTAGGTGATGTCGACACCGACGGATCAGTTGTTGTTGTACTGGAACATGCCACAGCAAAAATCAGAGTCAGTAATGCTATTCCTAAAATTATTCTTTTTAACATTTTTATGATTTTATATCCTCCTTTGTATTAATACAGTAATTTGTATCTTAATAGTCTAGTACGTTAATTAGCGGCAGCAGCTGGGGACATCTCTCTCAGCTGGTGCTGTTGTTTGACAACAACCGGAAACTATGGAGCTGGCATCTGTTTGCCAGCAACAATCAGATGCACCTTCCGAATATGGTGTTAGCTTAGAATCATCTGCAAAAATTGGACCGACAAAAACAATAACGAGTAACAGAATTGTAAATGCCGTCCATCCACCTATAACGAAATTTTTTAACATTTTTACCTCCTTTTAATGAAATTTAGTATCTATCCGGTTAATTTAACAGGCTTAATTTTTCGCTATCCGTATATTTCCTCCATATTTTATTATCTAGAACGACAAATTCGGTATATTATCATGTTTCTGGGGGGGCAACGGGTGCCTCTGTATTACCCTGGCTCGAATCAGGTAGAGGGCAACAGCTGTTTATACTGGGATAAGGCGAACTGAATAATGAAACATTCGATTTCGACGGTATTACAGGATTAATAACTACTAGTTGGGTGGTAAGTGCGCCACAGCCAATGTCATATGTTCCCGGTTCATCCCTGGACAATGGAAAAATTATAGACTTCGTTAATCCGGCCGGGATAGTCACCTCTACAGCTTGTACGACAATCTTATTAATCTCCAGCTTAGCTACATAGTTTACTTCTTTATCGCCGGAGTTAACTACATAAGCAGCGATAGTTGCTTCCTCTCCGGGATTGACCCTTATCGGGCTAATCGCTAATCCTGCCACCTGGCAGTTCACCGGTTCCGCTATAGATTCAGAAGCTGATTCCGGTGGCGCAGCTACAACTTGATTCCTCAATGGCAATTCATCAGATATATTTATTAATGAAGGCGCAGTATAAGCAATAGCAATCATCACCATTAAAAACAGTACTATCCCGGATAGTACTCTTATTAGCATTTTCCTCGACAATTTACTCCTTATTTGAATAAAGCGCATCCGATGACTTTCTTTCCCCGTCTATCTATACTTGCCATTACCTGTTAATATCTACAATGTTTCGTTTATTTTGTTATTAAGCGTGAAGTAATCACAATAACCGGTAATATCTTTGATACCGCCGTTTTTATCAATAAAAACTAGTGTAGGGAAACCATTCTTAACGATATAGTCTACATATTGCGGAATAATTATATTATCCGTATCAAGAATCCAGGTCCAATTCAAATTATTCTTGGTGGCAAATTCACGCAAGACTTCCGGTGGGCAGCAACCACAAAATATAGATATCGGCACAAAATCGGCTCGCTCTTTTTTTAGGTCTCTGATCACCATCAACTGAGCTGATACTATCTTATTAAGAGACGTAGAACAGCCATAGTTTACGAAGTTAAGCAGTACTACAGACCCTTTGAACTGCTTTAGTGATACTTCTTTATTATTCAAAACATCTATCCCGGAAAAATCCGAGGCGGGTGGTAATTTGGATGTAGCAACTGAAGGGTCGGTACTCGGGGCACTTTCACCTGATTTTACTATCAGGAATTGTCCACTACTTTCTCCTAATACTACGTTATAAAGTCCCGGCACATCCCTCTGCACCAAGAAATTCAGTGGCTTAGTTTCTCCAGATGGAATTGATAAATCCATTACTTCCTCAACCGAACCATTTATTTTCAGTTCTGCAGTATAAGAAATCTCAGTAGCATCTGTATTTCTTACCAATGCGGTTACACTGATTTTCTCCCCTGGATTAGCCTCGGCAGGATTAATTTGCAGATCAGAAATCCGAAAAGAAGTCTGTTTTGCTGGTTGATTTGCTACTGCCGACTGCGTCACTGAAGAATTTGTCACCGCTTCCGGTTCAGGGACAGCACATCCAACAAGAGCTGATAAAACAGATAATAAGATAAAAATAATAATTACAACTTTGTTATGCATTTTCATATCCTCGATTATTAACCGGTTTATAGGTACTCAGCATATAAAATATTCCTGCATTCCCCTGGAAATACCATTAATCATTAATTCGGTAGAGTAAATACGGTCAATGCTATCATTATTTATTACCGTGCCCGTTACTGCCACCGTCTGTTGGGGAACTACGACCGCCGGACTAACTTTTACTCGGTTCATCTCCAAATTTGATTGAGTCTGCTGTAATCCAGCAGTTGACTGAGAAGTTTCTGTTGCAGGTACGCTTGACCTGCCACAAGCTGCTAAAGTTAGCACAATAGCTGACACAACAAATATTAGAAATACCCATTGCTTATTCCGACGATTAAAATTTCTCATTCATCACCTTCCTTCTTATTTATAATTTTGTTTACAATCTGCCCATCTTCTAAAACAATGATTTTACCGGCCTGCTTGGCTATTTCAGGATCATGGGTAACCATAATAATACTGTGTCCTTCTTTATTTAATTGGTTAAACAAGTTCAAGATCTCTCTACCTGTCTTCTGGTCCATATTTCCCGTCGGCTCATCAGCCAAGATGAGAGAAGGATCATTGACCAGAGCCCGGGCAATTGCCACTCTTTGCTGTTCACCACCGCTTAACTCACTGGGTTTATGATTGATCCTGCTTCCTAAACCCACTCTGGCCAACAAATTCGCGGCTTTCTCATCATCTGTGTTTTTTCCTAAAAACGTCAAAGGTAAAAGTACGTTTTCTAAAGCAGTTAGAGAAAAGAGCAAATGATACTGCTGAAAAACATAAGCTATTTTCCCTCTGCGGATTTCAACGAGGTCATTCTCATCCAGACTGTCGATACGCTGATTGTCCAGGACCACCTCACCCGCCGATGGGCGATCCAGACCACCAACAATATTTAAAAAAGTTGACTTACCGCTTCCGGATGGTCCCATAACAGCTATAAATTCGCCATTATTCACCTTTTGAGAAACGTTATTCAAGGCAATTACTTTTGAGCTGCCCTCACCGTAGACCTTTGATATATTTTTAATTTCTAACATATGTCCAACCTTATATTATTAAATCTTACCTGGTTCATAGTGACCTGAAAG
>CAZEAR010000036.1:0-3616 GCA_964510365.1 uncultured Dehalococcoidales bacterium | reverse complement strand
ACCGAGTCAGCAACTTTGATTTTGGTAGCACGGAATGCGGGATATATACTGGCAACGACAGCTATAACAGTGGCTAATGCTAACGATAAGGGTAGGTAATATGGAACAAAAGCTATACTCGTTCCTTCAAAGATTATCGGCCCGATAGCATATGCCATTAATGTCCCAACTAGATAGCCCAAGATACCGCCAATAATTCCAACGATAATGGACTCGTAGATAAACACCTTGATGATCTGATTGCGTGATGCACCTACAGCCCTCATTATTCCGATATCTTTAATTCTCTCATGCACTGAAGCCACCATAGTGTTTATTACGCCAAACAAGCCCACCAGTAACGTTATTCCGGCTAAAGCCAGCATAAATGTATTTACTTTTTCCATCATGCCCATTTCACTGGCAGCAACCTGCTTAACGGCAACCGCCCTGATCCCGGGAATAGACTGGTTGAGGCCATCAGCAATCGTTTCTACAGGACACGCATTGCATAAAGCTCGAATATCGATGGAAGAAATCAGTCCCTGTTTATCAAAAGACTTTTGCAGTGTATCCAGAGGAATAAATAGCTGATAATCATCAGATGAACCCACTTCTTCCAGGACGCCGGCGACATGTATTTCGTTACCATTTATAACAAACTTATCTCCTGTTCTAAGTTTCAATAGATCAGCAGCAACCGATCCAAGCAGTACCTCATCTCCACCTTTAAGGAAATCTCCTTCTTTAATTCTCCACCATGTCTTGATCAAGGTTTCCTCTTGAGGAATAATGCCGACCAGCATAACCGACATGCCTTCGACCTTTGTATTAAGGTACAGCTTCGGTGCGATAGTTGCTATATTACCTTCATCTTCAATTTTGAGCTGCTGTCTTATATTGCTATCCGTTATCTGTCTGATCTGTGGTATATTATCCTGTTGGATATAATTTTCTCCAACCGTCACAGTACCAAGACTCAGGTCCCCCAGCTTCATATCCAGATTTCTTATTGCTGGTACTACAGTCAGGTTTGGACCGTATTTTTCCAGTTGTTTATAAATCCTGGCTTGTCCCGCAACGGCAATCGTTAATATGCCAACCACAGTCATGGTGCCGATAACAACACCCAACGCAGCATAAAGTACTCTCTTTTTCCTGCGAAAAATATCTTTAAGCACTATCTGATACAGTTTCATAAGGTCTCCTTGGTTTAGAATTATAATAGAAGCATATCCGGTATCAATTAAAGCCGAATAATAAATTATCTAAAAATTTAGAGCCCCGGTCAGCGGTTTGTTCCGTGCTCCGCCAAACAGAACTCCGGTATATAAAATATCCTGAATATTTCACGTTATTATTCAGAATATAGGCAATTTATTAGAATAACATTAAAATTAGCTTAGGAATATATTAAAGTTTCAGAAAGACGGTAAAAACACTTCCTTTCCCGGGTTCGCTCTTCACCGTCACTTTTCCGCCGTGTTGCTCAGCGATCCCTTTTACAATAGCCAGTCCCAGGCCTATGCCTCTTCCCTGGGCCCGGGTTCGAACTTTATCAGTGCGATAGAAACGGTCAAAAATATTGGTAAGATGATAAGATTCAATTCCTTTTCCGGTATCGGCAATCTCGAGGCAGGCCCATTCATTGTCACGGTATAGCGACAGTCTGATAATACCGCCATCATCCGTATATTTGATGGCGTTGTCAATAAGATTCCAAAACAGTAGTTTCAACCTGTGAGAATCCCCCTTTATAGTAAGGTCTTCCTGCTGCTCGATGATAATCTTCCGGTTTCCGGTAAGTCGACTTGCTCGTTCCGCTTCACTGGAAAGGACTTTTTTTAGGGATACGACTTCCTGATGCTCTATATTCCCCGACTCCACTTCAGCCAGAATGAGCAGGTCATCGACTATTTTCACCATCCGGTCAGTTTCTATAGTTATAGCTCTCAACGCTTCTGCTCGATCTTTTTCGCCCAGATTACGTTTAATTAAATCAAGATTGCCCTTTATAACCGTAAGAGGGCTCCTCAATTCATGTGAAGCATCAGCTACAAAGAATTTCTGGGATTGAAAAACTCTATCCAGCTTCTCGATCATTTGATCGAAGGTCATACCTAACTTCCCGATTTCATCCATAGGTCCGGTATAACCGACACGCTGGCTTAAATCCGAACTTGCTCCTATGTTTCTGGCTGTAGTGGTAATATGTTTGACAGGTGAAAGCGCCCTCCTAATAACCACTGCCCCCGAGATAACCACCAGTATCAGCGCCAGTATAATACTGATTAGAAGGGCCAATCTTACCTGACTCATAATAGCATCAATGGGTTCTAGAGATTGGGCAACTTCCAGAAGCACTGTTTCGTCGGTGAGATACATCGGCGATACAATAATACGTATTCTAGCCCCTTCACCAGCTGATACGGTCTCTATAGCTACTCTACCGTTGAATCCATCGTTTATTAACGACCGGCTGATAGGCAATTCCCGATCGCCGAGGTTATTTGATTTAATGACAACGTTAGCGTCTTTATCTATGAACTGTATGTAAATCCCTGGAGATGTGAACTCATTTATGGCAGGTAGTTGTGCATGTATAATATCGTAATCAAGCGGTTCTGGTATCCGTTTAGGATTCAAAGTACCGTGTACGCGGGCAGAATAAATCCTCAGATCATTGTCCACTTCATTGTCAAGGTACCGCTGCACTAATACATGAAGCAGTGAACCCACCAGGACGAGGATAACGCAAACTAGCAGTGCGAACCATAAAGTCAATCGCCAGCGAATCGGCATTTAACTATTCCTTCAACACATAACCGACACCACGTACCGTGTAAATCAGTTTAGGTCTGCCAGCTTTCTCAAGTTTTGACCTTAAATAGCGTACATAGACATCGATTACATTGGATTCGCCCTCGAAGTCATATCCCCAGACTTTTTCATAGATCAGGTCTCTCTTAAGCACCTGGCGGGGATTGCGCATGAAAAGCTCGAGCAAATCAAATTCTTGAGCAGTGAGCTCGATGGAGTCATTTCCACGTATTACTTCTCTGGTGGCAGTATTTACTGAAAGATCACAGAACCGAAGTAGTTCTCCCTCCCTGGGCTGTCGCCGTCTAAGTAACGCCCTTACCCTGGCCAGTAGTTCATCGAAAGCGAACGGTTTAATTAGATAATCATCAGCACCGCTATCAAGCCCGGCTACACGGTCAGCCACGGTGCCTTTAGCAGTAAGCATTAATACCGGTACATCGCTCGCCTGCCTCAAACGTTGACACACTTCCATGCCATCAAGTTCCGGCATCATAATATCCAGTATAATCAGGTCCGGTTCTCTATCGCGGACCTTGGCCAATGCTTCGACGCCGTCTTTCGCGCTATCTACAGTATAGCCCTCGAATATCAATCCTCGTTTTAAAAATCCCACTATTTCGGGGTCATCATCTACAATTAAGATATTCATACTGTTGCTCCTGCTTTATAATGCAATATTTTAATTAAAAATAAGTATAACCTACTTTATTATTTGTACAAATATTTTGAATCAGGTCGCATCGAAAAATTCTTTTATTGTTCCCCCGCCTATGACGACATCGCCATCATAGAAGACTACAGCCTGACCTGGAGT
>CAZEAR010000035.1:0-14863 GCA_964510365.1 uncultured Dehalococcoidales bacterium | reverse complement strand
ACTTTGATACGCCCTTCCTCATCTATGCAGACCAGATCGGTAAACGTCCCTCCGATATCTATACCGACTTTATATTTCATAGTACTTATTCACCGATATAATCGGTCAGGTTAATTTTATCTAAGTCCTTATATCTGGCCGTTCCCTGTTCTATGAGTATCTTGGTTCTGCCTTTTTTGTCGCCGCTCAATGGCAGCGTAGCGTCTATACCTATCTTTTTAAGCAGGTTTGGCGGAGTGGTGATCATGGGGTCCAGTTCGATGGCCGGTAACTCTGTAGTAACTACATAATCGTCGGGGCCGGACCTAAACTGGACAGCCCAGTCCACTTCTACCGGATTAAATACATCGATATCATCGTCGACAATTATCACCCTTTTTAAACTTGCTTTTGAAAGGAGGGTGTAGATGATTTGTTTTGCTTGTGCAGGACGTTTTTTCTTAATCGATACTACTGCCGACCAGCTCACTGCATATATCGAACCGATAAGTTCCACCGGTATTATGTTTTTCAGGGCGATAAAAATTTCAGCCTGCATACCGATGCCATCGAATACCTGATGCTCGGAGGGAGGCTCGGCAGTACCGAAACCGTGGTAGATATAGTCCTTCCGGTGTGTTATCGCCTTTACCTGTATAACAGGCGAGCGTGTTTCCGCTCCGAAATAACCGCTGACCTCGCCGAATGCACCCTCATCGGCGTATTCGGTCTTACCTGCAGGTCCGTCTTCAGTGCCGGGAACGATTTCTCCTTCGATAACAAGCTCCGCTACGGTCGGCACCTCGATGTCGATCGTTGAGCATTTGACCAGCTCTACCGGTGCCCCTCTCATTCCTCCGGCGAATTCGTATTCATCGATGCCGGCAGGTATACCGCAGGCAGCGGCGATAAGCAATGCCGGATCAAGGCCAATTGCTATGGCTATGGGACAAATCTTACCCTTTTCCAGATATTTACCGGCCATAACAGCCAGTTGATGAGGTAGATTGGACTGGATGGACAGCCTGTCTTTTTCCTGTACGGCGATTCTGTTTATCGAGGTGTTGCATATTCCGGTATCAGGGTCTTTGACCCGGCAATTAGCTGTGGTTATATATAGATGACTGTCTTTTTCATGATGTCGAAGGACGGGGATTTTATATAAATCCACATCGCTTCCTTTCCTTATAACCTCTTTACAAGGACCGTCGTTAACAACTTTCGGCGGTATCAGTTTTTCCAGCCCCCTGGCCATTTTTTTATAACCATCATATTTGGTGGAATCGATCATCAGGAAGCCTCTATCGATGGTGCCGAACAGGCCGGTGACAACATTGGTCTGAAAGCCTTTAACATTGGTAAAAAGTATTGCAGGACCGCCGGTTTTAGACGATTTATCGGTAACCTTGGCGATCTCTATTCTGGTATCCACTTCCCTGTCGCATATTTTTAACTCGCCTCTATTCCTGAGGAAGTCTAAAAATTCTCTGAGATCTTTATAAGGCATGTTAAACCTCCTGTAAATTGTATTTGAGGTTACGTCCGATAATTATATCATTGATAAGTGATATATTCTCCAGATTAAATTAGAAATATATATAAAATTTATCCATGAGTCTTATATTAAGGCACGGTAAATATTTTTATATTTAAATAAAAATATGCATTGACAAACCATAATTGCATACATAGAATATCCTGGTCGAAAGGAGGAGCTGAGTATGGATAAAACGGTAGACACCACCATGATCAAGTTGAACATAAATAACGTTGAATTTGATGTCGCTGTTGAAGCGCGGTGGACGTTATTGCATGTTCTCAGGGAGGTGTTGGGATTAACCGGAACAAAGCATGTATGTGGAAACGGAGAATGCGGGAATTGTACCGTTTTAATCAATGAGAAGCCGGTGCTTTCCTGTCTGATGCTTGCTGTTGAATGCGAAGGTAAAAAGATAATCACAATAGAGGGTCTGGCTAAGGGTGATAAGCTGCATCCGGTTCAGCAGGCTTTCGTTGACAATCATGCCATTGCCTGCGGGCACTGTACACCGGCCATGGTTTTAAACGCATATGCTTTGCTGAAATCCAATCCGGATCCTGATGAAGAGGATATCAAAAGAGCTATATCGGGTACTTTATGCAGATGTACCGGCTATGTGAAGATAAATAAGGCCATAATGGAAAGTGCATCGGTAATGCGGAGGGAGGCTAAAAATGTATAAAGATACCAGCGTAGTCGGGAAAAGCATTCCGCTAAGGGGAGCCGAGTCCAGAGTTACCGGTAATGAAAAATTTGTCCCTGATCGCAGACGGCAGGACGCATTATGGATGAAAATTTTAAGAAGCCCTCATGCCCATGCCAGGATTAAAAGCATCGATACCAGGGCTGCTGAAGACCATGACGGAGTGGGTGCAGTGTTAACATATAAAGATGTGCCCCCCGGTGAGATAATGTGCGCCATTTTCAATTTTAAAGGACGTATTCTTGAAGACAGGGTACGCTTTATCGGCGACGAAGTTGCTGCCGTAGCAGCGGAGACCGAGAGTCATGCTCTTGAGGCCCTCGATTTGATCAATGTTGACTATGAGATTCTACCCGCCGTATTTGATATCGAAAAAGCTCTGGAGCCCGGCGCTCCCGATGTCAGCGGACGGGGTACCAATAAGATTGCCACTCCACCCGACCCCGGTACTTTTGAATCGTATCAGGAGTGGGGTGATATTGAACGCGGCTTTGCCGAGGCTGACACAGTAATTGAGCGTGAATTAAGGACGCAGAGCGTTTATGGAGGGATTTTCCCTCCGGCATGTATCGCGGAATGGGACGGGGATGAATTAACCATCACAATCTCACATCAGTGTCCTTTCGAGATCCGCTCTGCCTTATGCCATGCGATGGGCATCCCGGAAAATAAAGTAAGAATTATTACTCCTCCTTTATCCTGCAGCTTTGGAATGATGAATTCAGCCCAGAGGTTTTATGAAATAGCCGCGCTGCTGGCTAAAAAATCGGGGAGACCCGTAATATATAAAATGACCCTGGAAGAATTCGGTATATATAAGAGAAGGCCTCTGGATATAATGCGCTTTAAAATGGGCGCCAAAAAAGACGGCGAAATTACGGCGCTGGAATTTAACCAGGTGCAGGATAACGGGGCCTATGGGTTCAAGAGCACTTCTTATGGGACCATGCATGATATTTTCCCACATGCCAGTGTTAAATATGAAGGATATGCCGCCAACACCAATTTATTCAGCTCGGGTTGTATTAGGGGCGTGGGAGATGTCCCTCAGGCCTGGGCATATTGCCAGGCGGTGGATGAGATGGCAGAAAAACTGGGACTCGATCCGATAGTCATCTGGAAGAGGAACCATATCCGGGCCGGAGATCCCCGGCGCTGTGATGGCCGGCCTGATCTGACCTTGAGCAGCGAAGCATTAGATCAGCTATTTGATAGAGGTGCTGAAGCCATAGACTGGTATAAAAAATGGAACGGAGTCGGTTTTCCCTATGAAGTTAACGGGCCTAAAAAGAAGGGCGTAGGTGTTGCGGCAGCCCTTCATGTAAGCGGTATCCCTCCTTTAACGGTGGGGTCCACGGTGAGCTTGAATCCCGATGGTACGGCTCAGGTATCTATCGGATTTACCGAACTCGGTACCGGTAGCAAAACTACATTTGCTCAAATCTGTGCCGAGGTTCTCGGACTTAAAGTTGAAGATGTCCATGTTATCAAAGATATCGATACCGATACGGTCCCATATGCTCCGATGACCGGTGCCAGTATATCCATGCACATAGGCGGATCAGCAGTAAAAGTAGCGGCAATGGACGCCAGGATGCAGATATTACAGTTAGCCCATCAGGCGGACTGGAGCCCCGATATTTTGAAAAAAGATGTGCCTTCGTGGGATGACCTGGATATCAGGGATAGCTTTGTTTTTGTTAAGAAGGACCCGCAGCGGCGGGCTGCCGTTAGAGACGTTATCGGACCTCCGGGGCCGCCGGTAACTCCCATGATTATCGGTAGAGCCCAGAGGCATGATATACCGATGGCGGGTCCGACAGCTTATGTGACCATGGTGGTATTTTCCGATGTCGAAGTCGATACTGAAACAGGCAAAATTGAGGTATTAAAACTGATATGCGGCCACGATATCGGGCGTGTGGTAAATCCTGAAATATGTGAAAATCAGATATTCGGCGGCACAATGCTTAGTGTCGGTTACGGTTTGATGGAGGAGATCGTCTTCGATCCTGCAACAGGGAAAGCCCTGAATCCTGCGCTGGTAGACTACTGGATACCGACTTCGATGGATGCTCCGCCTATGGAAGCTATATTTGCAGCTATCTTGGACCCGGTCGGGCCGCTGGGAATAAAGGCCCTCGGGGAGACACCGGCGATATGTCCCCATGCATCGATATCAAGCGCAGTCTATAATGCCATCGGAGTCAGGTTAAACAAGTTGCCTTTCACACCGGACCTTGTCCTGAACGCGTTAGGGAGGATTAAATGCAATGATTAAGATGCCGTCATTTAAATATTTGAATCCCGATAATATACAGGAAGCTTGCTTGCTGCTTTCGGAACATAAGGGCAACGCCAGGCTGATTGCAGGCGGGACCGATCTGCTGATTTCGCTGAAAAACAGGGAGATTATGCCGGAATATGTTATAAATCTGGACTCGATTCCGGAGCTTAATTATATCCGCTATGATGGAGGGAGTTTATCCATAGGGGCTTTAGCTACTATTCAAGATTTGGAGAGCTCGCCTGTCGTCAAGGAGAGTTTTCCTGTACTCGCTGATGCTGCCCGTCAGATGGGTTCTCCTCAGATCAGGAATATGGCTACTGTTATCGGAAATATTTGCCGGGCTGCACCGTCAGCCGATATGGCGCCGGTTATGATAGGTCTGGGGGCAAAGCTCAGGACTATTTATACAGGGGGGGAACGGATTATAAACATAGATGAGTTTTTCGTCGGCCCCGGGGAGACTGGAATTGATAATACCGAGATACTCGTTGAGATTCAGGTACCGGCAATGCCGCCGAATACGAGAGGTGTTTATCTGAAAATAGCCAGGAGAGAAGCGGTTAGCATTGCTTTTACCGGCGTAGCTGTGATAGTCACCATGGATTCAAATAATGCCGTTATCGAAGATGTGAAAATTGTTCTCGGCGCTGTGGCTTCCACTCCAGTAAGGGCTGGTAAAGCCGAGGAGTTACTAAAAGGCAAGGTCGTTGATAGCGGATTGATAGAGGAAGCAGCTAAGGCTGCCGCTAAGATAGCGGCCCCGATTTCGGATATACGTTGTTCTGCCGGATACCGAAGCGAGATGGTCAAAGTTCTGGTAAGCCGGGCGCTGAAAAAAGTTGCTACTGCAGCTTGATAAAACCATAGAATCAGGATTAATTGAGGTGATGTTATGATGGATCAGATAACAGAATTAATATTGAAGGTGCAGGGGAAAAAAGATGATGAGGATTTCGGCAAATGGGAGCAGCTTCTGGATAGTATTCGAGATGATCTTGAGATAATAGGGCATGTTGATGCACGAACTGTAGATGAGGCCGGTAATTTGCTTCGAGCATATAAGGATAAAAGGGCTAAGGTGATCGGTGGTGGTACCGACATATTGCGTTTGCTCAGACAGAAATATATTCCGGAACTGCCTGATGTCCTGGTGAATATAAAAACTATACCCGGCCTGGCTTACATAAAAGAGGAGGAAGGTTTTTTGAAGATGGGGGCATTAACACTGCTCTCTGAATTAGCGGAATCGGGGCTAATCAAGACTAAATACAGCGTTCTTGCTGAAGCTGCCGGTGTTGTCGGCTCGCCGCAGATAAGGAATATGGCTACTATAGCCGGCGCCGTTTGTCAGGATGTTAATTGCTGGTACTATCGCGCTGGTAAAGACTTTTTTCACTGTTCGAGGAAACGTGGCAGCGGCTGCCCTGCCAGGGTTGGTGATAATCGCTGGATGTTTAGCATATTTGAATCACCTGAAGAAAGTGAGTGCTGCGCTGTATGTCAGTCCGATATCGCCGTTGCATTGGTTGCTCTGGAAGCATCGATATTGACCGGTGAAAGATCTATACCTCTGAATGAATTTTATACGGCTTCTTATCCCGGTACTGTATTGAAAGAAGATGAAGTCATCAAAGAGATACAGGTTCCGGTGCCCCTATCGGGTACCAGGATGAAATATTCCAAATTCAGCATCAGGAGGAGCCTTGACCATCCCCTGGTAAGTGTAGCCTGTACAACCAATAACCGGACTACCAGGATAGCTATCGGCGGAGTTTATATTAGCCCCTATACAGATCGTCGAGTAGAAGAGATACTTCACGGGAAAAGAATAACCGGTGAATTGGCGAAGAGAGCCGGCAGCGAACTTGTGAAGTGTGCAAAACCATTGTCGATGAATAGCTGGAAAGTCAATGTATCCGAGACCCTGGTTAAAAGAACTCTGCTGGAATTAGACCGGAAATAAAATATTCTTCTCAATATTAAATGCCGATGAAAGCAAAGTCTCCCTTGATATCTGTGATCGTGCTGGCTGCCGGCGAATCTAAACGCATGGGCCAATCGAAACAGTTATTGCCTCTCGGTGACAGTACCATTATCGAAAAGACAATCGACAATTACCTCGGCTCCAGTGCTATGGAGGTGATTCTTGTGGTCGGGCATCAATCTGATGACCTGGTCTCGGTAATCGGTGCCAGGACAGTCAAAATAGCCCTGAACACGGATTATTCAAAAGGGATGAGCACGTCTATAAAAGCCGGAATCGATCGGATGGCTGCCGGATCTCAGGGTATCATGATTGCCCTGGCAGACCAGCCGTTTATTGACAGCCGTACTATCGACTGTTTAATTGAGGCGTTCGGCAATCAGAAAAAGGGGATTATTGTACCGCGCTATAAAGGTGAATGGGGACACCCGGTGTTATTCAGTTCAAAATATAAAGAAGCATTAATGAACCTGGAAGGTGATGTCGGAGGGAAAGAGATAATAAATATGAACCTGGATGATGTTGCCGAGATCGACGTTGATTGTTACGGCACCACGGCTGATATCGATACTAAAGAGGGCTATTATTTACAGTCACAAAATTTCACCAAGGACGAGGAATAGGATTGATCGGTATGTTACGGGAGATACTGCCGGCGGGAGACAAAAAGGGTCGGCCGTTCTAGGGTATTTTGCATCCCTTACTGATGAAATCTTCGACCAGTTTATTACTGTTTTCTACCAGCTGTTCTATTTCGACAGTGGTAATGTTATCGATATGGATGCCGGCAATTACACATGCGGCTTTTTTAGTATGGTTGCTTAATAAATAGGCAGCTCTCTGAGCCACGGCGTCGTCTTTATGGCCCGGTCTGGTGATCAAAGATGTTGAAGCTCTGTTATTATTCGAATCGTATTCGCTTACAGCTACGGCCCCTAAATGGGCATTTTTATTGTAAATAAATACCACCAGTTCCTCACCCATCACACAGGCTGAGATTTTTACCGATACGTTTCCCTCACCGGTGGTCGAATCGTAAAATTCCATTTTTTTATATTTTTTCTTAACTCTGGTGAAGTCCCGGCCATCTATTGTACAGGTTATGCTCTATATCGAGGATATCCAGCGTCTTCCCTATGGTTTGATCGATGATTCCCTCAATTGTGGTCGGCTTATGATAGAATGCAGGGACCGGCGGCATGATAATAGCGCCCATCTCTGCCAGTCTTTCCATATTCTTAATATGACCTATATGAAGTGGTGTTTCTCTTATAAGCAGCACCAGTTTCCTTTTCTCTTTGAGGGTAACATCCGCGGCACGGATTATGAGATTATCGGTATAAGAATGGGCAACAGCCGACATCGTTTTTACGGTGCAGGGGGCGATAATCATGGCATATCGTTTAAATGACCCGCTGGACAATCTGGCGCCTATATCATCGACATCATAGTGGAAATCTGCCAGGGCTTCTATATCTTCTAACTTCCAGTCCGTTTCATATTCGATGTTTATTTTCCCCGCTTTGGACATAATAAGATGCGTCTCGATATTATTGAGACCTGATAAAACCTGAAGCATTCTTATGCCGTAAACGGAACCTGTGGCGCCTGTAATTGCGACGATTAGTAAGGTTTTAGCCATAGCATCAATTTCCTCGATTATTTTATTGTTGTTCCTTTGCAGCGAGCTTGGCCAGCTGGTCCAGGACTGACTTCAACGCCTGTAGCTCTTCCCCATATCCTGCCCAGTTGCCTTCCTTGAGATACTGCTGGGCTTTTTCATAATGTTCCTGTGCTGCCTTGATTAAACTGTATGAATCGGTTTTGGGTTCCACCGGCTGTTCGGGGGTGGTTGGAGTGGGTGGCTTTACCCCCGGTTTTTCCGGTACCGCAGGGGGCTTGGTTTCAGCAGGGTGTTCTTTGCTTCCGTAGATAGCATTGATGCTTTCCTCAAGCGTGGGCTCCATAGCTATCTGATCGCCGGCGGCAACGATAACTCTTTTAAGCTCGGGCAGCCCGCCGGCTTCTGCTTGAAGAAATACCGGCTCGACATATAGCTTGGAGTTACCTAAAGGAATGAATAGAAGATTGCCTCGAATAACCCGTGAACCGCCTCGCCCCCACAGGGCAAACTGTTCGGTTATTGTAGTATCCTGCTGAATGCGGTTCTCGATCTGGCTGGGGCCGTATACCAGTCGCTCTTTGGAGAAAAAGTAGGCTAACAGTTTGCCGTAGTTATCTCCATCGCAGCGCGCTGCCAGCCAGCCGATGGTATTATTCTTATTGACCGGCGTAAAAGGCAGCATAAGCAGAAATTCTTCTGCCTCCTCACCGGGTAAGCGCATTATGACATAGTACGGTTCTATCGGCTGTTCTGTTTCGGAGTATATCTCTTTTGGTATGGCCCACAGGTCTTCCTTGTTATAGAATACGCGGGGATCGCGCATGTGGTAGCTCCTGTATGCAGAAGCTTGTATTTGAAACAGACCCTCGGGATAGCGTAAATGTTCTCGTATCGATTCCGGCATTTGGCTGGCCGATTTAAAAAGTGTTGGAAATATTTCCTTGTATGTTTTTATTAAAGCATCGTCCGGATCATTGATGTAGAAAGTTACATCACCGTTGTAGGCATCTATAACGATTTTAACGCTATTACGAATATAGTTGATACCGGTGGTCCTGATCGGTTCCGAGTAAGGATAGCGGTCAGTGGTAGTATATGCGTCTTGTATCCAGAATAATTTTCCTTCGCTTACAACGATATAGGGATCGCTGTCCAGCTGTAAAAACGGCGCTAGCTGTCTGACTCTTTCCTGGATATTGCGATAATAGAGTATCTTGCTTTGCGGGGTCAGTTCGTTACTGATGAGTATATTCAGGTCGCCGAATTGCCAGGCATATACCAATCGCTTAAGGAAGCTGTCCAGGTTTACTCCTTTATTGCTTTCATAGTGGCCGTAGACATTCTGGTCTCCCATAGGATAATCGAATTCCTGAGTATTGGTTTTAACGATTACGTAATTATTGGTTTTTTCTCCGTAATATATCTGCGGCTGGTCTATTTGGATACTTCCCTCCGGAGGAATGTCTTTTATCAAAAGTATAGGTAGACCTTCAGTGCTGATTTCGTTGACGGGACTTAGAACAACGCCGTAACCATGGGTGAACTGAAGCTGGCGATTGACCCATGTTTGTGCCTGCTGAGTTAATTTCTCGGCCGATAGTTCGCGTGCCGATAACATTACCTGCCTGTAATCGCCGTCAATTTGGTATCGGTCAACATCGACATCGTTAAAATCGTAGTAAAGGCGAATCGATTGTATTTGATTATAAGTGTCCTTTAGCGGACGGTGGTCCCAGAGTCTGATATTGCGTATTGTAACCGCATTTTGCTCCAGGTCTTCTGCAGTTGGTTTATCTTCAGCAGGGAATGATTGTTCCTCGACCAGGTCCAGCCCGAATGCTCTTCGAGTATATTCGATATTATATCCTATATAAGGGGTTTCCAGAGCTAATTCATTTGGTTGCACTTGAAAGCGCTGTACTATTGCCGGGAAAATCAGTCCGATTACAATTGCGGCAACTACCCATCCACCGATAGCATAGAGAGGCAATCTAAATCCGCGGCGTATTATTGAAAAGATTAGAATTAATACACATATAATTACGATTGCCAAAAGTATCCACTGCGCCGGCAGTTGGGCATGTAAATCCGCATAGCCTGCTCCAAAGACAGCGCCTCGTGTTGAGAAGACCAGTTCCCAGATGCCGAGCCAGTAACCCCAGGCGAAAAGGATCAATATGCAGGAAAGTAGACTGCCGGTATGTGCCAACACAGTCCCGGAAAGATCGAATTTAAGCCTTTGTATTAAATAGCTGAAAAGATATATCCCGCAGCTTCCTAAGAAAGTCAGTATGAACATAGCCATAAGCCAGCTTCTGGCGAAGTCTAAGAACGGTAAGGAGAAGACATAGAAACTGATTTCCTTATCGAATACCGGATCGGTGAGCCCGAATGGCTGTGCATTTGTGAATTGGAGAAAAACCAGCCATTTAGCCTGTGCTACCAGACCGAATATTAAACTGAGTATTATTGTCCCGATGATAATACCCAGCTTAAAAGCTCTCTCCGATCGATTAACGATCTCCCAGGGGACGAAGGAATTCGCTTCGGTTTTAGGTGACAGTCGCATAGCGAGGAATATATTGCCTGAGAAGAAGGCACCAAAAATAATTGCCGCAATGAAAAAGATTGCTATTTTTGTTTGAAGAATGGTGGAGAATACAGTGCTGTAATTTAGACTATCGAACCAGAGCCATTCTGTATATAACCCTTTGGATATATTCAGAACTATAAATGCTATTATTATTCCGATAATTATGTATAATACGCTTGATAAAGCACAGCCCTTATTACTGGACTTCACTGGTTTATCTTTTTTTTCCGTTGGGAACCATCGCTGCCAATCTTTGTCAAATGAGTCCAATTGATAAATCTCCCGTCTTTTAAATGATTTGTTTTATATTAAACAGTCGTTTTTTTCTTGTTTACCCTTGAAATCGATTTATTTAATCTGGAATCAACGTAAACGGCAGAATAACATACATAACTTATACCGGTCAATTCACGGTAAGTCGTAATTTATCAACTGTTTAACGGTATTGACTATTCTCAGTTACCATTATACCGTCATATCAAATGAAAATGAAACACATTATTCCCCATAGACTAACAATATCTTTTGAGCCGGAGACTTTACTATTCGTCGGGTTGAGAATACGGCAAAATAATCGATATGAATATTTTTAGAGTGTATTGCGGCAAGGTGATAATTTACTCTGCTGATGGTTAATTAATAAGCTTGACATACAGTTTGCTGCATCATATTATAATCATTAATAAGAAGGTCAAGGCTGGAGGTTGTCATATGTCAGATGAAAAATGGTCGCCACAACCGTACTCAGAGCAGGAGTTGCTTTCTTTTGAACGTTTAAAAAGGGCAGTTATGAGCCGTACACTGGATAGAGTGGAAGCACTTATGGATGAAGAGTTCCCCATAAGCACCGAGCGGACTGCGGAATTAACCAGAGAAGAATGGCAGCGGGCTAAAGAAGCTGTGCGATCATCACCGGCAGCTAAAGAGGCTTTTCGAACACACCTTGAAAGTATCGTAAGTGAACAGGTAGATAACCATATCAAGACGGATAAGGCCGAATTAGGTGCTATGGGAGTTGCCGAAAAGAGCCTTTAATTTCTGTTACATGTAGTGCGGGCCTTTATTATGGCCTGTTGTAGTACTCGCACGATTAATTCGCGTATAGTTTGAGGTCTTATTTAAATTACAAAAAGGGTTGAGTTTATGGAGCAGATAGAAAAGAGATTGGAAATGTTAGATCAACGTCTGGATAATATAGATTCAGTGGTTACGGCACTGGTAGAGCGAATAATGAAGCAGCCTGTTACTATCGATGTTACCTGTCCTAAATGCGGCAGCGATGTACAGATAATGTTAACCAGCAATATAAAAGTAGCCGGTAAAAGCTGATTTCCCCGTAAAACTTGAGCCTGAGATCTCCGAAGACCAAATAATAGACCCGCGTAATCAATTTCATTTTATGTAGAATTAATCCACATATCTCTCTCCCCGAAGGACCCGGATAGAAAAAGTTTTCCATCTTCTTTGCTGATATATATCTGTGCTTGACTGCAATCTGCAGCGTTGCTAAAATGCGTCAACAAACGGGCGGTTAGCTCAGTTGGTTAGAGCGTTGCGTTGACATCGCAGAGGTCACTGGTTCGAGTCCAGTACCGCCCACCATGTCATCAGTTTACATAACGTCCCCCTCACAGATAACCATTCTATATCTATATCTGATACAGGGAAGCTCGAAGGGGCTTGCCCCTTCGAAACAAAATTACCCCTTCCCTTTGAAGGGAAGGGGGTAGGGGGATGGGTAGATACAAAACCAATTAACCTTGATGACTTGCCAATAAAAGATTTGATCGTTGCCCTATTGGGTTCGGAAGGGAAACGTCGTATAATGTTAAGGCAGATGACAAAGAAGTTGATGGAATTTTCTTTACAATTATGGAAGCGCAAGAGTTTTTAGGTATTAGTCACCAGACTGTCTATAAGTTGATGAAAGAAGGTTTACCCTCTCATAAAATCGTCAAGAAACGGGTATTTTTAAAGAAGATCTGATAAATTGGATCAAAGAACGTTAATTTCACTATTAAAGTAGTTGAGTGTTTTTAAATTATCAAAGGACTCAATTGTACATTTGGATCAATTATAAGGCATGAACTAGTTTTTAAATAACAATCTTGTAGCCAGCCTCATAGCACTTTATTTCTAAATCAAATTGTTCTACGATCAGTATGTGAACACGCTGTTGCAGTTCAATTAACTTCTTTTTAATTAAGTTGGGTTTGAGAATGCCTTCACGGTTTTGTTTTTCTTCTAAATGCTTCTTAGCCAATTCTTTTGTTATTGGTCTAATCATGAAAGAAAATATGTCATTATAATCAAATAAGTATTTTTCGTCATTAGGAAATGGCTGTTCTGGTTCTAGAACTACCAGTACTGTGCGAAGTTATATCACTAAAGTGGATGCGTTTATCAGAACCGCATTTTGCCTTACTTTTCATTCTTTTTAACTGATCCTGTAAGCTGCACATATTCTCAGGTTCACAAAGGATATAGCCATGATATAACCATTTTTTGGGTATTACTCGCTCATCGTGGAAAACGATAAGCTCTAAACGCCTGCTCTTCATGATCTCCTCGTTTCCATTATATACTATAGGGCTGTATATCTATAGACTGGACTATTAAATAATCTTGTGGACGGATGTGAATATAGGCTAGGAGCATGTTTCTGCGAAATATAACTTTGGTTAGACAGGGATGACTCGATATACAAACTGACGTATTGTACAGCCCGCTAGGATAGCTAACCTATTTTAATGCTTTATTCACGCCAAGCAATAAAAAAGCGCAAAAAGTCCCCAGTAATCTTACTTTATTTTTCTCTAGCGACTAATCTGCCTTTACAACCTGGGTTTTCGTCTTCTCAGGTGTTCCTGGCAAACATCTCGGGGGAAAAGCGGGAAATACACGTACCTATACTGCCATTGGAAGTATTAAAACCCCTGTCGTTTTTCACGGTCGAGGTAATGTCTTTGTCTCACTGGTCGAAATAGTATTTGTCAAACCATTTCTGCTCCTCGACCATTTTGCGTCGTTGGTGCGTAATTCTCTCCATAACGTGTCCCTCCCCAGGGAATACAAAGAGTTCCACTGGAGCGCTCCCATGCTTCTGTATACTGCGATAAGTCACCCAGGTCATAGAGGGCACCACATTCACGTCCTCTGCAGGTTGGAACATGATCACCGGTGTCTTTACGTTCTTGGCGTCATAAAACGGTGCTTTGGAGGGGTCTTTGTAGACGTCTGGGTTCTCAATCGGGTCGTAGCCGAGAAGAGAGGTGACAAGTATATTACCGAAAATTGCCTGTGCCCATTCGGAGACCCACTCCCCACCCCCAGCACCACAGGATGCAACCTTGAACCTTTGGTCTCTAGCAATGAGTGCATTTGATATTATCGAACCGCCAGACCATCCCATCGTGCCCAGCCGGTCTTCATCAACCATGCCGAGAACCACCAATCCCCCAATAGCCCTTTCGATGTCTTCTATGACTAGTTCATAAAATCTGCCGTTATTTATTGAACTGGCGAAATCCTCACTAGTATTCCCATAGGACGAGCTGCCGTGATAGTTGGGAGCTAATACAAAGGCACCTTTTTGAGACAGGATATGATAAGGGTCAATCCATTGATATGTCTGCCAGCGGTCCTTGTCGCATTCATACGGTCCTCCGTGTATGACGAGCATTAATGGATACCTTTTGCTAGGATCGTACCCTTCGGGATAAAAAAGCATACCTTCAACCGGCTCACCATCGGCGCCTATCCATACTATGGCCTCGCTTCGAGAGAATACCTTATCCTTGAAACCAGGGTTAAGTCTGGTAACAGCCCTTGGCTCTTTGATTGAATAATCATCTAGCTGAGCCGTATAAATCTGAGGTGGTTTGCTTGCAGTAGAATGATCGTAACAAACAGTCTTACCATCGATGGCGACCTCTATGTAGAAGATGTTACCCTGGTGATTGCCTTCAAGCAATGTCTTCTTCCAGCCATCTCCCGACTCAGCATACCTAGCAATCTTGGGATGGCAACCGTCTGCCAGAATAGCAATGAATCCTCCGGCTATTGGCCTGACTGGTGGTGTAGGAAGCCCGAGGGGGTTCATTGTCTCAAGACCTCGTCCCCAGTCGAGATCGACCAGAGTCTCTTTGCC
>CAZEAR010000034.1:12442-14957 GCA_964510365.1 uncultured Dehalococcoidales bacterium | reverse complement strand
GAATACGTCTGGCCCTGGCTACGGTAAGTTTATCCTCTTCGCTTAATTCTTCCATACCCAGTATGGCTATGACATCCTGCAGGTCCTTGTATCGTTGCAGCACCTTTTGTACGCCGCGGGCAGTCTGATAGTGGTCCTCACCGACAATCTGCGGGTCCAGTATACGTGAGGTAGACGTTAGAGGTTCCACTGCCGGATATATCCCCAGTTCCGAAATGGAGCGGTCCAGTGATATGACTCCGTCCAGGTGTCCGAAAGTGGTTACGATTCCGGGATCGGTATAATCGTCCGCAGGCACATAAATAGCCTGGAAAGAAGTGATGGACCCTTTCTTGGTGGAAGTTATCCTCTCTTCCAGCTCTCCGACATCCGTAGAAAGCGTAGGCTGGTAGCCGACTGCCGATGGCATCCTTCCCAGCAGTGCCGATACTTCCATATTGGCCAGAATATGGCGGTAGATATTATCGATAAACAGGAGCACATCCTGTCCTTCCTTGTCACGGAAATATTCGGCCATAGTGATACCTGTTAAACCTATCCTGGCGCGCACTCCCGGCGGCTCATTCATCTGGCCGAATACCAGCATGGTTTTATCTAAAACTCCGGATTCTTTCATTTCGACCCAGAGGTCATTGCCTTCCCTGGACCTTTCACCGACACCGGCAAATACGGAAAATCCGCCATGCTCGCTGGCTATGTTATGTATCAGTTCCATTATAATTACCGTTTTCCCCACACCTGCGCCGCCGTAGGCACCGATTTTCCCTCCTCTGGTAAACGGCGTTATCAGGTCGATTACCTTAAGGCCCGTCTCAAGCATCTGAGGAGTTGTTTCCTGTTCGTCGAGGTGGGGCGGCTCGTGGTGTATCGGCATATGTTCTTTGCTTTTGACCGGGCCGAGGTCGTCCAGGGGTTCACCGAAAACGTTAAACAGTCGGCCCAGGGTGGCTTTACCAACCGGCACACGTACCGGTGAACCGGTATCGATTGCTTCAATGCCCCTTTCCAGACCGTCTGTGGGACTTAAAGCCAGGCAGCGGACATAGTTATTCCCTATGTGCTGCTCGACTTCAAGGATTATTTTGTTGTGGTCCTGATTTATCTCAACTGCGTTATAAATACTTGGCAATTCTTCTTGAGGGAACTCGATATCGACCACTGTTCCGATTATTTGAGCTACTTTACCTTTTGCCAAAATAGACCTCCTCTATTGTAAGACCTCTACACCACCGGTAATATCAAGCAGTTCCGTGGTGATCATTTCTTGTCGTGCTTTGTTTAATGTCAGTGTTAAATGTTCGATTATATCATTAGCGTTATCCGTGGCATTACGCATTGCGATCATACGTGCCGAATGTTCACTGGCTATAGCTTCCAGTATTGCATGGTAAACCTTCATCTCGACATATCTTGGCAGCAGTCCGTCAAGTACCGACCTGGGATCGGGTTCATAAATATATTCGGTAGTTTCGGTTTTATCCAGTATGGCTGGTTCAACAGGTAGCAGGGGTTCTATGGTCGGTTCCTGCTGCATAGTGCTGATAAATTTATTAAATGCCAGATATACCAGGTCGAGGTTACCGGCAGTATAGTCATCGATAATAATACGGGAAATGGGCAGCGTATCTATCATGGCAGGACGATCGCTTATCCCGGTAAATTCTGCTTTCAATTGCAAATGGGAACGAATAATGTAATCGCGTCCTCTAGCTCCAATAGCGATGCAGGTGACCGGCTTGTTCTGCTGTAGTATAAAATTAGCGATCATACGGTTCATATTGGAATTAAGTCCGCCGCATAGCCCTTTGTCGGAAGTTATATGAATGATACAAATATTATTAATAGTCTCTCTTTTTTCCAGTAAAGGATGAAGAGACTCGCTCTCGGATTCAACGGCGAGATGGGAAATTAACTGAGCTATTTTTTCATCGTAAGGCCTGCCCATTACAGCTTGCTCTTGAGCTCGTTTCATCTTGGCGGTTGCAATCATCTCCATAGCCCTGGTAATTTTTGCCGTGCTTTGTATGCTGCGTATTCGCCTGCGTATGATTCTGGGACTAATCATCTGCTTCCTTTGAAATACCTATACTCTGCTTGAATTCCGATATGGCTGATTTCAGCTTATCTTCAGTTTCCGGCTTGAATTCCTTATCTGTTTCAATTTGCTTGAATATTTCGGGATGATTTGATTCCATGAACTTGTGAAAATTACTTTCAAATTCGGCAATTTTTTCTACCGGTACATCATCTAAGAACCCTTTATTAACGGCATAAAGGATTGTTACTTCTTTGCTTAATGACATCGGATTATACTGATTTTGCTTTAATACCTCTGTAACACGCTGACCGAGTTCGAGCTGGGCTCTGGTAGCTTTATCCAGGTCTGCCGTGCCGAACTGTGCAAAGGTAGCCAGTTCACGGTATTGGGCCATGGTCAATCTCAACTGTCCTGCGACCTGTCGCATAGCTTTGGTTTGAGCCTTGCCTCCCACTCTGGATACGGATAAGCCTGCTT
>CAZEAR010000034.1:0-12432 GCA_964510365.1 uncultured Dehalococcoidales bacterium | reverse complement strand
CGTATTCCTTGGATAACTTGGCGGCACGCTCCAGCAGACGGCTGTGTAAGTAAAAAACATCCCCTGGATAGGCTTCTCGTCCCGGCGGCCTTCTGAGTATCAACGATATCTGTCTGTATGCCCAGGCATGCTTGGTCAGGTCGTCATAGACTACCAGAGCGTCTTTACCCTGCTCCATAAATTCTTCACCTATAGCGCATCCGGCATAGGGAGCGAGGTATTGCAGCGGAGCCGGATCAGCGGCATTGGCTGTTACCACTACAGTATGTTCCATAGCGCCGTATTTGTTCAGCGTATCTATTACCTGTGCTACTTTAGCTGTTTTTTGCCCTATGGCTACATAAATGCAGATAAGATTTTTCCCTTTCTGGCTGATAATCGTATCGATCGCAATAGCGGATTTTCCTATCGATCTATCGCCTATTATAAGTTCGCGCTGACCTCTGCCGATGGGAATTAAACTGTCGACAATTTTAATACCCGTATGTACCGGCGTATTCACCGATTGCCTCATAACAACATTAGGGGCTACTCTTTCAACGGGTCTTGTTTTTTTGGTTTTAATCGGACCGAGTCCGTCTAATGGTTCTCCAAGAGGGGAGACGACTCTTCCGATGAGTTCATCCCCAACAGCCACTTCGACAACTCTTCCTGTACAGCGAACTTCGTCTCCTTCTTTGACCTGGTCGTAGTTGCCGAGAATAACTGCGGCGACATTGTCCTCTTCCAGATTTAAAGCCAGACCCATAATACCGTTCGGGAACTCCAGTAATTCGTTATATTTGGCTCCTCTCAGACCGTGAATTCGAGCGATACCGTCGCCTACTTCGATCACCGAGCCGATGTCGACCATGGTTAAACTGGTGCCGAAATTCTCTATTTGTTCTTTAATTACGGTAACAATATCCCGTCCTTTTGTTGTCACGTTACTAGCCCCCCTTTTGGGATTCTATTTGTTAATTCCTGACATACTATCCTTGAGTGTTTTGAGTTTATTTCTAACGCTGCCGTCTATAAGTTTGCCATCGATCTTGGCTACGAATCCTCCCACGATTGCAGGATCGATTTCGAATTTAATACTGAGTTTACTTCCTGTAAGATCTTCAAGTTGCCGGCCGAGTTTTTTCTTATGCTCATCGTCCATTGAAATAGCGGAGATTACATCTGCTCGCTTAATTCCGTGGTATTCATCTACTTCACGTCCATACTCTTCTGCAATTTGATCGATGAGATCCATTTTATTCTTATGTATTAGTAAAAAAGCCAGGTTAAGAGCCAGGGAATCGATCCCCTTGAGTTTTTCCTCCGTATATTTGGATTTTAAGTCAAAGGGCATTTTGGGATTCTGGATAATATCGGCAAATTCGGAGTCTTGCATAAGCAACGCAATCCTGGACAAATTTGATTTCCATTTATCCAGTTCTTTCCTGCCCTTTGCTATTTGAAAGGCAGCTTGAGCGTAACGTTTACTCGAAATCGATGCTGACATTAACAATTAACCTTTAATTTCATTTGAACAAAGAGCTTTTATCCAGGGTTTCTTCGATGAGCTCCTGGTGCTTTTTCTTATCCAGGGTAGTATCGATTACTTTTTCCGCGGCCGAAATCGCTATATCCGCAAACTGTTCGCGTAGTTCGTTAATATCTTTATCGCGCTGTATCTGCATTTCGGTCTTAGCTTTGGCAATAAGCGCTTCTGCTTCTTTACGTGCTTCCTCCTTGGCTTCGGCCTTTAGTTTATTGCCTATCTCTTCAGCCTGGGCAATGATTTTCTGCCCTTCTTTTCTAGCCGAATCCAGTTGTGACCTGATCTCTTCTTTAGTCGTTTCTGTTTGCAGTTTTATTTGTTCAGCCTGGTCCATGCTTTCCTTTATTTTTGCCTGTCTCTCATCGAGCATTTTAAGTACAGGTTTATATAGAACCACGCTTAGTAAACCGAATAGAATAAGAAAGCTGACAATAAACGCTAAAAATAACGGTAAATTAATACCAAGTCCTTCCATATCACTCCAATATCTTGTAATAAGGCATTTGTTAGGTCATTATTTATGAAAACAAGCTGAGCATAAGTGCAGAAATGATGAGCCCTGCCAGCACCAGTACACCCAGTATAACTGACCCGATAATGATGCCCAGTGAAGATGGTAAATTACCACTTTCCATTGAATTTATTCCTCCTTTGCGGCAATAGCTTCTAGACCACTATTGCTAAAATAATGGCTACAATCAGAGCATAAATTCCGATAGCTTCAGCTAGAGCCCCGATTAGAATCATGTTGGTGAGAATCGGTCCTCTGGCTTCAGGATTCCGTCCCAGAGCTTGCATAGCGCCGAAGCCGATCAGTCCCAGGCCTAATCCCGGGCCCAGAAATCCAAGCCCCGCAACCAGCCCTACTGCTAACATTTTCATCGCTGCTGGATCCATATAACGATCTCCTTTCAGTTATTTATTCCTCGTGATGAGGGGTTAAAGCGATTGTACCGAAAACTAATGTCAGTCCCGCAAATATAAGAGCTTGAATAAAGCCTATGAGCAGTTCCAGTCCATAAAATGGAATGATGGCTATGAAAGGAATTAAGAAGGCTACAACCAGAAGTAATATTTCTCCGGCAGTCATATTCCCGAATAAACGAAATGTGAAACTTACAATACGAATGAGGTGGCTGAAAACCTCCAGTACGCCTACGAATAGATTTATACATCCCAGCATGATATCCGATAATGCGGCCTTGATCTTTCCTTTAAATAAACTGGAAATACCGTTGCGTAGCTGCCCGAAGTTGAAGAATCCATCTATGTAGTGGAAAACGCCTATAGCCCTTAGTCCGAAAAATTCCACGGTGAATACTGCAACCACCGCAATAGATAAGGGTACGTTAACATCGGTGTTTGCCGAGCGCAATATCGGAATAATACTATCGTGTTCTGAAATGCCGATGGTTCCAAAAATGGGCAATAGGGCCAGATACGCATTGGTCAATACGTAGAGAAAGATAGTAGCAACTATGGGGAAAAGAACCCGACCATTTTTTTCTCCGGCGGCGCTTTTAATAAAATTCATTAAAGCTTCAACAATTATTTCGGCAAAACCCTGCATCCTTCCCGGGATCAGCTTCATTTTACGCGTGCAGGCATAGAATAGACTCACTAATACGATGATGGTGAGCCAGGAAGCAATAAGGGTGTTGGTGATGGTGAAGAAAGATAAGTGAATTATTCCCTCTGACGGCAATTCCACATGAGGTTTGGCAATGCTCAAAAATTCAGGAGGTTCGAAATTGAAAAGGGTTGAGCCTACCGGGCCGATAATAAATCCAAAGATTAAAAGAGCTAATACAAGTATAGCTATGGGAATTATTATCTTGATAGAGCATCCAAGGCGCATTTAGGTCTCGTTTGACTCCTTCTTATTATTTTGTTCTCTTTGCTCCAGATAAAAACGGCGAAGAAAACGATATAATCCGTAAAATGCTAAAACCGTTCCCAGTCCGAACCCGATAAGCGTGAATAACGGTTTCTTGTTAAACTGCTCCGGAAGATCTAACCAGTAACCTATACCCGTAGGAATAATAACGCTTAAGGCTACGTACCACCCGACTGTAAAGAGGAGGTTCAGAGGTCTTAGCCATTCTCTCGATTTAGGTTGCTCCGGTTTGTTAAGTCGCACTTCAACGTGTATTTCCTTATGTGCAATCAAATATGTTAATAATTCCTATATTAATAATAATTATCAAAGTTCATAATATATTAGAGCCGTATTCCCAAATATACTACATAAAAAAACTGCACTTGTAAACAGCCATGTCATGACCGTACTAATGCAATATTAAACTGTAACTTATCACTTAAACAGAATTGGAATATTGTCTTTGGTATTATACTATAATTCTGATGGTAAATTCCTGTTATCGAAAAGTTGGGAAAAGTCTCCGCTGAAATCTTTTAAAAAACTATGTAAATCCAGCAGATAGTCTGCATCAACAGGTCTGGAACCGGCAAATTGTGCCAGTTCATCTTCGGTTAGATCTGTATGCAGCTCCGATTTACTAGTTGTTTTAATGATAGCAACAATAAATGATTGCTTATGGCAACTGGTACAGAAAACATTCAGATACCAGGTATCATCTTTATTCTCAATGATTTCGATGTTGTCGAGATTATAATGTTCTCCACATTCGTAACATCTTATCTTGGATATTAATTGTTGAATTATATATTTGCTCATTAATTATACTTAAGATTTATGATTTACGTTTACCAAGGTCATCGAGATCAAGGGTATTAATAAAGTCGTAAAAAGCGGATAACTTCTTTAATTCCTGTTCGTCTATTTTCTCTTTGCCTCCCGGTTCAGTACCTTGTTTAGCTTGCGGTACCGGTTTTCCTGTTTCTCGATCGAGCACGATACCGGCTTTATCCAGGACAGAATCTTCTACATATATCGGTGTTGTTACTCTCACTGCCAGGGCGATGGCGTCGCTGGGGCGCGAGTCTAATTTTATTCTTGTCAGTAACCATTTCCCGTTTTCAGGGTTATGACAAAGTTCGAATAACAAACCGTCGGAATTCTCTATTTCGATAAAGTCTAGATTTGATTCCTTCCACTTTGAAACTACTTTAGCGTTATGCTCTTTTTGTTGCCACAATATCGTTAATGTCGAGTTCTTTTCCGGAGTTTCCACCTGTTTGCTATCCGGTGTACTGAGAACCTGTATCGGAATCGGTCCCTCATCGAATTCAAATATTATCTGCGCATAAAAAGTATCGGAGCGGAGGTCGTTAACTAACACCTTGCTGACCGAAGTTCCCGAGAGCGACTCAAAAGCGAAAATGGTATTTTTCAATAAATCATGTGTTAGCGGGCGGGCAATATCCAGATTTTGAAGTCTCACTGATATTGCATCCGCTTCTGCCGGACCAATCCAGATGGGGAGATAACGGTCGGTGCCTTTCTCCTTTAATATTACAACGTGCTGGTAATTCATCATGCTAACACGTATACTGTCAATCGTCATTTCTAGCATAGAAGTTCCCTTATTTTGTAGCTTTTACCGCAGAAATCATTGTACTCTACCACTAAAAAGCTGTCAATTTGTTAATTCCATAGCTTTTATCTAAAATACTGCTTTGGTAATATAAAATCAAATAAATACAGAGTGTGAGTTGCTTTGAAAGTATTATTACAGCGCGTTACAGCGGCTTCGGTAAAAGTAGAAAATGAAGTAGTTGGCCGCATTGGAAAAGGACTGGTTGCATTGGTAGCTATCAGCGGCGACGACTCCGAAAGGGATATCCAGTATTTAGTCGATAAGGTAGTGAACCTGCGTATTTTTTCAGACGAGAATGATAAATTCAATATATCTGCTATCGAAATAGGGGCAGAGATATTAATTATTAGCCAGTTTACTCTTCTTGCTGATACGCGAAAAGGCAGACGTCCCAGTTTTATCGGTGCAGCAGCGCCCGAATATGCCCAACGCCTGTTCAATACTTTTGTCAACGAGATACGAAAGACTGGAATTGTTGTAGCCGAAGGCCGTTTCCAACAACATATGCTGGTTGAGATCCATAATGATGGCCCGGTTACTATAATGCTGGATAGCAAGGATAAATTCCGCTGAAACAAACGTTTTATGTGATGATTTACTATATTTCGTAATCATGCTACTATTCTTTAATCATGGGCTGCAGCAAGATACTTCAGGAAAAGGGCTATAGACTAACGCCGCAACGTTTGATGGTTCTGGATGTTCTTCACAGCGCCGACCAGCATATAAGCGCCGAAGAAATCTTCAGCAGAGTACAGGCCAAATATCCCTATGCCAATATTTCCACCGTTTATCGGACCCTTGAACTCCTGAAAGAACTTAACCTGATAACCGAGATAGATCTGGATGACGGGAGACTCCGATACCACCTAACGGAAAAAGGGCATCATCATCACCTTATTTGTGCTGAATGTGGTGAAATGATTGATTTACCCGAGCATATTTTACTACCGCTGAGAGATACATTGTTGAACGATTACAAGTTTGAAGCCGACCTTAAACATCTTGCTGTCTTCGGTTTATGCCGGAAATGCAGGGATTCGAAGTAAAAGTTGATGATCTGATACGCTCGATAGCAATAATAGAAAGCAGGTAAATAGCAGGACTTTAATCCAGATTCAGACTTATATCCAGAGATTTCGATGAATGGGTTAATGCTCCTATAGATATGTAATCTACACCCGTTTCTGCGATAGCCCGTATTGTAGTCAGATTTACTCCTCCGGATGCTTCTGTGATCGATTTTCCCTTAATCAGTTTAACCGCTTTACGTAATTCATCGATAATCATGTTATCCAGAAGTATGATATCCGCTCCAGCTTCAACTGCCTGCGAAGCTTCCTCCAGATTTTTAACTTCGATCTCAACCGGCAAATTAGCCCTGTTATTTTTACGTGCTTTAGCTATGATTTGCTTGATATTCAGTCCCTTTTTATACAAAGCTGAAATATGGTTGTCCTTGATAAGAATACCATCGGCAAGATGCATACGGTGGTTATTACCGCCCCCTGCCAGTACCGCCTGCTTTTCCAGAGTCCTCAGGCCGGGGATTGTTTTTCTGGTATCGGTAATTTTAACGGGTAGGCCTTTAATTGCTTGGACATAGTGCGATGTTTCGGTAGCAATTCCGCTTAAATGCTGCAAAAAGTTTAATGCCGTACGTTCCGCTTTTAATATACTCGAAACTCTTCCCTGTAATTTTGCTATGATATCACCCGGTCGAACAGCTGTTCCATCCTTTATAATAATGTCCACCTGTAATTCGGGATCGACAGTTACAAAAACCTCTCTGGCTATCCCGGTTCCGGCGACTATGCCTTCCGATTTGGCTGTAATCGTTGCCTTTCCGCATTGAGTGCGCGGTATTAATATTAACGTTGTAACGTCATTTCTTACCTGGTCCTCGGCAATAGCTTTTCTTATGATATGTTCGTTTCCAGAATTGAGTTTTCCCATGATAAGTTTGATTTTACCAGATACGTAATGCGCTATACTAATTCATATAATAATTTGAGTCATTGTAGCGTAAATGTTTATACTTAGCGGTTATTTTTTAATGAAATCTTCCGGTCTTGCTACAATATAATAAGATAAATTATTAAGATATATTTGGTTATTAAAATATGGATTTATCGTGCTTGCTTTCATTGCTGCAGCAGTCTCCTGAATTCCGGGAAATTCAGCGTAGATTAACTGAGCCTTCTGATTCTGAGAGCCATATTTTTGTGCCCGTCGCAGTAAAACCATATCTAATATCGGCTTTACATAAACTTGATATGCCTCTGCTGGTTATAACATCCCAACCTGAAGATGCTAAAAATTTGTACGATGAGTTACAGGTTTGGTGTTCGGATTCGGAAATGCTTATGTATTTCCCTGAAAATGTATTTCCTATCCATGGTTTGTATACGGTTGATGCCGAAATTGCTTCAGAACGGTTGCAGACATTGTCCAGGGTGGCTTTAAATGGAAGCAATCCTGTTATCGTAAGTCCTGCTACGGCTGCAGCCGGCAGAACATTACCATTATCCGGTTTCAGAGACATGGTTTGTAGACTGGAAATAGGGCAAAATATCAGTCCGAACCATATCATCGAAAAATGTCTCTCTATGGGCTACGAACTGGAACAGATGGTGGAAGTACCCGGGACTATGAGTCGCAGGGGAGGTATCGTAGATATATATCCCGCAAATTGTGATTTGCCGGTCAGGGTAGAGTTCTTCGGCAATCAGATAGAAAGTATCAGGGTATTTGACATAAAAACACAGCGGGCATTGCGATTTGAAGATTCATTATATATAAGTCCCGCAACGGAAATGCTATCGCCGGATAGTACCGACACGATTATTGATTATCTACCGGATAATGCCTTAATAATTTTAGACGGAGTCGAACAGATAGAGGATGTCATTGTAAAAATAGGCAATCAGGTCGCAGAAAATCAGCCAAAGGATATTAAAACCGATGAATGCGTTACAGGCGTAGAATTACCCTTTTTAGAATGGACTGCTTTCAAAAAAAAGATCGATAATTTCAAGCGAAAGCTGATTTTAGATTCCTGGAATATCGATAAGTCTAATGAGAGGCATCTAGGGCTGTTGCCTTTTACTTCGATGCCGAAGTACGGCGGCAAACTCGATATTTTTATCAATGATTTGAAACAAAAGTATAATAATGATAGCCGTATTTTAATAGTCAGCCAGCAAACTGAGCGTTTATTCGAACTACTGCAAGAAAAACAACTCCCGGTCCAAAAAATAACCGTATTGGAGGAGATACCTCCGCTAAAATCGATTATATTGATCCATAGTTCCCTTTCCGGTGGATGGCAGCTGGATGATTTACTGACCGTATTTAGTGATAATGAGATATTTGGTCTGATAAGGCAGCAGCGCATTGTTAAAAGGAGAGCGGTCCGTCATCATAAGTTACTCGCTGAATTATCGGTTGGCGATTATGCGGTTCATGCTGATCACGGTATCGGCAAATTTGTTGGATTGACCAGACTTTGTACTGACGGCATCGAGAGGGAATATCTGGTCCTGGAATATGCCGCTGGAGACAGGCTGTATGTCCCGACGGACCAATTGGAGCTCTTAAGCCGTTATATAGGGAGCCATGATCAGTATCCTAAATTAAGTAGACTGGGTACACAGGAATGGACACTGACCAAGCAGCGAATTAAAAAGTCTGTTGTTGAAATGGCCGAAGAACTATTACATATCTATTCGATAAGAGATACGATATCCGGATTTGCCTTTAGCCGGGACAATCTCTGGCAGCGTGAACTTGAATCGTCTTTTCCATATGTTGAGACTGTTGATCAATTAGAGGCCATACAGGCGGTAAAAAGAGATATGGAGATAGAGAGACCGATGGACCGCTTGATTTGTGGCGATGTCGGCTATGGGAAGACCGAAATTGCTTTGCGGGCTGCTTTTAAAGCGGTAATGGATAACAAGCAGGTAGCTCTGCTGGTTCCCACTACCATTTTAGCCCAGCAGCATATAGTTACCTTTCGCCAAAGGCTGCAGGCTTTCCCGGTTCGGGTCGAGTCACTAAGCCGGTTTTGTACTAAGGAGGAGCAGTCGCATATATTGGAGGGTCTGGCCGCAGGCACTGTAGATATATGTATTGGCACCCACAGATTATTACAAAAAGACGTTGTTTTTAAAGACCTCGGCCTTCTTATAATCGACGAAGAACAGCGATTCGGGGTTGCTCACAAGGAACACTTCAAGAAATTGCGAAAGGAGATCGATGTCCTGACATTGAGCGCTACTCCTATTCCCAGAACTCTTCATATGTCGTTATCCGGGATAAGAGATTTGAGCACTATGGAAACTCCGCCTGAGGAACGTTTTCCCATAAATACTTATGTAGGTTCTTATGACGAAGAGCTGATTAAAGAGGCCATTCTACGCGAATTGGAGAGAAACGGGCAGGTATTTTTCGTTCACAACAGGGTAAGAAATATTGCTTCAATAGCCGATAAAATAAAGAAGCTGGTGCCCGAATCGAATATCGCCGTTGCACACGGTCAGATGAAAGAAGAGCACTTAGAAAACATAATGATGGACTTTGTTAATAATAAAACCGACGTATTATTGACTACCACAATTGTAGAATCAGGCCTCGATATTCCCAATGTTAATACTCTGATAATCAATGACAGCGATAAACTTGGCTTGACTCAGCTTTATCAATTACGTGGTCGCATCGGACGTGGACATAATATAGCTTATGCTTATTTCCTGTTTAATAAGAATAAACATTTGACTACTCAAGCCAGAAAAAGACTGGAGACTATATATGAGGCAACCGAACTGGGAGCAGGATTTTCCATAGCAATAAAAGATTTGGAAATCCGCGGAGCGGGTAATGTATTAGGTCCTGAGCAGAGCGGGCATATAGCAGCCGTCGGCTATGAGTTGTATTGCCGTCTGCTATCCGATGCTGTAAATGAATTAAAGGGAAGAAAAGCAGGCCAAACTGAAATCAGGACATCTGAATCACCCCAGATCACTATAGATTTACCTTTGGAATGCTATATACCGGAAGATTATATATCGAGCATAAGTGACAGGATAATGTTTTATAAGAAGTTAAATTCTGCTGGAGATAACTTTGACCTGGAAGATATAACTGACGAAATAAGAGATAGATATGGGGCATTGCCTCAAAATATATTAAATCTATTATATGCCTTGCGTGTAAAACAGTTGGCGATTAAATCGAAGCTAGAATCCATAAACACAAAGGATGGCCAGATTATTTTACATTTTAGGCAGCTTAATATACCGGATGATTCTATCTGGTCGATGGATAAAACCGGGATAATAATAGGAAGCAAACAGATTAAACTGGATATAAGGCATTTAGCTGATAACTGGCAGGAAATACTGGAGAATATGCTGAGAAGAATCTCAGGTGAGAATTAGTTTCTCTGCGAACATTAATGGAATGTTCCTAATCGTCTTTATAGTAGTCAGGAAGGCAATCAATGAGGTCTTGAACTGTATAAATCGACTCGATGTCTTTAACAGCGATAACGATTTTTTGTTTCGGAGTGCTGAATTCTTCCTCAACGGCTGCTATCAATTCTGCTAAATCGGTTGAATCAGCATTGAGATCGTAAGCCAGGGAAGCTGATGGTACAACAGATTCTTCGTCTACACCAAGATGTTCGGTAAATATTTTTTTCAATCTTTCTAAAACCGTAGCCATCTCGAATACTTGCTCGTTATGTTATTTTACTGCCTTGAACTGCTTCAGTATTCTTCTTTAACCTTTGGTTTTCTGCAATTACCGACCCTAATACTCCGTTAACGAATTTGGGGGAAGTATTATTGCCAAAATGCTTCGATAATTCGACCGCTTCATTTACTGCTGCTTTAACAGGTACTTGCGTATTATACATAATTTCATAAATCGCAAGACGTATGATATTTCTATCGATTATAGCGATTTGTTTAATGGGGAAGAGAGGTGCAAACCGACTGATTTCATTATCAATAGCGACTAGATTCTCCAGAACGCCGGAAACCAGTTTTTGAGTAAAAACTGCAGCTTCATCGGGCAAAGCTTTATTTCGTAAAAGATTGCTTAAAACATCTTCCGGCTTATGGCCAGAGCAGTCAATCTCGTAAAGAGCTTGTAACGCCACGATTCTCGCTTTCCTACGTAATCCGGTCATTTCGATATTTAACCTGTTAGTTATTCTGGTGATGATTAAATCTATAAATTACTTAGCTCTTCTCGGATTAAACAATCTATTTATTATCCTTTACGCCAGTCCGCGATAGCCGTTATTGAATCTACATTATTAATATTATAGGTTCTAGCACCTGGGCTAATCCGCTTACATAAACCGGTAAGTACTTCACCGGGACCTAATTCAAAGAAGGTGGTTACACCCCTGGATATCATTACTTCCACGGATTGCTGCCACTTGACACAATGCACTATCTGGCTGACGAGTTCCTCCTGTATGGCATCCAGGCCAGTTAACGGCTGGGCAGTCACATTGGCAACGATAGGCATTTTCGGTTCATTAAATTTGAATCCTGATATAGCAGTCTTTAAACCCTCTATAGCTGGTTCCATTAAGGCTGAATGGAAAGCTCCGCTGACCTTTAGCGGGATAACCCGCCGTGCACCTTTAACTTGTGCCAGTCTCCTTGCTTTCTCCAGGCTGTCTTTAGATCCGCTTACCACGATTTGCCCTGGAGAATTTATATTAGAGATAACGGTGCCGACAGCAATGCAAATATCCTCGATAATCTCCTTATCAAGTCCCATTACAGCCATCATTCCGCCTTGCCGTCTCTGTCCTGCTTCGTGCATCAAACGGCCTCGTTCACGAACTAAACGGACAGCATCCGATAGACTCAGAACGCCGGCAGCGACTAAAGCAGTATATTCACCGAGACTGTGACCGGCGACAAAAGTAGGTGTAGGAATCGAATTATCGGTAGCTTCCTGAGCTGCCTTCATACATGCTATGCTGGTTGTTAATACTGCCGCCTGAACATTGATTGTTTGAACCAGGTCCTCTTCCGGACCTTCGAAACATAACCTTGAAAGGGAAAATCCTAAAGTTTTATCTACTTCATCGTATACTTCTCTCGCAGAGGCAAAGTGGACATAAACGTCTAGACCCATACCGACTTTTTGCGACCCTTGACCGGGGAAAACGTAAGCCAATTTAATATCCTCTACCATATTCCATTCTCCTTATATTTTATATTTATTTAGCGATTCAATTATTTGTTCTGCCTCAAGCATGATGTCACTTATTATTGATTTAACCGGCTTAATATCCTTTATCAAACCGGCAATCTGACCTGCCATGAGCGAACCTTCCTCTATATTACCTTGTAT
>CAZEAR010000033.1:12709-14980 GCA_964510365.1 uncultured Dehalococcoidales bacterium | reverse complement strand
ATTTTCTACCGAACACAGTATCGTAGCCTTCCTTGTCGATATCACTGTTGTATTTGTCGATAGTCTTCTTAAGTACCGCGGCATCTATTCCGGCAGTCTTGGCCAGATCGTCAATGCTATCGGCCTTCATTTGCTTGCATCTGTCCAGAGCCATCATGAAATCTTTGCCGCCGCCCTTAGCATAACCTTCACCGGCTGCAAACATATCATCGCGTGTCTTCTGGTTGTAGACTACGTAATAGAAGCCCCCTTCCTGCACCATTCCGGCACCGGTCATAGGACCGTAGAATGAATCCGGATAAGACTCATCCGCGAATCTCTCGCCCTTTGTATTAACCATTATTCCACCGAAATTCAAAGCCCTTAAGGTATTGGAATGGGTATCCGCATCTACCGGCCACGCCGGAGCTACTGCTTTACCGATATCTTTAGTGGCAGCACCCACTGCCAGGCCCATTTTTAAGCCGTCGCCCATATGGGTGGGCGGCATAACCGGTACACAATTGACCATATTGGGAGCATATTCATATACCATTTCGGCGTTTCGGCCGAATCCGCCGCTGGTTATTATTACGGCCTTATTGGCCTTAATTTTTTTAGTTTTTCCTCCTACATCTGCCAGCACCCCTGCTACTCTCTTTTTCACAGGGTCCATAATCAGGCGCTTAGCTCTGTGCTCTCTTAATATTTCTACGCCTTTTCTTTTAGCTCTGTTCTCCAGAGCATTAATCATCTGTAAACCCATGTTGCCTATGGAAAGGGAGCCATGCCCTCTCGGTTTGCTATGGCCGGGCAACTGTACCACACCGGGGAATCTGATCCCTTCGTCTCTGAGCATCTGGTAGGCTTCGAGTTGATTATCGGCATATGCCCTGGCTACTTCCGGGTCAGCGCCGGAGTTATTGACCATATCGTTATATAATATTTCAGTATTGTCCTCTATTCCTCTCTCTTTTTGTTCTTCGCTTCCGGCTGTATTAAAAGAGCCCCATGCCATCCTGCAACTGCCGCCGCACATTTTCCTGGTCTCAAGAATTGTTGCTTTCAGTCCTGCCTCTGCTACCTTTATCGATGCCGGTAAGCCAGCTGTTCCTCCTCCTACAATAATAACGTCTGTCTCATAGTCCCATTTGTTGGGCATTTCGTCTTCCGACATTTTTTCCTCCTTGCTTTTTTAAAATAAGAATATTACTTCTTTTTATTCGAATTAATCGGGTCAGAACGCTTATACAGGTTGTTTTCCGGGATGAAGTATCTTCCACTTCTCCAGTAACTGTTCCCTCGTCTCCACATGGTCAGGGTCAGCAACAGGAGCGCCTACCGGACACATCTCCGCGCATCTGGGTTCGTCACGGAATCCTACACATTGAGTACATTTATCGGGATCGATAATACACAGAGTTTCGCCTTCATCAATTGCATTATTGGGGCATTCGGGCTGACAACAACCGCAGGCTATGCAATCGTCGGAAATTTTATAAGCCATATTTAATTTAATACCTCTTTTCCGGTTGACTAATCAAAGAAATATCAATTATACTAGTTGTAGTTTTATATCGTTTAGGATATCGTGTTAGAAGTTCGACATGATTTTACACCACTAAATAATGCATGTCAACCGTTTGCCCTGAAGAATTTTTAATATAATTAATATAAAATAGTAATCGAGGACAGAAAATAATCCGGGCAATTCACAGCGCATCAAAGAGCGGAGGCCAGTATGGCACGAGTATTGAAGAATCAGAAAAAACCAGAATTAAAAGAAGCCATAGAACATCGAACTTCCATAGGAAAACGTTATGCTTTATGGGTACTTCTGAACCAGGCACGTGATTCTATGCGCCGGGCAAGAGATGCAGAAGTTGCTGAATTCGGTGTCTCCACCAGACAGGGTGCAGTACTGTTTATCATCATGGCTAACGGTGGCGTCGCAACACCCAGCGAGATATCGAAATGGTTACTTAAAGAGCCACACACAGTATCAGCTATCCTGTCAAGGATGGTAAAAAATGGTCTGGTGAACAAGGATAAGAGTAAAGGTGGAAAAGGGAGGATTAATGTTACGTTAACCGAAGCAGGAAAACAGGCATACCTGAAGACTGAAAAGGCCGCCTCAGTTAGCGACGTGCTATCCTGTTTGTCTGCCCAGGAACAGGAACAACTCGCTTTAATATTAAAGAAAATCCGTGATACGGCATTGAACTATACGGCGAGAACTAAAGTTCCTTTCCCTTAGATCTCTTATAAAAAAGACCTGATACAAATATAAAT
>CAZEAR010000033.1:3229-12699 GCA_964510365.1 uncultured Dehalococcoidales bacterium | reverse complement strand
TCCCGATACAGCGATTATTGATGGAAGCGTTAGTATATCCGAATTCGCTGTTTAACGAATACCGGTTCTTGGAATGCTCTGAGAATCTGAAATGAATAATATACTGCCGGCTATGACCACTATACTTTTTTTATCAGGAAAGCTTTAATACAGCCGGCAAAGTATTTCTAAATTATGATAAAGGAGTAAATCGCTATGGAGATAGACAGTTTCTTAGATCTGGTTAGAAAAAGGAGAAGCATTCGCAGTTTTAAACCGGATGCGGTTCCCGACGAATATATTGAGAAACTTCTTGAGGCAGGCCGCTGGGCTATGTCGGGCGCTAATGGTCAACCCTGGGAATTTATCGTGATTAAAGATGAAGAGACCAAGAATAAGCTGCATAAAATATATATGGAAGGCAGAGTATTGACTCATGACCTGGAGATGACGCGAGTAGAAGACTTAAGGCATCCCGGTGCGGCGGCGGAGGTAGATTCCCTGACCTGGTTTGGAGGCGCTCCGGTTATTATTGCCGTGTGCGGAGATACCAGGACCATCCAGACCAGCGTCCTGGCAGCAAGCCTGCTGGGCAGATCTGAAATGATACATTGTAATCTGGCGAATACCTGCCACAACATACAGCTTGCAGCAGCCGCGCTGGGATTGGGAGCAGAATGGGTTACCCTTGGACGCGCTGTAGATGAAAAGGTCAGAGCACTTCTCGGAGTGCCGGACGTTTTTATCATAGATACCATCATACCGGTGGGCTACCCCGCGCATGAGCCGGGACCAGGATACCGGCGAAATCTGGAGGAAATGGTACATTATGATCGCTATGACCTTTCCAAGTTTAGATCCAATAAACAGGTTATCGAATTCATTTCTAACATCAGAAAAATGGGCAAAAAGAGATATTTGGTAAAAGACGATAAATAGCTATTTAAATAACGGATTATTCTACCTGTACGCGATCGACTCCCGGAGGAACGCTACGTGATAATCGGAGATATTTTTAAAGAACTGCTGCAGCGCCATGCGGATAAACCGGCGATATTGTCTGAGAACGGAGTCATTACTTTCTCAGAGGTAAATACCCGTGCTAATCGCCTTTCAAACGCATTACTCGACATAGGGCTGAAAAAAGGCGACACCGTAGTTATCATAAGCAGGAATTGTAACCAGTATCGTGAAGTATACCTGGCAGCGGCAAAAATCGGCGTTGTTTCCATCCCCATCAATTACCGGCTCCAGAGGGATGAAATAAGTTACATTATCGATAATGCCAGACCGTCGGTAATATTTACTCAGCAAGAGTATACCGATATGTTGAAATCGATATGTGAAGGAATGCCATTCGTCAAAGGCTTGATATGCTTTAACCGGGAAGATCTGGGAATGGTAAAAGGTTATGAGGAATTCATTTCAGCCTGTTCTTATGACGAACCACAGCCGAAACCTGCTGAAGATGATTTATTTGCCATCATGTATACCAGCGGCAGCACCGGCAAACCAAAAGGAGTTGTTCATACGCATCGATCATTTTATACACAGTTTGCCAGAAATACCGATTACTTCGGCGATTATTCAGACAAAGTATTTTTAACCGTTATGCCGTTGAGCGGCCATGCCGGAGGCAGTCTGGACCTGTTCTATTTCCTCAGCGGCGCAGCCGTTGCCATGCTTGACCATTTTGATGCCGTCGATGTTTTTAAAGCTATCGAGAAATATAAAGTAACGGATATTTTCCTGGTGCCGACCTCTCTAAATTTCTTCTTTCATAATCCTGATTTCGGCAAATATGATATCAGCAGTCTCGATACATTACTTTATACCGGATCGGCCATGCCGGTGGAACTATTAAAACAGGTCAGGCAATCTATGGGGAATATTTTCGTACAGCTCTATGGAAGTTCCGAGACATGGGGAATATCGATACTTTCTAAAGAAGACCATCTGGATATCGATTCCCAAAAATTGAAGTCGGTCGGGAAACCATGGCCTGACGTCAAAATCAGAATCGTTGATGAAAATGATAATTTAAAGCCTCCCGGAGAAGCAGGGGAAATCACAGTTAAAAGTGACAGCGTGATGAGGGAGTACTTTAAAATGCCCGAAGTAACGGCGGCTGCACTGAAGAACGGCTGGTACCATACCGGCGACATGGGTATTATAGATGAAGAAGGCTATTTGTTTGTCACCGGCCGCAAGGATGAGATGATTATATCGGGCGGACTTCATATTTATCCGGTCGAGGTTGAGAATGTAATCGGTATGCATCCCGATGTAATGGAAGTAGCCGTTATCGGAGTACCTGATATACAATGGGGAGAATCGGTTAAGGCACTGGTAGTAACCAGGGACAACGCATCCGTTACGGAAGAGGAACTGATAGAGTTATGTAAGAGCAAGCTTGCCAGTTTTAAAAAGCCGAAATCCGTGGAATTTGTCGTCAGCCTTCCCAAGAGCAACGCCGGGAAAATATTAAAGACCGAATTGAAGGATAAATACGCCGGTATAAAAGGCATTAATTAAACCGAAGATTTTACGATAAGGAGACCGAAATGATTATTGATGCTCATATGCATCTCAGCGGACATGGTTGGGTAAGAGGAAGCTATTTGCGGTGGGTTTGGAACGAGTTCATTGACAAGTACAATAAAATTCACGGTACCAACATAACATCCGATGAGTTAGCCGATATTATGCGCGGCTATATAGATCCTGAAGCCGATAAACTGGTGGAAATACTGGATAAAGCAGGAGTCGATAAAGGTGTAATCTTCAGTGTTGACTGGGCGATTATGACCGGGGAACCACGGGTTACTATAAAAGAGCAGAATAAATTCCATGCCGAAGCCGCCCGAAAACATCCGGGGCGGTTTATTCCTCTTTGCGCTCTCGATCCCAGGCGCGGTAATTGCATGGAGCTTGCCAAAGAAGCAATCGAAGAGTGGGGGATGAGAGGATTTTATCTGATGCCGGCGGCTGGATTCCGCCCCGACGACCCCATATGTTACCCCTTATATGAAAAGTGTATCGATTGGAAAGTGCCGGTAAATATTCACTGCGGCATGGAGACAAAACACCTGGACTACAATCACCCGATGTATATAGCTAACGTAGCCCTGGATTACCCCGAACTCAATGTTATCCTGGGACATGCCGGACTGGAAATCTGGAAAGAAGAGGCCAAACAGATCGCCACAAAACACAATGTCTACCTCGACTTTTCCGGTTATCAGACGTTCTGGTGGCGCCGCCCCGAGAAGTTCTATGACTGGCTGCGGGATGCGATCGACCTGGCCGGCGCCAATAAAATAATGTGGGCCAGCGGCTTCCCCAATACCGATGTACTGGTATCTGAAAAAGACTGGGTTACAGTAATAAAAGAACCTAACACAGATATCGATTTTACCGAGGACGAGAAGCAGTGGATTCTGGGAAAGACCGCCGCGCAGGTATACTCTGCATAGCAATGACGAGAAGAATCCGCTTGGATTAATAAAAAAAAAGACAAGATATTTGGAGGTAAATAATGGGTGATATCCTGGATATCATTACCACCAGAAAAAGCATCAGGCGGTACACGACGGACCCGATACCCGATGAAATGATCGACAAGATTCTGGAAGCCGGACGCTGGGCGCCTACCGGTGAAAATTCTCAGCCGTGGAGATTAATCGTCGTCAGGGACCCTGAGACAAAAAAAGCGATAGGAGAACTGGGTAGAATATTTACCGGCTCCTGGGCCACGGCGGATTACTGCCTGGGCAGGATTCAGGGCAGGTTCGCCAAAATTGCAGACCCCGTCGAGAGGGAAAGGGTATTAAAGATTATGTATTCCGGCCAGGTCTCGGAGTTTCCGGGCAAGGCGGCGGTCATAATCGTTGTTCTGGGCTCGCTCAGAGAGGCGGCCGGCCCTCACGACATACCCTATGACCTGTCCGCCTGCATCGAAAATATGATACTGGAGGCGCACTCTCTCGGTATAGGCAGCTGCTGGGTACATGCTCCCTGCGGCTCAACCAGGAGGGTGGTTAAATTGAAGGAACTGCTAAAGATACCTGCCGGCATGGGAGATTACAAGGCGCTGGCTATCGTAGCTTTCGGATGGCCGTTAGAAGCTCGAAAACATCCCAGGCCCAAGATGCCTCTGGAAGAGATCGTTTACTGGGAAGAATTCGGTAACAGGGAGAGAAGATAATGGACTACGTTTCTTATTGCAATGATCTGGTTTATAGACTGGAACAGCTTATCTGGCATGAGCTCGGCGGCAGGGGTATGGATTTCGTCGGCATAGATTTCCTCAAATCCAGGAATATCAAAGGGGATACCGTGGAGGAAGTAATAGATAGCTGCGTAAAAGAAATTAAAGACAACGGTATTGTCAAGGATATGGCTTACTCCATACATGCGTCCGGTATGTTACTGAAAATGACTACCAGAGGATGTCTGCACCTGCCCAAAGAGGCAAAGCTGAATAAAGACGGTATAAAGCCCTGCCTGTGTATTATCTGCAATATGATAATAGACCAGATTATTGAGAAGCTGAATTACGAGAACGTTATCATAGCCGACAGGTCAATAGACGAGGAAAAGGGCGAATGTCTGGTCAAGATTGCCATGTTTGAAACCGCCGATAAGGTAGGGCAGGTCTCCGACTGGACCGGATTCTAGCTGAAATCCTCAGTTGCTGCGGGAGCCGGCGCGGGGATTAATACAGGTAAATCTACGGTTCCCACTTAGCTATATCAACCAGGCAGGAATTGGGCGCCATCCCGGGAGTGTTTTTAGACATCAACCTCGATGAAGTCAGCAAATTAACGCACCCGCCCTTATCGGGGCTGGCCGGATCGCCCGGTACCAGAGGTTCATATTTGCTCGAGGCTTCATAAGAATGGATAACCCCCGGTTTTACCCTCTCGGTAACCTGGGCTATGCCCAGCACAGTAGCGCGGTCATTAAATATTTTTATTATATCTTCATTCTTAATGCCCCTCGCCGCGGCATCGACGGGATGCACACGGGTAACATGCCAGTAGTAGCCGTCCTTGCAGATGCGGTTTGCCGGAATTTCGCATAGCCACGGCGTATGAGTATCGTGGTGGGTATGGAAAGAGAATCTGGGATGGGGGGCAATCATTTGCAGCGGATATTTCCCGGCCAATTCCGACTCGTGACCCTCCCAGCTCGGGATATAGCGGGGCATGGGAGGTCTTTCGTCATCATCCGGAAAGTACTGCTGTAAGCTCTGCGATACGAATTCTATCTTGCCGCTGAAGGTACCTAATTCCCCGGCCTTCGGCGTGTTTCGCTTGGGATTAAAAAAGTCGGGAGTATCGCATTCCCTGCCTTCATTGAACCAGCGCAGCGCCGGCGTCGGTTTATAATCCTCCGGCACCGGTATGACATAGTAACCCTTCGTCTTGAATTCATCGAAGGAGATATATTCATGAAGGTCCGAAGCATAAAACATCTTTTCAATCCAGTCCTCTTCGGTATTGCCTTCGGTGTACTCTTCCCTGATTCCCAGCCGTTCCGCCAGTTCGCTGAAAATCCGGTAATCGGACTTCGACTCGTATAAAGGCTCGACACATTTCTGCTGGTATACGATGACGCTGTGGTTTGTGCCGCTGTATCCGTGAAGGGCATACCCTCCTCCATTGTCCCACATACTCACATCGTTCCGTTCCAGGTTGGTACAGGCGGGGAGGATGATATCGGCAAATTTGGTCTCGGTGCTCCACCATATATCCTGATTCACCACGAACTCCAGCTTAGGGCTCTGATACATTTTCACCCATTTGGTAGTATCGATCATGGTAGCAATGAAGGAGCCGCCGTAACGGTAGTACATCTTGACTTCCGAGCAGCCCGGCAGCGGGTAAGTATAATGGGTAAATTGCTGCTCCAGTGATTTTCCACAGAACCCTTCTCCGTACCAGCTAATCGGGGGATTCAATATGGCATCCGGCACCATCAATCGATAAAGCCTCTGTTTGACCTTGTTTACTGCCGGTTTCTTTGCTATCTTGCTCACCATCCACGGCGCATAACCGGGAAATTCCAGAGATGTGCTGATGGGAGCGCCGCTGGTAGTGCCCCAGATATTAACGCCGGGTCTGCCCAGCCCCTGCATTGCCTGCAGCAATACCATTATCCTGGCCCATTCCGTAGCATAAGCCTGGCGGCAGGCACCCGATTCTCCACCGCGGGCCCCGGCAGAAAGTATGGTCCGCTTCGAGGCCCATTCCCGGGCCAGACTGATTATGGTTCTGGCGGGGACATCGCACTTCCCGGCTGCCCACTGCGGCGTCTTGGGTACTCCGTCGTCCTCGCCCAGGACATACTTCCGAAACTCCTCAAAGCCGATAGTCCTGTTTTCTATAAAACTCTTATCATAAGTATCATCCTTGAGCCAGACATAAGCGATAGCCAGCCCCATGGCGGCATCGGTGCCGGGCCTGGGAGCAATCCATTTATCTCCCATCACCACGGCAGTATAGTTGCAATAGGAATCGATAAATATCATTTTCTTTCCCAGTTCCTTTAACCAGAGACGCCATACGGATGCTTCGCTTCCGCCGTAAATACCGTGAGTGGAATCGGCATCATTGCCCCAGTATACGATTAAATCGGTATTCTTCAGAGCATCTTCCAGCATATCGTAAGGCTCGGGCATACCCAGTCTCCAGAAGAAACCGTAAGCGTGTGTGGCTCCCCAGTGCCACCCTTCCCAGCTATCCGGATTATCCAGCGCCTCCGTGAAACCAAGTATATTAAAAAACCTGTGCCAGGTATTGGTGCGATAGCCTATGTTACCGTTGTTGTGGTGAGAAGAAGCCTCCGACATAAGGGCCTCGGGGCCATAGTCGGTTTGAACCCTCTTTATCTCGCCGGCCACTATGTCCAGGGCCTCGTCCCAGCTTATCCTTTTATAACTGCTTTTGCCCCTGTTCTCGGGATGTCTTTCACCATTCGGGTCGAAATCCACTCTCATCATGGGATATCTTATTCTATCCTCTGAATACACCCTCATCCCTTCGGTTATGGTATAAGCCGCCAGGCAGGCTTTACGGAACGGAGAAAAGACTTTGCCATCGATATTCATCTTCCATGTAGGCGGATCGTCGTCGTCATATACCAGGGGACAGGTCCGCACGATCTTTCCATCTTTTACGAAAACCCTTATAGCACCGCCGTTGCTGCAATTAATAAAGCTTTTCTCAGTCATTTAGTGCTCCTGAATAAACGCGTTTAGCCGCAAATACCGTATAGCATTATATTTTATACACGGCTTACTTGATATAGCAAGGTAACCAGGACCGGAATCCATGAGTGGCCTGCTCAGAAAAATAATCCTTTATTTTCGACATGACAAGGTTGATCAGGTGAATGGATGAACGGGTCAGCGGGACAGTCGCCTCTACGTGGAGTGGTGCACTACGATGCCGGTAAGGAAGCCCGCAAAACAGACAGGTTAAGGGCAAACTTGCCCCGGCACCAACATGCAACAGCCTGTGGCAATAGCCTGGTGCCTGCTGTCCACTGCTGATCGATACCAGATGGTAATTGCTGCTGTTTTACTTGAAACAACTACTTGATTTGATTTGTAAAGATGCCGTGGGCATACTGGCCGCTTGCCCAGATTCCAACAGCATAAGTACCAAAGGCAAACACGCCGACTGAGTATACGCCGGCTGAAAAAATACCGATGGAGAAAAGTCCCGCTGAGTAGACCCCGGCAGAGAATAGCCCTGCTGAGAGTACTCCCGTACTGAACAATCCGGCTGAAAGCCATCCGGCTGATGTGCCGAAAGCACTGTTCGCAATTGGCGTTACCAGCGAGCCTATAATACAAAAGATAACAAGCGGTACCCAGACAATGATGTGTACAATAGTGGGTGAAAGATTTTTCATAAACAGACCTCCTGATAAAAGTGATCACCCATTATATCATGTGCGACAAGGTCTATCATCGGTTCTTCGCTCCGGCTACGGTCAACGCATTATAAATAGTCATCTTGCCGCAGGCGGTAAGCCCCACCACACCGCAGGTTAAACTCATCGATTATTCCTTTCACCGATCATCTTCATGATCATCGTATTCATAAGCCGTCCCCTTTCCGAGCGCACCCACCGTCACCCCCCGTCTCAGGGGCATACGCGTATACCGCTCAATATCATGGGGACTTGACAATTATAGCAGATAATAGCAAGGGACGAATAAAAATAAGTTGATAGAGCTTTCTCCCAATACGCCAATTTTAACTTAACATATAGTACAATTATAGAAAGTCATGCCATAGGCGAAGCTCAAAAAGTAAAATAAAGGAACATCAGTTGAAGGGATCGTCTTTGATAGTGCCATAACAGTAGTCCTGTACTTATTGGTTTGGTGATAATCCCAAATACATGATTATATAGATCGAATATGGCGAATGTAGATTTGTCAATCTATAGAGTTAGTCTTTTTAGCTAAGTTGATTTATTATCTTAATTATGCGCTCGCTTACTAGCATATGTAAATATATCACAGTGTAATAAAATTATAGAAATTTAAATCAATTGACATCTACGATAGTCAGGTATAGAATCCAGCTAACGTTAGGTTTATTTCTATACTAAAATAAGGGGAGGTGAATTTTGAACACATCTGTGACTGACTCCATTAGGAAAGATGCTACTAGAGAAATTATTGACGATTTTGCTAAAGAAATAGCAGCTTGCAAGAGACCTGGACCAAAACCGCAAATGGCTGTTATTAATTTCAGAACCGAACAGAAAGATGGATTCGAAAGACCAGTATATTACGTCCCAGTCGTATTACTCAGATACAGAAAAGATAACGGAAGAATCTCCTCAGATGTTTTACATTATGAAAAAGAACATGGAATATTGAATGAAAAAAGTGAAAAAGCACAGAAGATCATTAAAGGTTTTCTGGAACAAAAAGACAGAGAAAAGACTGAAGTACTAATGCGAGCTTTGGAACACGAGGGCCAAAGAGATCCAGCTATCATTACGTGTGATGGCTTCCTTATTAATGGAAATAGAAGAAAAATGGCACTCGAACGTTTGCAAGAAAAAAATAAAGGCGGCTCGCAATTTGTTGACATGAGAGTGGTCATACTACCGGGCAAAGGAGATCCTGGAGGCCCACCAACTCAGCTTGAAATCGAAGAGATTGAAAACAGATATCAGCTTCAAAGTGAAGGTAAAGCTGAATACTATGCTTTTGATCGGGCACTATCTATTAGAAGAAAGATAGAAAATGGAATGAGCTTGGAACATCAGTTAAGGGATGATCCAAATTATGCCGGACTTGACGAAAAAAAATTCAAAGAAGCAGTGAAAAAATGTTATGTTGACTACCTTAAACCCCTAGAATGCATTGATAGGTATCTGTCCAACCTTGGGAAAGATGGCCTTTATAGTATCGTCTCGACGGGGATGGCAGATCGTGAGGGTCGCTGGCAGGCATTTTA
>CAZEAR010000033.1:0-3219 GCA_964510365.1 uncultured Dehalococcoidales bacterium | reverse complement strand
TTTTACGATTATTATAAATCAGTTTATCAAAAACTAGAAGATAATAAACAACGTATGAAATTAGGAATCGATGAGGACGAAATCGGAGATATCGAGGATGCTGCGTTTAAAATTATCAGAATGAGAGAAATTCCTGAAATGCCTAAAGTTCACATGATTATCAGAAACTTTTCGAAATGGATTAGTAATGATAATTCAAGAAAAGAGCTTATGAGACTTGTTGACATCGAACCAGAACTACCTTATGAAGAAACAATTGATGAGAATGGGAATGAATGTTCGCCTAGAGAAATAGATAAGCGATGGGCAAGAAAGCATAAGACAAAATTAACTAAACATGTGAAGAATGCAGGGAATTTATACGAACGAAGGAAGGAAAAAGAAACTCCAATCGACTTGTTGAGGAATGCGCTAAAACAACTGAACCACGAAAACATGAAGCCCGCAAATGTAGAAATATCTAACTATTCTGATGCTATGAAAATTGCGAGGGACATTCAGAATCGTGCAAGTGAAATTGAACATGAATTTTATGGGTATCAGAAACAGCTAAAGAATCTTGCCAATAAGAAGAATTGAAGAAAATGATATTAGATGTTTTAGATGATATACTCATACTTGATGATAGTTCATCACATTTGAAACCTCGGCATGTCAACCAATTAAAATTTTGGGGTTTTGCCAGGATATCTGACAGCTGTAAATATCAGATTAAGCTCCAGAATAATAATATTCTACCCAAATTACAGAATTATTTATCTAAACAAGGGATATCATATTCACTATCGCCCTCATGTCAGCAAGTAGTTTTAAGTGTTAATGAAAGACTTTTAAAAATAGAAAGGATCAGAACTCTTGGAGAAGAATTTAAAGAAGGTAGATTCAATCAGGTAGAGTTTAATAACTTCACGTCCTTCATTGAAGGTAATATCGTAAGAAAATTGAAGAACCATCAACTAAAGGCAGCATACCATTTATTCTTGATACAGAACGCGGCTAATTTCTCGGTCCCCGGAAGTGGTAAAACTTCTGTAGTACTTTCTGTTTTTGAAAAACTTCGATTAGAAGGGAAGGTTGATTTTCTTTTCGTAATAGGGCCTCCAGCTTGCTTCGGGCCTTGGAAATTGGAATATGAACTCACCCTTGGTTATAAACCAGATTTTAGAATACTTGCAGGTGGTAACCAAGCACAAAGAAAACTCGAATACTATACCGTTGGTAACCAGACTGCCGATTTGTATTTAACCACTTTTCAGTCTCTCTTAAATGATAAAGAAGAAATTAAAAAATTCTTTAAGCAGCGCCAGGGAAAACTATTTCTTATAATTGATGAAGCGCATTATATCAAACAAATTGGTGGTAGGTGGGCAAATGCTGTAGTTGAGTTAGGAGAGTATGTAAATTATAGATGTGTTCTAACGGGGACACCTATGCCCAGAAAATATTCTGACGCATTTAATTTATTCGATTTTTTATGGCCTGAGAACAATCCAATAAGCTCAGATATAAAAGATCGAATAGCACTACGGGAAGAAAATAATGATAGTCAAGGGGCCAAGGATTTACTTGTTGAAAGCATTGGGCCATTGTTTTACCGGGTTAGAAAATCGGACCTTGGTCTGCTTCCTCCACTATTCCATAATCCAATCATGATTGAAATGAATAGATATGAAAGGCAAATATATGATGCAATTGAGAATAGAATTCGAGACTATTCACAAGACGATTACCTAAAGAACATAGATTTAATTACGCAGTTAAGGCGCGGAAGAATCATAAGGTTAAGACAATGTGTTTCATACACGAAGTTATTGTCTAAATCTTTGGAGAATTATTCGGAAAACCTAATTGATGAAAATTCAGAGCTTTTCGAAATAATTCGCAACTATGATGCTTTTGAAAAACCGGCAAAATTGGAATTTTTATACAAGTTAATTCATGACCTTAAAAGTAATAAGCAGAAAGTAGTAATTTGGTCTAATTTTATTGGCACATTGAAACTAATCCATGGCTTCCTTACACAGTCTGGAATATACTGTAAATTGATATATGGACAAACCCCTATCGAACAGACATCTGTGGAAGAAGAGGAAACTAGAGAAAAGATTCGTAATGAGTTTGTCGATTTTAAAAGCGGGCTGGATGTTCTGATAGCTAATCCAGCTGCTTGTGGCGAATCTATATCACTGCATAAAACTTGTTTTTATGCTATTTATTATGATCTCTCATATAATTGTGCCCAGTATCTTCAGTCACTTGATCGTATCCACCGAGTAGGTGGATCAGAAATAAACCAAGCAAATTATTATTTTTTACAGTACAAAAATACTATCGATATCGATATAAAAGAAAATCTCGAAAATAAAGCTCAAAGAATGTATGACGTAGTCGAGGAAGAATATGGCATATATTCCCTTGATATGTTTGAAGAGGCAGATGAAATTCGTGCTTATGAAAGGTTGTTTCTAAATCGAAATGATTGATTTCAATAAAATCTCTGTAAATCAGATATTATATCTATCTCAGATCATCAATGAATCCTCTCTACCTCAACAGGAATTCATACAAGCACGATATTCGCGAGTAATGCACAATTATCATACTACAACTGAATTTCTTAGAACACTAAATCTAATTGAAATAAAACAGGATAATATACTAGTTAAACCTGCCTATAAAGAGTTACTTCGGAACATTCAAAAATCGAATCAGTCGAAAGAGATAATAAATAAACACCTTATCAAATATATATTTGATACAGAGAACGAATTCAAAGAATACGTAAACCAATTCCTTTCGTGTTTTTCGATACACAATGAATATTATGAATTCAGGCCAACATTGAAACAAAAGCTCCAGTATAGTGGAATTAGAAACTTCTTGATGGAACTAGGTATACTTGATTATGACTCGACAGCGACAAAATATGTTATCCAAGATAACTTCGTCGTGGCTTTTCCAGAATTGGGTGAAGGGCACCTTGTATCAGAAAAGGATTTAATGAAGATCCAAAAATTAAAAAAAGAAATAGGTAAAGCGGCCGAGGAAGCTGTTTTAAAGTATGAGAAAGATAGATTATCGAAGTTTCCGCATATTATTGCCAAGATCGAACACACCGCTATTAAGGATGTATCTGCTGGATATGATATAAAGAGTTTAGAATGTGATAGTGAGAGAGGATTTATCCCGCGTCTAATAGAAGTAAAAGCAGTACCTAGT
>CAZEAR010000032.1:0-15235 GCA_964510365.1 uncultured Dehalococcoidales bacterium | reverse complement strand
GGTATACATTCCTGCAGAAAATTAAGCCCTAATTCCGGCAGACAATAAATAGCCAATAGCTAGCGCTGTTCGCTAAGAGTACTATAGTACTATTTCCAAATATACCAAAAGGCTATTCACTGGCAGCGATTATTTTACGATAATAAAAATAAAAAACCGCTGTTTATTAAATAAAATATGATTTATATTAACTTATTCTATTTTCGAACTAAAAAGTTCCGTGTAAATGTATACTATTACAAATGTTAATTAATACATTCTATAATCATTATATTGTCTCATTCTTTTACCAGTCGATTGGAGTTACAAATAAAGTAACGATTTTAGCAGGGATATGGTCAGAAAATATACTTGACAATATCACATATTGGTATAATATTGGTGTTTAATTATTATTTGATAATTCTATATATAAATCCGTTTATTGTATAAAAGTGGCGGGTAATAAAAGTCAGTTATAGTATTATAAAAGTAAATAAATTGGGTTATAAAAGTATGAAAAAAGTATCGTTTGGCATAACATCAGTTCAAAAAGGGAGACGTATCATACTGGATGATAGCCTGTTACAGAACCTCGATATTAAGGAAGGAGATCCGGTAGAGCTGTTTCTCGATATCAGAGAAGAAGCAATTATTGTTAAAAAATCTCATGGTTTGAGCTCTAAGATAAAAACAAGACCAAGGATTCGATAAAATCTTGGCTATGAACAGTAATGGAATTTATACCGGCCCTTTATAGAATCTGGATAGGTTCAAGGAATATAGCAAAATGATTCAGATAGAGCAGAAAGGCAAGAAGAAATCTAATATTGCAAGTAAATTGCCGAAACTGGGTAAAATAAGCCAGTTGATATTGTTAATTGGCATTTTTGCTATTATTCTGGTTCCTCTTACTTTAATTGAACGTCAGCAGCCAGCTAAACAAGCGGAATTGAAGGGAACACTGGCCAATCTTGAAAAAATACTGTCGGCAACTCCAGCGAGAGAAGAAGAATTACAATCACAAATAGATAAAATTAATGCTGAAATAAAGGTAACCAATCAGCTTTATCCCGATGCTGACCAGATATTTAATATTATTGATATATTGCTTGAGTTAGCTCTTTTGAATGATGTGACAGTAACTAAAATAACGGCTGAAGAACCGCAATCTAATAAGGAGAAATCCGACTTTAATTCCATTTCGTTTGTAATTAATCTATCGGGGCAGGTACCAAAATTTCAGAATTTTATTCTTTCTCTTGATGACAGGTTCCCAACCAGTGAAGTTACTGAGGTGAATATAACCATTGCTGTAGATGAAGAGACTGAAGACACGGCTGCTATTGAATTTGATATTAATAGTATAAAGAAGTCTTGATTAATATGATTACTTTAAATATAGAAGATACTTGTATAAAGGTAATGGTGGTCAGTAGAGGGAAGGTTAGGCTTGCCGTTACATCGAACTTAGAGCCTGGCATAGTGGAAGACGGTTTAGTTGTGAATAGGGCTGCAGTAAGTCAGCAGCTCAGGGAGATATGGAAGACCTATAAAATATCTGAAAAAAATGTGATTGCCAGTGTTAGTGGTCTTCATTCCGTATATCGCTGGGTAAAAATACCTAAACTACCAAAACCGCTTATTGCCGAAGCAGCAAAACGTGAATTGCTGAGAGTATTACCTGTACTTTCGATAGAAGAGATATACTTGTCCTGGCAAGCTGTAACCATATCCAATAATGAAAATATCCTCAGTTTTATTGGTATACCCAGAAATACAGTCGATGCATTAATGGGTACTATAAATGAAGCTGGACTCGTATGCAAGGTTATGGATATTAAACCTTTAGCTATGGCTCGTATTGCTGAGGCCAGCGATGTAATTGTAGTCGATGTTCAACCGGTTTGTTTTGATATTGCTGTAGTAATTAAAGGGATACCTGAGTTAATTCGAAGTATAACATTTCCTGATAGAGATGTTACTGAGGATGAAAAAATAAAAATAGTTAGAGATGAAATAGAAAGAACAGTCGGTTTTTATAATTCAACTCACAAAGAAGATCCTATTACATCTAATATCTCAACATACATAAGCGGAGATTTTAAAGAATCACTGGAGGGAATTCTTGATTACAATGTGAGACCATTACCGATAATGTTATCGGTTCCTGATGGCTTTAATCTCAGCGACTATATAGTAAATATGGGTCTCGCGCTGAAACTGATCAAAGTATCAGCCAGTCAACTACGTGTAAATATAAATACTATTCCGGAACAGTATCGGCCAAAGCCTTTTCCTGTACTTGCGGTAGCTTCGTGGCTGTTTGTCATCATCGCAGTCTTTATAATCGTCTCAACGGCATTGAGAACCGTCCAGGAATTGCGTGATACTGCAGCTCTTCAGGAGAGTGTTGATAAAGCACAGGCTAAAGTCGAAGTTATTGGTGGGGAAAAGGAGGATATTAAGAAACTACAGGAAACATTACAGGTCACTAAAGCAGCGTTAACCAATGCTGAGAAGCCTATTGAGAGTTATGCCGTAAAACGGAAGGCAGTTATCGATGGATTAAATGACGTAACAAGTATGTTATCAGGGTATGTAATATTAAATTCAATCAACTATCAGCAAAGTAGTGATACGGAAAAGTTGGTAATTAAGGGATATGCTCCCGATGAAACGACTATTTTGGACTATTTGACTGAATTAAAAAATACCAAGCGTTATGATAGTGTAGAAGTGCTGACAATGGAGGTTGAGGATTACAATAAGGTAACGTTTACTTTAACATTATTACCCAAATCAGATTAATAGCTTTATTTATGTTATTTGATACCGGGAAACATTATGAAGTTTAAGATTTATGTTATTGTTTTCAAATAAGCAGGAGAAAATAATTAAATGGACATTCTGGATTTAATTCGATTTGCACGTGAAAATAGAGCTTCGGATGTGCATCTTATTGTCGATAGCCCTCCACTATTGCGAATTGACGGAGCACTGCGAGCTATAGAAGGAACTAGTATACTTAAAGCGGATAGTATCAATCAGGCTTTTGAACAGGTTACAACCAATAAGCAGAGAGACATATTCAACGAAAATTTTGAACTGGATTTTGCTTATTTCCTATCCGGAGTCGGGCATTTAAGATGTAATGCTTGTCTTCAACAAGGCTCCATTAGTCTGGCTTTCCGATTGTTGGCTCCTCAAATACCGACTATAGATGACCTGGGTTTACCACAGATATGTAAGGATTGGATTAGGAGACCGAGAGGTTTAATTGTAGTTACCGGTCCGACGGGTTCAGGTAAAAGTACGACTCTAGCATCGATGATTCAACATCTTAACAATACCGAAAGGCGATATGTGGTTACAATCGAAGACCCGGTAGAGTACAGGCATATGAATAATATGTGTGCTTTTTCACAGCGAGAACTTGGTGAGGATACTCTTTCCTTTGCCAATGCATTGAAGTATGTTTTAAGGCAGGATCCGGATGTTATATTGGTAGGAGAGATGAGGGATCTTGAGACGGTTGCTACTGTGCTGACCGTAGCCGAGACAGGACACCTGATTTTGTCCACCGGACATGCTCCCAGTGCCGCTCAATCTGTTGATAGAATTGTGGACCTTTTTCCGCCTCACGAACGTAGTTCCGCTCAAGCGAGATTGGCCTCTGTGCTTCTGGGAGTTTTAAGCCAGGCTTTGGTACCTCGCATCGATAGCGGCAGGGTGGCAGCTGTCGAGATTATGGTGGCTAACGCCCCGATAAAAAACCTGATACGCGAGGGTAAAACACATCTCTTGCCAAATACAATCCGTACTCATGCACAATCAGGAATGCGGACGCTTGACATGGCTTTAGTAGAACTGTATAGGGCGCGATCGATTACATGGGATATTGCTTTGGCATATAGCCAGGACCCGGTGGAAATGGAAAAGCTTTCTCGGGAAATGGGAATAAGAGCATGATTCAATGCTTTAAGCTCAAATACAACTATTTGACAAGCTGAAAAATACTTTTCTCCTCGCAATACCACCTGTTTTTAATATTTGTTGTTTTTTATCTTTCAGATCGGTTTGTATTAAAAATAACTTATAGTATTGCGTAAGTTGATCCTGGTTCGTGTAACTTAGTTACGTTTATAAAATAGATAAAAAAAGATAGTTGATGATCAAATTGTTATAATTTTAACATCAACTATCTAAAGTTTTTATAGAGTTATATTCTAATTTGTGCAGGCAGCGCCACCATCAAAAGCAGTCTGCGTTACCTCGCCATTAGACTGATCAATGGTATAGGTCCCAGCAGGTGTACCAACGTAATAAGATGATACAGCAGCTACATTTGCCGGTACTGCGCCACTATTCTCGGCCATATATGCCAGAACTGCTGTCTGGATATTATGCCTCTCGGTGCAGGCAGCCTCATCATGTCCACGGCCGATAAAGCCACCGACGTTCAAAGCCACTACCGCTGCCAGAACTCCCAGGATGGCTACCACGACGAGCAATTCGATGAGTGTAAAACCTTTTTCTCCTGCGCGAAATAATTTACGCAGCTTTCTGTTAAGTTTTGCCATTTTAACACCTCCTCATATATTACGATTTAATTAAATTACCTTCGATCTCTGGTATTTACAGCAGTATTTATTTCTAAGATACTGCCGCACATTTATTATTGAGCATTGATGTCGCCAAGTAAATAGCCTATTGGTACCTATAAGCATAAGAAATAAGTACTATAGATTTGAATCTAATATAATTAAGCATGAAAAGTAAGTAAGCAAAATACCAAGGTCAAAACAATTAAAGGATATGGAGAGTTGTGTTTGCTGGACTCTTCTTATATTTGGGAAATCGTATTGAGAAGTAGGTAGTATTAAAAAGGCTGACATATTACATGTGATAAATTATAATGGCGTTATTGTGAATGACAGAAGTATAGGGGACAACGGCTATTCACGAGCACTGGAGGTATGCTGGTTAGCTGTAATATTCTTGATTCCTCTCTTCTTTAATCCGTCAAGCCATCAAGCTTTTTATTTAAATAAAGCCCTGTTACTCCAATTTATCGTGATAATTATGCTGGCAATATTATTTGCCGCATTTATATCAGGAAAGCAAGATGTACATCCTAGCGGTTGGCGAGATGTTGTTACTTCTCCATTGACAATAACTATACTGGTTTTCGGCCTCATAACAATTGTTGCTACTATCGTTTCCATAACGCCGTCTATCAGCTTCTGGGGGAGTTATTTTCGCAAGGAGGGACTAGTAAATCTGATATGCTGGATAGTATTTTTTATTATTGTCGGCTACAATCTTCGTAATAGAGCACAGCTATTTAGAGCTATATATACATTACTTTTTTCGTCTGCCCTGGTTTCGGTCCTCGGTATATTGACCAGCTTCTTCCCGGAACTCTTGCTTGGTTATGGACACGGTAATTACCGGGTATCAGCCACAATAGGCAATGCTCTTTCGTTGAGTAATTATCTTGCCATGATAATTCCGATTAACATGGCTTTTATTACCTGGCTATGGATGGGGGGCGAAAAAAAGAACTATTTCATATTATGCTGTCTGCTTATCCTGCTCATTCTCCAGTTCTGGTGCCTCTGGCTGGCACAGTATTCGATTACTATTCTCCTGTACATAATTGCTCCGCTTATATTTATATTATTAGTCGGGATAATTCGGCATTCAAAGTTTATTACTGGATTCGGTGCTGGTTTGATAATGATTGTGGTAATTATCGCTGTTATTATCCTTATGCCACTGTTCCTGAATGGCCGGAACGCTGGCTCTGAAGATTATAAAGATACTGACAATTTCATAAGTGCGGAGAATCTGGAGCTTGATACCGTGGGTAGAAGGATTATACACTGGGGAAATACTGTCGATTTGATTATGGAATCTCCAAAGATTCCTTTTTCCAATGATAGACTTTCTTCTCTGAGAACTTTTATCGGATACGGACCGGAGACTTTTATAGTAACTTATCAACGTTATTATCCTGAGGATTTAGATGATTACCAATCATTTTTTTTACCTCCTCTGAGTCGACCCCATAACCATTACCTTTATTTGGCGGCTACAATCGGATTGATTGGCTTAGCGAGCTTTTTATCAATAATTATTATCTTTATTTGGATTCCTTACCGGGATATTCGAAAGGCTGGCCCGCTTATTAACAGATTGCTGTTAATCGCAATGATTGCAGGAATTATCCAGTATTCTGCCGACAGCATATTCAATCCATCAACCATAGCTTCTGAACTGGTATTATGGCTGGATCTGAGTCTGATATTCGCATTAAGCGGCCCCGGATTTGATGATGACAGTAACAAGATGGAAGCGGCAATAAAACGTTTTAATGATAATAATAACTCTAATGCGAATAAACATGCTCGTATCAGATCTTATATTTCAGCGGGCTGTGCTGCTCTGGTGATGATAATCGGTATAAATATGGTTATCAGGCCATTTATTGCAGATATCCAATTTCAGAGAGGGATAGAGCTTCAAGCTATACGAGATGAGGGAGCGTTGACCGCATATGAAAAAGCCGTTGATCTGGAACCGAAGGAGGCTGTCTATTGGAGTAATCTGGGTACATACAACTATTCACGGGTTTTACAGACTGCTTCTGGTCAATCAAAGGAAAAATTGTTGGAATTTAGTACTGATGCCTACGAGCAGGCGCTGATGAAGGAACGCTACATATCCTACAGGTATTATCCCATGGCTGATGTTTACACGTATTGGGCTAAAGAAGGTGCCTCTGATAAATGGCCGAGGGCAATGCTTTTATACGATAGGGCATCTCAGTTATCACCTCGTAACATGATAATACTAAATAAGTGGGCGCATGCTTTGATTGTAAAGGGCGATTTGGAGCAAGCACAAGCAAAGCTGGACGAGGCAAAATCGATGAACTCGTATTGGATCGGTAATGCATTGATTTCTGCTCTCGTTTTAATAGAATACGGACGAAATGAAGAGGCAGTGGATGAAATAATAGCATCGATAGAGGAGTCACCCGACGGCCTCCACTATAGTGAAGCTATTTTCTATGAGATGGCTGTTTATAAAACTATTGGTACTATACATAAAGCTCTGGATTCGTATACGCAAGTAAGTCCTGACGAATGGATTCATCATGCTATGCTCGGATTTACCAGCCTTTTTGTTAATGAGCCTGATAAAAGCATTGCTGAATTTGATACTGCCATGCATTTGGTGCCCGATGAATATGCCGGCGATCTTTTTACTTCTATAATTAGCTTTACTCGAAAAGTCCCGTATATAAGTCTCAGACTGCCTGAAGCCGCTTCTAAATGGCGGCAGAAACTGCTGCAAACTGATGACTCAGATGAAATGATCCGGATGCTTGATAATTTTCTAAATTAGATAATAGCCGGAAAACTGTATATATCTCTGCCTGGTCGAGGTAAGAGGGTAGAGCTAGAGTGATTGCGGATAACTTGACATAAATATTGATGCTGATTAGTTCAAAAGGTCCATTTAATATTATTAGTTTGTACTTGAAATTTAGTAAGTTGCTAATAGCGGAATATTGTATACATAAAAGTCCATGACTTATAATGAGCGCTAATGGAAATTATCTGGATATTAATATTTTTCCTGCTGGGGACAGCAATCGGTAGTTTTTTAAACGTAGTTTCTGATCGTTTGCCGTCAGGTAACTCATTGATATATCCATCATCTCATTGTCCCGTGTGTCAGCGACCCATTGCAGCTAGAGATCTGATTCCAGTACTAAGTTATTTGCTCCTGGCTGGTCGTTGCCGGTATTGCAAAGCAAGTATCCCGGTAAGAGTGCTAATAGTAGAGCTGGGAACCGGTATTTTGTTTGCACTGCTGTATTTTTATTACGGACTTAGTTGGGAGTTGGGATTGGTAGCATTCTACTGCTGTTTCTTTATTCCGCTTTCTGTTATCGATTTCGAGCGAGGGCTTCTCCCCAATAAAATCGTTTACTCCGGAATTGTTGCAGCACTGATAATTGCCGGTATCGGCTCTATCTTTGGTTTTGAACCTGCGGGTATAAATGATTTCCTGGGATTTAAATTGTGGATCGTCGATACCGCTATCGGAGGCGCTGCCGGTTTTATTATCTTTTTCCTGATAGCAGTCATCTTCCAGCTAATTTTTTCACGTGCCGGTATGGGATTCGGAGATGTAAAACTTGCGGGATTTATCGGTCTGATATGCGGATTCCCATTGATATTCGTAGCTTTGTACATTGCGGTATTAAGCGGTGCCATTATAGCGGGTACATTACTAATAACAAGAATCAAAAACCGCAAAGAACCTGTGCCTTTTGGACCTTTTCTGTGTTTTGCTGCTGTTATTACAATGGTCTGGGGGCAAAGAATTATTGAATGGTATATAGGTCTAGCTGCTTAGATAATTTTTTAAATTATTATTTGTATTCAGTGCGAATTTGCCGGAAAACAATATAGAACGTAAGTTCTATTGACAACAAAAATATTCTATGCTATGTTTAAAAAGTTCCAGGTAATTAAACTGTGTTCGGGGAGGCAGAGGAGTCCACGCAGCGTAGGCGATGGCTGAAATGCGAAGGGCTGGAAGGTGAACCGAAATAGTAAGGTTACCTGGGACTTTTTTTATCAGTCAACGGTCTTTGGACTAAGCGCACCGATAAAGGGAAGGTTTCTGTATTCACCCTGATAGTCCAGTCCATAGCCGACTACGAATTCATCCGGTATTTCAAAACCTATATAGTCAAGTGGTACATCAATAATCCTGCGGACTCTTTTATCCAGAAGCGTACAGACACGTAAACTTGCTGGATTATGAGCTTTAAGATGGTTCAAAATGTAATTTAGTGTCATGCCGGTATCGACGATGTCTTCAACCATTAATACATTCAAACCGGATATGCTGGAATCAATATCTTTGGTTATTTTAACGGCGGGTTCATTATCGCTGCCATAATAAGATATTGCCATAAGTTCTACGGTCAGCGGCAGTGATATATGCTGCATCAAATCGGCCATAAAACATATAACACCTTTTAAAACGCCGACCAGCACCAGTTTTTGTCCCAGATAATCGCTGGAAATATTTCTGGCCATGGTCCTGACTCTACGCTGGACCTGTGTATGACTAAGAAGGATACGGTCTACCCCGGCGACTTTTACTTCACTCAATGGGCCGTAACCATATTTTGCCAGCAGTTTAAAATAATCACTTTTATTCAGCAATTTAATATTAATATCCGGATAAAGTTCTCTTAGATGCCTTACCTTCCGGTTTTTTTCCGTTATTAACTTTTGTTTTAAAGTGGTAAGCTCGATGTAGAGATCCAGTTCAGGCAAGTAAAAATCCGGGGTAAACATCTCGGTCACTTTGTTACCCTGCCATGAGATAGGAAAAGAACGCGGTTCATATAGCCATTCCATTCGGTAGAAGTCCAAAAGCTTGGCAAATTCTTCTTCGCTGGGATGACCGAAACTCGATGGCCTGAGTGATGAGGAGGGCAACTTGGGAATTTCGGCTAATGTTCTTTTCCCCTCGATCGTTTCTTTATAATCGATCTGCAACAATTGATAAAGTTCAGACCTTTCGATGGCAAGAGAAATAATGTTGGCTATAGTGGAGATAAAATCTTTATCCAATGAGGAGAATCGCCTGGGCTCTTCGCTGTAAATTCGGAGTTCTCCGATTATGTCTCCGTTCTGATGTAAAGGTACACCCATTATTGAGCTTATATTCTCTTTCATTGCTTCTTCCGGATATTGAGCACGTTTGTCTTCTATAACCTCAGTAATAGTAGATATTTCACCCTCAATTATTTCAGGAAGGCTACAGTGTGCATTCAGGACTCCCTTACGGATATAGGTATCACTCAGACCGTAAGCTGCGATTACAGATAAATGTTCCTTCTGCGGACTAAGAAGCATGATTGAGCACCCGGCTGCTCTCATTGATTTAGCTGTTTTCTTAGCAATGTTGCTCAGAGCTTTTTTTAACGGCAGATTTGAGTTTGCTGTCTTGCTTATATATTTACAGGCTAAAGAGTAAGTGTTATCTTTTTTGTCCATGCCTCCCCACACTACGGAGATATTATTCTACCCACACTTGGTATATCCACAACTCGGGCAAATATGGCAGCCTTCTTGATAAACTAAGATACTTCCGCAATCCGGGCACTGCCCGGTCCAGTTTCGGGTAATTCCAATGTCTTTATTATTAGTAACAGTTTCATTTTGTCCGTTAATATATTTCTCCAGTACACTGCCGATAGCGTCGGCACATGACAGGACTAGCCGCCCTTGCTCCCAGGCTACCGAGGGACAGCGGATAGCGCGCAGTTGTTTTGTCAAAGAAGCAGTATCGATTCCCGATCTGAGGGAAAGCGATATCAGCCGGCTGGTTGCTTCAAGCTGTGCCGACGCACAACCGCCTGCTTTACCCAGACTGGAAAAAACTTCACATATCCCCTGGTCATCGAAGTTTATGGTGATATATATGTACCCGCAGCCCGTATTTACACGTTCAGTGATTCCTTTGGTGACTTTGGGACGCTGTCTCGGGGTACGCTTAATCTCAGGTTCTTCTTCTCTGCTGCCGATATTAAGTACCTGGCTGTCTCGGCTGCGATCACGATAGATCGTTATTCCTTTAAGTCCCAGTTTATACGCTAGTTTATATATATTAGCTACATCCTCGGTCGTAGCTTCATGAGGGAGATTTACCGTCTTGGAAACAGCGCTGTCAGTATGTTTTTGAAAGGCAGCTTGCATTTTTACATGCCATTCAGGTGAAATATCGTGCGACGTCACAAAAATGTCCTTTACCTTATTCGATACATCATCCATGTCACGGAGGCTTTCCCCATCGGCCAGCCGTTTAACTAATTCCTTGGAATAGAAACCTTCTCTTTTGGCAATTGCCTCGAAATAAGGATTCACCTCTATTAATTCTTCTCCGTCCAGGATGTTTCTGACATAGCTTAGAGCAAAAAGGGGCTCGATACCACTGGAACAACCGGCGATTATACTTAATGTACCGGTAGGAGCAATTGTTGTTCGCGAAGCATTTCTAGGCCGCAGTCCGTTATTGTCGTAAATGCTTCCTTTGAACTCCGGGAATAAACCTCTTTCTTTACCTAATTTTACTGACTCTTCATTTGCCGTATCGGATATGAAGCCCATAATGTTTTCAGCCGTTTCCAGGGCTTTATCGGAGTCGTATCGAATACCGAGTATGATTAATAAGTCAGCAAATCCCATAACACCGAGGCCTATTTTTCTGGTAGCTCTGGTCATTTCGGCAATCTGTGGCAACGGGAATTGATTAACATCGATTACATTGTCCAGGAAACGGATAGCCAGTTGAACTGTATGGGCGAGCTTTTCGTAATCTATTTGAGGTTGATTGTCTTTGTACTTTATCATTTTGGACAGATTAATCGAAGCCAGATTGCAGGATTCAAAAGGCAGTAAAGGCTGTTCACCGCAAGGATTGGTGCTTTCTATTTTCCCGAGATGGGGAGTCGGATTATACTTGTTTATATTATCAATAAAAATAATACCGGGATCGCCTGTGCGCCATGCTGTATTGATAATTTTATCGAATACTTCTCGAGCATTGAGAGTTCCAGCCACCTCTTTAGTTTTAGGATTGATAAGGTCGTAGTCTCTATTATTTTCCACGGCCTCCATAAATTCAGTAGTTACAGCTACTGACAAATTGAAATTGGTTAGTGTTTTTTGATCTTCTTTGGCTGCAATAAAATCGATAATGTCAGGGTGATCAACGTTGAGGATAGCCATATTAGCTCCCCGACGCATGCCACCCTGCTTGATGACATCTGTTGCAGTATCGAAAGCCCGCATAAAGGATATAGGGCCGCTGGCAACGCCGCCTGTAGAGCCCACTCTATCTTTCGCAGGCCTGAGGCGAGAAAAAGAAAACCCGGTGCCTCCTCCGCTTTTATGAATAAGAGCGGTATATTTAACTGCATCGAAAATCGATTCCATGGAATCATCGATGGGAATTACAAAGCATGCCGACAGTTGTCCTAGCTCCCGGCCGGCATTCATAAGTGTCGGAGAATTGGGCAGAAACTCAAGAGAGGCCATAATTCGATAGAACTCGCTTTGCCAGAATTCGACATTTATCTTGGGATCGTATTTAAGCTCTGCCGAAGCAATATGTTTGGCAACCCGGTGTAACATTTCATCAGCAGTTTCGATTACTTTCCCCTGACTGTCCTTTTTTAAATATCTTTTTTCCAGGACAACCATAGCATTTTCGGTTAGCTCAACTTTAGGCATGTCCTTTATTTTATTGGCTGATCTGGATCTGCTTGTTGTTTTTTTATCTTGAACCTTTTCTTCCACTGCTTCTTTATCTTTTACTTCAGTGGTTTGTTGATTACCTCTAATACCATTTTCGTCCATAATTTCTTTTATAACCATATGTATGCGAGTATTCGGTAAAGGCTGTTTACTCTCCGGTAGAACTAAATGCTCCATTCCCGGAAGGATGCCTTCAAGTCTGCGTATAGCTTCGTTGGTAATCTGCTCCAGTTTCTTCCTATCGGTTATACCTAAAGGCTCGGTGTAACTGGATACAACCTGAGCAATATGTGTCTGGCTTTTAGAAAGAGTATGGTTTTTAACGTTTCGTGAAACCATTTACCCGTATTTTCCTTTGCTTTCGTTTTATTTCCGTGTTCATTTGGTCCGGGGACAGGAGGAACAATTGACCCGCTAATGGAGCTTTAGCAGAAGTATCGACTAATGTATCTACCGCAGATTTAAGAGTTGTAATGTCCGTAAAATCACGATATACACTGGCAAAGCGGATATATGCAATATGGTCGAGTTCCTGCAATCTTTCTATCACTTTATCACCGATAGCGGAATGAGATATTTCGCTTTTACCTAATTGATAAAGCTCCGTTTCTATATTGTCGACAAGTTTATCAATTGTTCCTGTCGGTAGGGGGCGTTTTTCGCAAGCTTTACGAATGCCGGACATAAGTTTTTCTCGATTGAACTCTTCACGTCGGCCGTCTTTTTTAATAACATAGAGACTTCTGGATTGCAATCGCTCATAAGTAGTAAATCTGGCAGTGCATTCGATGCACTGGCGCCGGCGCCTGATGCCATCACCTATGCTTCTTGAATCTATTACCTTTGATTCAATGGACCCACAAAGAGGACACTTCATCAACACACCCCTATAGCATGTGGTAGAGTTGAATTATACCCCAATATATTGTTAATGTCAATGGCTTTGTATCATAAGTCTTAATTTTCAATGGCTTTGGTGTTAATCGCAATTTTTGTATCAAAAGCCCAGAAATTAGGCTCAAGCCCTAGCTCATAAATCGACTGAATAAGAACGCAAATATTGTGACAAAGAATCTTGCATAGAACCTCATTGACCTGAGCTACAGGGGTTTTTGCTCTAACAAAGCTGCCGAATTTAGCTTTTATCATAGAAAAAGTAGATTCGACATTCGACCTCTTGTGATAATGCTGTAAAAATACTTCCCTATTATAGTTGTAGAAGAGCCACATTTTGTGCCATAGCCCGTCATATCCAGTAGTAGCACTTCCTAATGCCTTAGCGTTGTCTTTAAACGGGATATAAGCATCAGCCCCTATATTTTCAATCGCATGAAGATTGTGACGGCTTGAATATGCCTTATCTGCCGATACTTCTTTTATAGTGAATGTTTCGGCGGTTTTATTCATTAGTGGTACTAGATGGTTAGCATCGCCAGACCAATTAGCTGTGGCCTCAACGCTGGTAACGATATGTGTCTTTACGCCACACATTACATGAGTTTTAATCCACCTCTGTCTAGTCCTCTCGCCATATTTGTAATCATACCAGCGAGAATGTGTTTTAGTTGAAAATCCAGAGGAATCTACTGCAAAGTCTGTTTCAACCGCTTTTAACGGGCTGGCACTCTGCTCTATGAGGCTTTTAAGTAGTGGAGTTAATTCAGGATTCTCCAAATAACGAGCATTGCTGGCAAAAGACGGAGATTTCTCAATAATTCTCTTTATATCCGTATTATTCATAACAGACATGAATCTTCTGCCGGACATTGCAGTATAAGACCTGAAAACAATCCCGAATACCACATCAGCTAACGGTAACTTAGGTCTGCCGAATTTGTACTCCGGCTGCTCAATAACGTTGCATAGTTCACGAAGTAGGGCTACAAAGTGTTCCTGTTCATGCATTTGAGCGTTATCATAAGGATTCCATTCCTGAGTACAGGTCATTTTTATAGACTGAGTATAGGTTTCAGTACCATCCGGCTTAGTTTCACGCTGTATAACGAATTCTACGGCGTGCATATGCTTACATGGTAAATGCCTTGCCTCGAAATCAGGACAAGTACAAAACGGTTCGCCATTATTGAGATTCACAAAGTAACTACCATTTCCCGACTGTGAAGGGACTTTCCAGCCTAGCCTATTTGGCTCAATTCTCTTAGTGGCTGCTATTACTAACCCTCTATCCTGTCTTGCTTTATCTACCTTAGTTTCCATTCCAATCACCTCTTGTCTATTTATACTATTAGTATATACCAATAGTAGTTGACTTGTCAATACTTTTAGTATATACTTTAAGTAAATAAATAGAATATTTTTGAGGTGCATATGGTAGAACAAGTTATCGGTGAAGTTAAGTTGCCAGGATTCCGCTGTAGGTGTGGACATGAGTGGATCGCAAGGAATAAAGAGGAAAGACCTAGAGTATGCCCTAAATGTAAAAGTCCTAATTGGGACAAGCCTTACCAGTTCCGGCGATAGGGGTATATAATACCTAATTCCTTTGATATTTAGTTTATTGTATCTCAATTTAACTCTAACGCATTAGGTATTTTCAGACAATAATACTATTTAGTATCATTCTGAACCCTTTCTCCCTCGTTATAGTTATTCGCTTCTTTAATCGTTTTTTTGTATTCCTTTAAACACTGTTTAGTTCCCTTAAATAATGCCGCTATCTGTTTAGAATCCATATACCGGATATCTTTAGAATTGATCTGAATGTTAATATGAGGAGTGTTTATTTTGTCCTTATTAGCAGGATTTATTGAAACGTTAGGTGTTTTTCCAGTTATTTTTTTCTCTATCCAAGGAATAATCACTGAAAATATACATAATAAACCTACAGCTAAAAGAATCCCGATTAAAATGATTCTTGGCAACTCTAACATCATATC
>CAZEAR010000031.1:0-15369 GCA_964510365.1 uncultured Dehalococcoidales bacterium | reverse complement strand
GCCCAGACACATGGCATCATATTTCAAATAGTTCATAAACCAGAGGTCGGCCAGTCCATGATATTCCAGATAATAAGGTGTACCGGCAAAGACATCACCGGCATGGAGCAATAGCGTATTTTTCGTATCGACGGAGTCCCTGATTTGAATTACCTCGTTGCAATATCGAGCAACGTTGTCCAGATGAGCATGGGTATCGTTGATATGTAGTATAGTGATAGCGAATTCGGTTTGCCCGGGAATAGCCCGGCAGCCGGGGACAAAGCCGCTTAATAATGAAAGCGTTAATATAACGATCAGGATAAATACACCGGTCTTCATAATGGCAATATTCTATCAGAATGGCACCCGGTGAATAAATCATTACATAATAGGTGTAATAGAGCTGTCAAAAAGACAGGACAATCTTATGATACCGTCGTAATAACTCCTGGTCTATCCAGGACTTCACCGGCCGGATAGGTAAAAAGCATAATCAGCGTTCTTCCAGGAGTTCGTAGAATTGTTCCAGTTTCTTACACATTTCGTCTTCGGGAGTGACGGTGTTATCGATCACGTCACAGTCCAGGATCAGTACCGGCACGTCTATATCATTCAGGGCATCTTTGAGCAGCTTAATAAGCGCAGCGCTCTGCCGGCAGGCAACATGAGCGAAGTAGATGGCGCCGTCGACCTTACATCGGGTAGCACTGTCAACGGCCATATTGACCACCCTTTCATCCAGCGGGCCGTACATAACCATTATCGGATTCATGTATATTTTTTTCAATATACTATCCAGCGGTTTTCCGGGGTCGAGGTGTCCCTCCGACCAGTCATAAAAATAGGGATCGGCCACAGCGACAACGCCGTATTCCCGTGAGACCCTATCGATGATCGACATCTGCGGTATCGGAGGCATGCCGATATTCACGACCCTGAAACGTTCGGGAGACGAAACCTCTTTACTTACCTGAATCTTCTCCTCCATTTCCCGGCGGACTGCTTTCAGATATTCAATGGCCTCGGGCTGGCCGGAGACCAGGCAATCGATGGTAAACAGTTTAAGAAAATCCTGGGGCGGAAAAGGTGAAGGAATGTTCCGGCGAAGCCGGTTTATTTCTCGGGCAAGTTCGACCTGCTCATCGATCCTGCTTACGTTTTCACTTAGCTTGTTCCAGTCCAGTTTTTGCCCTGACTGCCGCTCCAGAAAATCGATCATATCCTCAAATTCTTTCTTAAGATAATCGTTTTCCTCAGCGGTTTGCTTGAAGGGGAAATCGACGAAGAAGCCCGGGCAGTCAGCCATATGCATTACCAGTTCCCCGCTCTTGGCAGCATTGTCGCATATCAGGTTTGTCCACAGCATAACATTCGGCTTCGGTATAGAGCTTCTGAATAAGGCACCGGTAAGGACACGGTAGGGCGAACATATCTCCGGGGCCAGTCCTACCTCTGCCGATGCATTGAGATGACCGGCACAGCTTCCGGAAAACAGCGCCGACATCCAGGAGGTTATCTCGATATGCATGGGGACTATATTCATGGCATTCAGTATCTCAACAGGGAAAAAAATGGTATGGGCAGCGATAAAATTCCCCTCTTCCTCTGCTTCGAGCAGACAGGAGTAATAATCGGCGAGTATTTTATAATAGATACGATGGCTGTTCTTGAAATCAGGATTGGAAGCGCTCATCCTGGGAATAATACGGCAGGCCTTTACTATGGTACCGATTCCGCTCTTTGTTTCCTGTGAACTTATCATAAATTCATCACCTCAACTATATTATTTCAAGGCTTCAACCTGTGAAACTTTTCCCGCCGGATCAGTTATGCATCATAAGGCATGATCGTTCGGCATTGCTGCATAATATTGTAAACAGAACTTTATCCAGAAAAACATACCCTGTCAAGTCCCGACAGCATTTTTATTGTTCCGCTCGTACCCAGAGGTATTCCGTATCCCTGGCCCGGATACCGGTATTTGAGTACATTTCGAATAATCAGTTGAACATACTGCTTTTTATTCCCATATTTTCTTAACTTTGTATTGAATAACTGTTAGAATTGATCTATAAAATAATGGCTGTTAACGAAGCAATACGCCGCTTTCAGAAAGTAACGTGTAAGGACTGTTAAAAAATGGCCGTTTATATCTATTTTGCAGTTGGCTGCCTGCTATTCGGAATAGTACTGAGTTTTATAGTTGTTTTCACCTGTTATTCTCTGGGCATTGATATATTCGACAATATATGGATACTGGCTATACCGGTTACTCTGGCAGTCCTGTTAAATATATTGATGATCGAAGTCTATATGAGGCGTAAGAAGAAGTAACTATAACAGCGCCGTTCATGCATTAAACGTCTTTCAGAGTCTCAAATAAGCGTAAATCGCGCGAACTGTTTATATTCAATATCTCTCCGATATCCCGAACGGGATAGTCCACTATTTTATGTCCCCGTAAGCTCAAGATTTCAATAACTTCCGTAAGATAATATTCGGCACGGGAATTGTTATTGCTCAGTTTCATCAGCGCATCGAGCAGAGATCGACAATCGAAACAATACGTACCCACACTTATCTCCTTTATCTTAAGCTGATCCGGCGTAGCGTCTCTGGCTTCGACTATTTTCTTAATACTCCCGTTTTGGTCACGGATAATACGGCCGCAGTCGGGAGGATTTACCATAACTGCCGAGACCAGTGCTGCAGCGGCATTCGCCTCTTCTCTTTTATGGATGAGCCGGGAGACCGTACCGGTTTTTATAAAGGGCATGTCTCCATTTAAGACAACAACATTTCCATCGAAATCGCGGATCTGTTCCCGGGCACAGAGCACGGCATGGCCGGTACCCATCTGCGGGTCCTGCACGGTGTAGCTGGCTCCATCCCCTACGGCATCCATTACCATCTGCTTCTTATGTCCCACCACAATGATTATTTTCTCGGGATTTAACTTCAGTACTTTTTCATAGATATGAGTGATCATCGGCTTGCCGTGTACCTTGACCAGAGTTTTGGGCAATTTTGAATTCATGCGTATGCCTTTTCCGGCAGATAAAATGATTACTCTTACAGGTCCAGTCGTATTCATATATATTCTCTTATAAAAAGCACCCTGACCAGCCACTAATTGTACCATCTTTATAGCTATGGATGTTCGATCACAGATTGCTATTATGGCCCGTGGGGCGCTTCAGCTTTCAACCAGGTTATTACCTTGACTCATAAAAGCTCTACACCTATAATTCACTTAAACAGGCAAGGAAAAGCTGTTGATTACATCAAAAAAGGTAGTTGTTTCACACGAAGTTTATCGACCGGTAGTCGGGCTGGTAATCAGGTTGATAATCCTGGGCATTATCTACTGGATACTGACCAATCTGCCGATGATAAAACAATTGAGTATACCCCAGCTTCCCATCTCAACCGGAGCTATTGTATCGATAATCATCGGATTTATTATGATAGCCATGCTGCTCAATTTCAGGCGTGATTTTGCTCCCAGGCTGCAGGCTGCAATCCCTGCATTTCCCGAGAGCGGGACGATAGTTATCTCAGCGGTTAACCTGGCCATTATTACGATTGCCTACACCATGTTCGATGATGCCGTGCTGCCGTTTATTAAACAGTATTCATGGGTTTATTCACTGGTTTTCGTGCTCATCGCGATATGGCCATTGTACACTTTGATCTCAACGCTTTACCGCAGCAGCGACAAAATAGCGGAATTGACCACCGGCAAGATAGCAGAGGCAAGCGGGGAGCTGGTAAGGTGTTCTAACTGTGGAGAGTTAATTGTCAGCGCTGCCTCATACTGCCCTAATTGCAGCACTAAATTAACCGTACCGACGACTGAGATAGCCAGGATTAATTGCAGTAAGTGCGGCGCAGAGAACAGGCCGCAGGATAAATTTTGTCTGGCTTGCGGAAAACCGCTGGCAGCAGGAGAAACGGTCAGGAAGAGGTCCTGGCGGCGTAAATAGCATTATTGTTTTTGCAGTTTAACCGGATGTCTGTAAGGTCCCGGGGTTAATAATTAAACCAAGAGGAAACTATTTGCTTCGTTTGATAAACAGGCCGCACCAGCAGCGTCCTTCCTTTTTCCACACGTCCTGACTTTTAAAATTGCAGGGACAAATAAGTTCTAAATCACGTTTTCTGGTTTCGTCCCTCAGCCGGCAGGGACAAAGCTTGAGCCCGTATTGCTGCTCATTTCCCAGCACGCCTTCAACGACCATATCTACCATTTCTTCATCCGTATTAAGCATGAAATCGTTGTTATCGGTGAAGTTCTGCCAGACTTTTCTTAATTCTTTGCTGTTCATAGTTCCATTACAAACTTTGCTTCAGATTTATCGATTTCTACGTAAGCATTCTTAGCCCGGCAGGTTGGGCATATCTCCGGCGGCGAAACACCATAATGTATATCGTTGCAAACATTACAACGCCACATTTTTTTCATGGTAACCGCCCTTTTAATTTACAAGGAATAGAAGCAGATAGAAAGTTATACATACTGATATTAAATATATTAATTAATACTCGTATTGTCAACATTTATCCGGCATAAAAATGAGGATGCCGGTCCTCGATGCTCCACCAGCAAACATTTAAGACCGGCATTACCAATTAAGGAGGTATAATGAAATTGAATATACTTTATATTACAGTTGATCAACGATTGGTTCATTATAGTATCATTATAAATTTATTAATGAATAATAAGAATTGAGCAGGTTCCGGCCATATCGGGGTACCACGCCGTAAAAGTCCGTTTTTTTGAATTTTTTTAGCTGTGATACTTGATTATTTGGTTTTTGTATGGTAGATTGGATAAAACAACAACGTTGTTGTTGAGTATTGAGATATGGAAACTTTTGGCTCAGGATTGGTAATGCGAATAACCGGCGCTTCGGCCAGACAGCTGGATTACTGGACCTGGAGCGGCCTGGTGCAACCTCTCGATACCGCCAATCATAAACGTAAATATTCGTTCGAGGATATAGTGCGCATTACCGCAGTCATGCGTCTTAAAGAAGCAGGTCTATCGCTTCAAGCCATAAGAAAAACAATTACCAAGCTAAGGCAGCACCATCAGGACCCTCTCAGGGATTTAAAATTGTTAACTTATTGCGGGGAGGTATACGTATACAGCAATGAGGAGGATGCCTATAGAGCAGCAGATGGTCAGGCCACTTACATATTTATGGACCTGGGCAAAGTAGCGGAACAGGCGGAAGAAATGCTTAATTCTATATCATCAAAGTGATAGTTATTTAATAACGATATGAGAATTATATTTTGAGTAGAAGTAGATTAGCTGAAAAATATTATATGGAGGATGAAGTATTAGCTGCGGAGAAAGAATAATATAAATTTAGCTTTACGTCTCGGATAGAGGGTATTAAATATGAAATGCCCGGAATGTCAGACCTTAAATATAAATGGTGATAAGTTCTGCCGTCAGTGCGGGGCGGTACTGGGAAAGTATTGTATCGACTGTGGCAGATATAATCCTCCCCAATATAAATATTGTATGAAATGCGGCAGCAGCATGGAGCCTGCCGTGGAATCCATTCCAGAAGAACCTCTTATTGAAAAAGAGCCGGTTTCCATCCAGAGTACACTGCCAGTGGAAGTAGTTGAGAAAGTACTTTCTCAAAAGAGTGAAATTGAAGGCAAACGTAAAAAAGTCACTGTAATGCTATGCGTTATCGATGGATTTGCCTCTATTTTCAGCAGGCTGGGCCGTGATGAAGTACGCGTATTAATGGATCAGGTCTATGAAATTATAACCCATCATGTTATTGATAAAGGTGGCATAGTTAATAAAGAGACCAGTGACGGTATTATGGCCATTTTCGGCGCACCGCTGGATATAGAAGATGATGCTCAGCAGGCAATCAAGGCAGCGATAGCCATCCATCAGGACTTAGAAAAATATGGTGATCAGATAAAAGGAGAAAATGATATTCGGTATATACAGATGCGCATCGGCATTCATACCGGTTATATATTGCTTCATACTTTAAGAGATGACCTGACAATAGAATTCTCCTCAATGGAAGACACCGTTAATTTAGCTCTGTCAATGGAGAAACTGGCAGATCCGGGAAATACTAATGTATCCGAGGAGACGTTCCACCTGACCGAGCGCGTCTTCCAGTTCCACCCCCTGGGGGAAAAACAGATAGACGGAGAAAAACCACCGGTCAGGGCTTACCAGGTGGTTGCATACGGCGATGGAAGATCATGGCTAAATATAGGAGGAGAATGGGGTACCACACCTTTTGTCGACCGTGAGAGGGAGATCGAACTCTGTAATGACTCCAAAGAATATAAAGAGAGTTGCCGCGATGATATCTCTCTTAAGAATATATTAAATGATCCCCTGTCGTTTAAAGGAATTAAAGTGAAATATGATGGCACCATTGAACGTATCTTTCGTATTGGTGGAGCAACGGATATTTTATTGAATGTTAATGGCGATCCGGTGCGCCCGGAGGACAGCATTTTTATATGGTACCTGGGAAAGACAGACGTGCTTGAGAATGATACGATTCAAATATGGGGGCAAGTCCGAGGCAGCTATTCATATACATCCGTAGCCGGATGGAGAATGACTTTACCCCTGGTGATGGCGGAATATATCGAAGCAGTGCAACCAGTCATAGTCGATGCTTAATATAATCCCGCGCTGAAATATAACCTGTTTAATAGATTTTTATACAGATTTTATCTGATTAATAAAATGCTCGCGATCATCGGGCTTGCTCATAAACTTCACTATACGGTTATATATTGTTGGCTCGGTACATATTGTAATAATTAGTCTCAAACCCTCTTTCACTTTAGTCATTCAATATTGTATAATCGGAAAAGCCACATATTCACAACAGCAGTATTCGGGAGCAATTATGGAAACGTTTACAGTAGAAGCGGTGGTTGACGGGAATACCATTATAGTCTCTCCCCCCTGGAAGCTGGATGAAGAAACCGGAGATACTGTCAGGGCGCAAGGTTATAATCCACCTAAAAGCGGGAGAGACGCAATGAAAGCGGAACAGAAGCTTTCAATAATGATCCAGAATAAGCAGATTGAACTTGATACACCCCATGGCGTTGAAAAAGGCAAACTGGTCTGCGATGTATATTTTAACGGTTTAAATCTCGCTGACTATTTCACCGAATACAAGGAATAACTCATTTTATTCTTGCTGTTTATTGCTTACAATTTTAACCTGTCTGAAATTATATCTTAGCGGCATTACGGAAAAACAAAGAGATTGCTAAAGATATAAACCATTGCCGGAATCGTCACAACGGAAAAAATAAAACTGCCCAGTACGAACTGACTCGCGATATTCCTGTCCCCTCCTGCGCGCTCGGTTAGAATCGGGACTGCGGTGATAGGTGGAACGGCACTTTGTAAAAAGATGATGAGCGAAACGTCAAAGTCCAGCTTTAACAAATATAGAAATCCAATGAAAACCAGAGGATAAACTATATTTTTAAGGAACACGAACTTCGCGATTTCAATGTAATATACATGACCCTTGCCGCGAAAGTCACGGTATATATTACCGCCCAGTATCAACATAAGAAGTGGCAATGCCATATTCCCCAGCATCTCGAATATAGAAACGACAAAACTGGGTATGTAGTCCTTTATCCCCAGAAGGCATATTGCCATAGCTATTATAGTGGTAATAAGTATGGGATTAAGTATTCTCCTCCAGTTAATTACTCCTTTGCTTCTACCAAAAAATAAATAATAGGTACTGAAAACAATCGGGGGTTGAAAAATCATAAATACAAACAGGTTGACCAGGTACGGAGTATCTTTACCGAAGAGGCCGACTATTACAAATATGGGAAAGAAGAGACCGTTCTGAAAAAACAAACCCATGGAGAACTCGCCTCGTGTATCCTTTTTCGATAGATATCTGACGGCCATGGTCAATGCTAAAGTAACGGTCGTAAATAAAAGCCACCATATGGGCAATTGCCACCAATCAGGAAAAGCTTCCGGGGTAAAGCCGGTTACTATGCTGAAAAAAACGAGGCTGGGTAAAGCTATATCCAATGCCAGTGGCGAGAGAAAGCCCAGAATGTTTTCAGGAATAATTCGCCTTCTGATTATCCAGTATCCTAAAAGTCCGATTCCAAGAAGAGTTGCAACGGACTCAAAGGCCATTAAAAATATATTCATGTTAGTTAATACCTATATACCGATTGTATTTGAAGAAATTTCTCCGGATTGCTTGAATGCTGGATTCAGCTAATAGAATCTCCTACATTATACTATGAAAAGACTGAATTAAGGGGACTTGAATCTGGAATTGACATAAAAAATAGGCGAAATAATGTCAGGCAAAATTGACTTTCGAGCTGGTATACATAAAAATAATACTATGCGATATTAATCCTGCTTGATCATGCTTATCAGTCGTATTCACGCAAGCTAAGCGTGGCAATCTTGCTCCCTGAATGAGAAATTTCATAACTTATTAAATGAAAAATATCAATATACAGTTCAGATATCAGATAATGCTCGTACTCGGTGTATTTCTGCTGGTAACATGTTCTATGGCAGGATGCGCCGGCAGCAACTCACAACAAACAGAGCAAATTCAGTCTTTAGTGGAGCAGGCAGACCAATATATTCAGCAGGGTCAATGGGAAGCTGCAATAGCCGAGTACAGTAAAGCAATAGAATATGATCCGAACAGGGCCGATCTATACTATAAAAGGAGCGATATCTATCGTAAAAACGGCCAGCTCGATTTAGCACTTGAAGACTTAAATAAAACGGTTGAGCTGGTTCCTGAAATGCCGGAAGCTTATCGTGACAGAGCTCATATATATTGTCTTTTGGATCAGCCGGAGAAAGCTATATCGGATATGGACACTGCTATCGATTTTAACTGGGATATGGCTAGAGATCTGAATCCCGATAAGGCTGAAGTTTATTATAAAATGGCAGTGGCTTACAGAAACATCGGGCGTAATCTGGTAGCTCTCGCTTTCTTCAGCAAGGTTATGAAGCTCCGGCCTGAAAATCCAGATGCGTTTATAGAACGTGCCAAACTCTACATTTTCAAAGGAAGCTATCCCCAGGCCATTCTGGATTTAAATAAGGTTATTAAGATAAGTCCCGACCTTGCTGAAGCATACAACCTGCGCGGTAATGCGTACTTAAATACCGGACAATGGGATCTCGCCTTATCAGACCTGAAACGGGCGGTTGAATTGAATCCGGAATTAAGCGAAGCTTATCGTGATCTTGGCTGGGTATATTTTAATATAAAGGATTACGAAACAGCGTTAATCGACCTTGATACTGCAATTAAACTGGACTCTCGATCAGCATTATCTTATTTATATCGAGGCCGGACTAATTATGAATTAGGTCAATACGAAGCTGCTACCAGTGATTTGCAAACGACGCTTCGGTTATCGGAGGATTCCCTGGTAACATCCGAAGCGGAGAAATTCCTGAAATTAACAAAGAATGGATAGGAAAAAGTTTTTGTGCCTCGGAGTAAGCTGTTTTATTTCAAACTAGAATAGTTATAATAAGTAAGGTCCAATTAATATGAAATGCCCGATTTGTAATAAGGAATATTTAACACAAGACGAAGCAATGAACTGTGTGGTTAACCATGTCCGCCTGTCGCAGGAGGAAGCAGCCAGACAAATGCAAAAGCAAAGCCTTATGTTGATGGCAAGTCAACTTACCATGGCTTCACTGGCGACACTTGCTACGGCCCGCGACGTAGTTGAAAGATTCGGTGAAATATATGAGCTGCTGGAAAACCTCAATCAGAAGCCGGATGTCGCTACCGAGATCGAAAAGTGGCTAAAAGAGAGGGACAGCGAAAACCAACAATAGAACGATCTTTATAATTCGATTTCAGCCAGATGTTCTTTGTTGTCTATGAGACTTTCTAAACCTTCTTTTTAACAGATTATATCCATCAGAGATTATTACGAACGGATATATCATCCCGTCGCCAATTCTATCAAGTGCAAATTCAATACCACCGGCAGTATTATCAATAGCATTCTGCAATTTAGACCGTCTAGGAGCTTTGTCTTTTGAAATATTATTATACCGGTAATATGTCTCCGGAGTTACCAGTCCTAGTTTAAACCTAGCTTCTAAATTATTTTTCTCGTATACGCCAGTATCCGACTTCACCGGTTTATTATCATCCTTTTCCAGATCGCTCTTGATGTGGTTTATTTTTAATATGGCATCCTCACATACCCTGGTATAATTATGACTCGAGAAATTGTATTGGTTCTCAATACGCTTTACTCTTTCTTTTAGTTCCTCAAGGTATAACAATAATATATCAGCTTTTTCATCGATAGATGCAATTTTAGTATTTCCCTTCATAATATGCTATTAAACCGGACCAATAAATCGCTGAATATCTTTCTTATCAAGCTATCTGACCTCAAACCATAGTAACCGAGTACTATATATTTTCTAATTATCTCCCTTTGATATCATCATACATACTTCGATTGAAAGCGGCAATTAATGCATTCGCTCTTGGCTGTAAAATAGATAAAGCATTAAAACGGAACAGGTAGGCCACTATAAGTGAATAAGAAAGGGATAAACACGCAAATCCCGAAATAACGTTAAAAACATTATTAAGCACTTCTTACGCCCTCCGGATGCGTGCACTTAATTGCCAGAATATTAAAGCAAATTATTGAGCAGGCTTTCGGCCTCTTAATATTTATAAAAAAGTATAACTACTTTGGTGTCTTAAAGGGAATTCCCTTTACCGTGCTCTCTTTATCTTTTTCATCTTTCATTACAATGCGATAATTGTAACTTGTGTCAGCATCCAGCCCCGATAATTTAATGCTGTGTGATTTAACATAGTTACTTTCCCAATCTGACTTGGAACCGTAGCTGGTATCGGTACTATATTCCACTCGACCTACGGTAAGGACCGTGGTGTCCCAGGTAACCGTCATCTCAGCTTCTCCGGTGGTATTATCGGTAGACCCGATTACGAACGGTCCCTTTGTAATTTCAAAAGTAGTGGATGATGATGACGATGATGATGATGATATACCTGCCCACGGTGGTGAATCACTAAAGAAAGCAAAATATCCGAATACACCTAGAAAAACTAACAGGACGACAAGCAGTATCACCAGATATGTAGAAGATGATGATTGAGTCCTGCGTGGAGCACCCCACATACCCTGTTGAGCCATACCGCCCGGCGGCTGCCCGTATCCCCCGGATTGTTGCATAGGTTGTTGTCCGTACCCCGTTGGTGGTTGCTGCACAGGTTGCTGTCCGTATCCCGGTGGAGGTTGCATAGGTTGTTGCCCGTATCCAGTCGGGGGTTGTTGCATACCCGGTTGATCCGCGCCAGCAGATAATCTTGCACCACAATTTCCGCAAAATTTTGAACCAGGATCAATGCCTGCACCGCAATTGGGACAGCCTACTGCCATCCTTGCACCGCATACACCACAGAATTGCTGACCAAAGGCATTCGGCGAACCGCAATTAGTACATCGGATCTGCTGCATTACTTTCCTCCATTGGGTTGAATATCATAAATGATGTAACTCATCCAGATACCTATATTCCTTTGTTATCAACATTATTATCAATATAAATATAAATTGTTATTAAAACGATTATACAACTAGAAGCAAAAATAAAGCAATATAGTACTATATTTTACCTAATAATATACTGAATCTATTTCCCGACCGGATATAACTATATAAATATCTATTAAGTTACCGATAATAAAGAAACCGGCTGTCGCTTATTACAGACCTCCATAAAAAAGAATGAATATAATAATTATTATCTCAGTCTATGATCTTATAGCTTTTTCTACTGACCTCCTCTCCCATTGTATTATATAAAACCGCAGTGTCGGATACTTCATCATTCCAGATATCGCCGGGACTATAGTTAAAGCTGAGATCGTCAGGAGTATAAACTTGATTAGTATAAATTAAGACCTTATTTCCGGGTCCGAGAGAAAAGTAGCTGGGGAAAACGAAGACAGGATACTCTTTTATAGTATTTTTTAATACCCATCCACCCATTCCCTGGTAGCTGTCACTTAAATTGCTTATTTCGACATATTCACCCCTCTCGACTTGCACCGCAGACACATTGTCTGTAGCCGGTAAATTGATATTATCCCGGTAGTTGATGTAGGTTATTTGAACAGGAAACTGTAATTCTGGCTCAGGACGAATTAGATAGCTTTTTCTGCTCACTTCATTACCTTCAGCATCATACAGCACTGCTATATTTGGCCTATCATTTTGCCAAATATCACCGTTTCCGTAATTGAAACTTAAACCGCCTGTCTCAGGATGGAATTCATCGGTATAAACAAGAACGCTTTGATGTGGTGCCAGTATGCACTGCATGGGCGGAATACAGTTAAAATCACTGCCGAAATAATCCTTATAAAAATCGGGACAACAGTTGAAATAATCCGGAAAGGTGAATTGGAAATTGCCTTCTCTGGATACATTTATTATTTTCCAACCACGAATATCTACCCATTCTGTACTCATATTTTTAATAACCACATACTCATCCGGTTCCGTTCTCTCGAAGCAAAGGCAAGTATTAGGGTCCGGTTCAAACAATGTGCCTTTATAATGAATTTCGTCTATCTGAACCACAGGCGTCGTATTTTCTCCGCCACTATAATCTTCCACCTGAATAGTCCAGTTCTTCAGATTTGCCGTGATAATTTTTAAATAATAGCTTCTAATACCTTCCTGGAAATTGACCGTATCCGATAGCTTATCCTTCGATCCGGAAACGATTTTCACAGGTACGGCTGATTTATTTGCCTGATAAACAAGGATATTGAACGCGCAGTCCCGATTAATTTCGGGTTCAATCTCCCAGGTAAGACGCCATTCATTTCCGGAAATATAAAAATCGTGACTGGTTTCATCATCAGCGCCGGAAAAAGCGGCAACCGTATTCCATCCATCATTATCAGTATTCGTAATAACGGGATTGTTGCCGGTTTCGGACGAATCGGCAATGGAATTATCGGACTGGACAGGCGGCTTGGGAGTTACCGGCACAACGGATATTCTATTATCGCAGGCAACATAGAAACTGGTCAATATCAGTATCACCGGTAAAACGAAAAGTAATTTATATTTTATCTCCATTCATCTCACTTCTTATACTAATAATTAACACGACTTCATTCATATTCAATTAATTTAGGATAACACTCAAAGGCCAAAACAAGCAAAACATTAAACCTGTCATAAAAGTTGGCCTGATTTATTTTATATTGTCCTGCACCCTTCCCAGAATACTATGCTAATATCCCTCCGGTCGTTCTATCATCATGCTATTAAAACGTAATATATACCAAAAAGGTTACAGTTAAAGAGGAAGACATCGTTACCGGTGATTTTTGTATGCATACCGTTTATGTATCCGGTTTCATTGCCTGTTTTAGAGGATAATAGCGGCTATTTATCGATTATCTCGATCTGGGAAGGATCGTCGAGGATCATTTCAGGAACCCCCGACCCTTTGGGGTATTCTTCAATTAAGCCTTTAACCCTGACATGCTTATTTAGCAAAAAAGTCTCGGGATCGGCATTAAACTCCCGAGTAAATTTAGGTCTGTCACTTCCCCATATCAAACATTTAAAATAATCCTTATACGGCATATGAAAATCTAAAAAGGTAGGCTGGCCCCTAACATTAGAAGCATAATGAGTGCCTACGATGGTTCCTTCGATCACTTTTATCTGACCGATATAATTCCCTGCCTCAGACCATGCTATAGTTGAATCAGGAATACCTTTTGTATCGCCAACGCAGATAAAGTCGGTTTTGGTCTCTACATCACTGCCTCCGGGACCTTTGATCGCGAGTGATACGGTATATCTACCCTCGGAGCTATATGTATGCACGATTTCCGGCTTATTAGAAAATTGCCCGTCACCGAAGTCCCAGTGCCAATCGGTAATATCACCCTTTGAGAGATCAATAAAGGTAACTGTTAGCGGGGCTTTTCCTTCGCAGACATCAGCCTTAAAATTAGAAACCGGAGCAGTTTGAACATGGGAATATGGTTGATTATTGCATCCCGCAATTATCGTAAATAGAGCTAGGATTAAACCTAGATATTTATTCATCACCTAATAACAATAATCGGATATCTAGCCTATATAATAATTCGCCTCAATAAGCACAGATAAATGAACCGGTAGATAATCTATTTACTTTCATTAATCAGTTCCAGCCCTTTTTCTGCAGCCTGTGTTAGGTTCATATCGTTTGACAATTGAATTACCATATTAAAATCGGCACTGGATAGATCGTATTTCTTCATTCTGTAATATACCCAGCCCCTATTGCAATAAGCTACTGCCAGATTCGGATCAAGTTCAATGGCCTTACTTAGATCTTTCAGGGCTGACTGAGGGTACTCCAGGTAGAAATAAGCCCAGCCTCTATCGCTATAGGCCTCGCTAAAGTAGGATCGAAATCGATTGCTGTGCTAAAATCAGTAATAGCCTCTTCATATTTACTAGAAACAAGGTAGATTTTGCCACGATTGTCATATGCTTTGGCCATCTTAGGATTAAGTTCAATAGCTTTATCCAGATCAGCTTTAGCCAGAGTTAACTTTCCCAGACTGCCGTAGGCTGAGGCTCTGTTACAGTAGGCTTCCGCCAAATTGGGATCAATTTTAATAGCGCTGTTATATTCATTAATTGCTTCCTGCCACTGCTGCTGTTCCAGATATGAATTACCCTTTTGGAGATGCTCCTGGGCATTACCGGCACAGCCTGATATCGATAATACGATGGATAATAATATTAATAGTATTATAAATATCGCCGGAATATTTTTTTGGTTCTTCATAAACACTAAATTCCTTCAAGTAGTGATGAATGTTGATAATAACGATCAGAATTCATGATAATGTCAAAATCTGAACGATGGATATCAATATGCTGATTGCTTCTGAATTCAATAAGTATTTTTTACTATTTTGTCTTCTGTTACGTGGAAAGTCAAGTAACGCGATAATAATAACCTTAAGAGCGATAACTATCGGAATAGCAATGTTTTGGCTGATAAACTTAAAAACTACCATTCCGTTTTAAAAAGTAAATATTATATAATAGTAGTTTAGGAGATAGATATACACAGAGTAATTGCATTCTCGATCTCTATGATCTTAGTTGCAGATATATTATTTTCTACGGAATGTCGAAATCGGTACATGGACTAAATTCAGTTTAATTACAATTAATAATATTGTTATATCAACTATTAAAGGAGGGAAGAACGATGCCGCGATATGCTCAGGGCATCAT
>CAZEAR010000030.1:0-15388 GCA_964510365.1 uncultured Dehalococcoidales bacterium | reverse complement strand
ATCAGGAAGACCTCGGATATACCTATTTTCTTTAAAAAGGAGATAATGCCGTACCTGGAGAAAGTGGGCTGGAAGGAGAAGCCGGTACTTACATTACCTACCTTGATTGGAACCTATGAAACGGAAGTGCCGCTGGATTCGGTTGTACATTAAAAGATAGTAAGATAGTAACGATATATATAACGATGTTCTAGAAGAAAGGAGGTTTAATATGGCTGTTGGTACTTTACCTTATCATTATGTTAATACACTGACAGGAACAAAATCGGCAAGATTGATTGAGGACCCGCTGGAATATACAAACCTGATTAAAAAGGCGAATAGGCCGCTGATGGTTATTGGTCCCAGGCTGCTGGATACTACATTGGGTGATAGACCTTTAATTGAGTATGCGATTGATATCGCCAAGGCGCTTGATATGCCGATTTGCGCCACTGCTCATACCAAGAAGAAACTTACGGAAATGGGTATTGAGCCTGCCAGTACCTATGATATCATCGAGATAATTAATAGCCTCAAGGACCCGGAATGGAAGGGTGTTAAAGGGGAAGGGAATCACGACCTGGTGATATTTTTTGGAATCAGGACTGACCTCGGTGAACAGGGGCTGTCAACATTAAAACATTTTGCACCGCATCTTAAAACAATGACTTTGTGTAAATACTACTTTCCGAATGCCAGCTATTCGCTTCCCAATTATCGAAAAGATGAGAAGTGGAAGGAATTGCTGGAAACTATAATATCTGAGTTAAATAAGAAGGAGGCTTAAAATGGCAGGAATTTTCCCGGTAGATGTAGGACCACAATATGAGGGCGAGGTAATCCGCAAAGGAGACATGCATGTCGAGTTCGGTGGGCCCAATGCAAAGGCGAAGTTTGAGCTGGTTACCTTGAAAGAGATGGATGAAATTGAAAATGAGAAAATTGAGATAATAGGGCCAGATATTGGCGATATGGAGGAAGGCAGCAGCCATTCCTTTGCCATGATGATTGATGTTGCCGGCGCCAAGCTGGAGAAAGATATGGAGCCTGTATTAGAGAGAAGGATGCATCTCTATGGTAATTACGTTGAAGGACTATATCACATGAACCAGAGAGATGATATCTGGATCAGGATCAGCAAGGATGCTTTTGGAAAGGGATTAAATTCTCTTGAAGCTGTTGGCCAGATCTTAATGTTCCTTTATACCTCGGAGCTGGACGTTATTGAGAAAATGTCCATCACTTTTATTACCGATGAAAAGAAGGTTGAGGAACTTCTTCCCAAAGCGAAGGAAATATATAAAGCCAGAGACGAGAGAGCTCGAGGCTTGAAGGATGAGGATGTTGAGGAATTTTATAGCTGTGCTCTATGTCAGAGTTTTGCTCCGACACACATCTGCATTGCCTCTCCCGAAAGAATAGCAAACTGCGGTGCCATAAGCTGGTTTGATGGCAGAGCGGCTTATAAATTGGACCCGGAAGGCCCGGTGCAGGAGGTTAAGAAGGGTGAATGCCTTGACCCCATTAGAGGTGAATATGCCGGTTGTAATACGCTGGCCGCGGAGAAGTCGATGGGGACATATAACAGGGTTTATCTCTACAGTGCTTTTGAATATCCGCATACTTCTTGCGGGTGCTTTCAGGCAATCTGGTTTTATATACCTGAAGTTGATGCTTTCGGGCTGGTTCATCGTGATTTTGTTGGCCCTACGGTTGCCGGCGTGCCGTTTTCTACCATGGCGGCGGATACCAGCGGCGGCAGGCAGGTAGAGGGATTCCTGGGAATTGCTCTGGAGTATCTCAGATCACCCAAGTTTCTGCAGGCCGACGGCGGATTAAAACGCCTGGTATGGATGCCCAAGGAGTTGAAAGAACGTTATAAAGACGCTATACCGGCGGATCTCTATGATAAGATAGCTACCGAGGAAGATGTAAGCAATGCCGATGAACTGGTTGAGTTTCTGGACAGGGTTGGCCATCCCTGGATTAAAGGCGAAGTAGAGCTTCCGATATAAGATAGATTAGGAGGAAAGAAATGGCGCTTAAAGGCACCGATGTTGTAAAGAAGCTTCCGGAAGGAGGTAAAAAGAATTGCCGTGAATGCGGTTTCCCGACTTGCTTTGCCTTTGCTATGAAGCTGGCTTCGGGTGGAACAACTCTTGATAAATGTACTTATCTGGAGGCGGATGTCAGAGCCGAACTGGAAGATGCTCTGGCCCCACCGATCAAACTGGTCACGATTGGCACTGGTGATAACGCCTTGAAAATCGGTAATGAAGAAGTGGTGTACAGGCATGAAAAAACTTTTGTACATCAACCTGGAATTGCCGTGTTGATATCGGATAAAGAGTCTGATGACAAGGTCGATGAGAAAGTTAAAAAATTAAAGGAATTGCAGTACGCCTGGGTAGGTTTGACTTTAACAGCAGACTTATTAGCTCTTCAAAATGAATCTGGAGATAAGGCTAAGTTTGAAGCCCTGGTCAAGAAGGTAAGCGGTAGCTCGAATGCCGGAATGGTACTTATAAGTGAAGATGCTGATGCTCTTCTTGCTGCTCGAGCTGTCTGCGTTGATAAGAAGCCGTTAATATATCCGGTGACCAAAGATAATATAGATAAAATAATTGCCGGCATTAAAGATTCACCCACGCCGGTAGCGGTCAGGGGAAACGGTGTGGAAGAGTTAATACCTCTTACCGCCAGGCTGAAGGAAGCCGGTATTGAGGAGATCGTCCTGGATCCCGGCTCTAACAATATGCAGGAGGCGATCAGAGACCAGACTTTGGTTCGTCGTGCAGCTTTAAAGCAGAGTTTCAGACCTCTGGGATATCCTACGATAGGCCTGCCCTGTTTTATGACCAAAGATAAGATGAGGGAAATTATCCTGGCAGCTATGTATATAGTTAAATATCCCGGAATCATTATCCTTTCTGATATAGAAGAGAGCACATTATTGCCGCTTCTGGTGCAGAGGCTAAACATTTATACCGATCCACGAATACCGATGTCGGTCGAGGAGAAGATCTACGAGATCGGTGAACCTAATGAGAATTCTCCGGTTCTGTTTACCAGCAACTGGGCATTGACCTATTTCATTGTTGCTTCTGAAGTTGAGGGCAGTAAAGTTTCGTCATGGCTCTGTGTAAAGGATACCGAAGGACTGGGTGTTTTAACCGGATGGGCAGCAGGCAAGTTCGCCGGTGATGCACTGGGAGCCTATGTTAAAAAATACGATGTCGGCAGCAAAGTAAAACACAGAAAGCTGATCATTCCCGGGAAAGTAGCTAGAATAAAAGGCGAAATGGAGGAAGCATTACCGGACTGGGAGATCATTGTTGGCCCCAGGGAGGCCGGTGAAATACCTGCTTATCTACCTGCGCTGGTAAAGCAGTGGAAAAATTAGAGAAGCAGCAACTTGAAGAGATTCTTACTCCCGATATAAAGGAAAAACGCCGCTTGATTTTCATACTCCAGGAAGTTCAGCGGCGGCTGGGTTATGTTCCAAAAGAGGCGATGCTTAAGATTGCCGATTTCCTGGGGATTCCCGGAAGCACGGTATGGGGTATCGCTTCTTTTTATAATCAATTCCGGTTTATTCCCCCGGGTAAACATCCGGTGAGCGTTTGTATGGGAACGGCCTGCCATCTGGCCGGAGGCAGGCTGGTACTGGAGGCAATGGCCAGGGAGCTGGATATTGAAGTGGGGGAAGTTACCGGGGACCGCGAATTTAGCCTGGATAGAGTAGCCTGCATCGGCTGTTGTGCTCTGGCGCCAGTGGTCACCATAGGTGATTCTGTCTATCCCAGAATGACTCCACCTAAAGTTGAGGAAGTCCTCGTCTCTATTAAACCGGCAACTTCAAAAAAACCGAAAAAGAAATAAAGGTTTGCTATGACCTTTGAAGAGATTCGAAATCAGTCGCATTTGGACTGGAATTCCCTTTATCGAGGCGGAATTCCTCATATTATGGTGGGCACCGCTACCTGCGGCAGGGCTGCCGGTTCGCTTGCGGTGGTGGAAGCATTTAAAAGAGAGCTAAAAAAGCGGGGCGTTCAGGCTAATATATCTGAGGTCGGCTGCCTCGGCCTTTGTTCCCTGGAACCACTGGTTACCATAGTAAAACCGGACTCTTTTACCGTCTGTTATAACAATGTCGATCCTCATACTGTGCCTGCCCTGGTAGAAAGCTATATCCAGGGCGATGATCCCTGCCTTGATATTGCTCTCGGCACCCTGGAAGGTGGAGACGGTGAAGCCGTTTATATTCCGGAGCTGTCACGTTTCGAGCATGAGCAGCGTTTATTACTGCGCAACTGCGGCTATATCAATCCGATGGAAATAAGGCACTATATCGCCAATGGAGGATATATCGGCCTGGAAAAGTCGCTGAAGATGACGCCTGACGTCATTATAGATGAAGTAAAGAAATCCGGTCTAAGGGGCAGGGGCGGAGCCGGCTTCCCTACAGGGACTAAATGGGAACTTTGCAGACAGGCGCCGGGAAAGACCAGATATATTATATGCAATGCCGATGAAGGAGATCCCGGAGCTTTTATGGACCGCGTTGTTCTGGAGAGCGATCCTCATCAGATGATCGAAGGCATGGTTATCGGGGCCTATGCTGTAGGTGCTAAAGAGGGTTTTATATATATCCGAGCCGAATATCCACTGGCTGTCCAGCGGCTGAGAATCGCCCTGGATCAAGCACGGAAAATGCATTTACTGGGAAAAGATATATTGGGCAGCGGATTCGATTTTGATATCGAGATAGTTGAAGGTGCCGGAGCGTTTGTTTCCGGCGAGTCGACTGCCCTGATGTATGCTATTGAAGGAAAGAGAAGCATGCCTAGGTCCAGGCCGCCGCATTCGGTAAAGTCGGGACTCTGGGAAAAGCCAACAACCTTGAATAACGTTAAGACCTTTGCTTATATTCCATTAATAATCGACAGGGGAGCTGATTGGTTTGCCAAACTGGGGACAGAAGGAAGCAAAGGGACGGCAGTTTTTGCTCTGGCAGGAAAACTGGTTAATACCGGCCTGGCTGAGGTAACTATGGGCACCACTCTACGTGAATTGATATTCGATATCGGCGGTGGAATCAGAAATGACAGGAAGTTTAAGGCCGTTCAGATAGGTGGTCCTTCGGGGGGCTGCTTGCCGGAAAGTATGCTGGAAACGCCGGTGGATTTCGATTCGCTTAAGGAAGCCGGTGCGATAATGGGCTCCGGCGGCGTGATCGCTATGGACGAGGACAACTGCATGGTTGATACTGCTAAATTCTTAATAGATTTCAATCAGAAGGAGTCCTGTGGCAAATGCACACATTGCCGTATCGGAACCAAGCAGATGCTGGATGTACTGGAGGATATCACTGCAGGCAAAGGCAAGATCGAAGATATTGAGTTCCTGCTTGATTTAGCGGAAGATATCCGCGCGGGCTCGCTTTGCGGACTGGGGCGAACGGCCCCTAATCCGGTTATAACTACCATTCGCTATTTCCGTGATGAGTATGAAGCTCATATATTGGTGAAGCGGTGCCCGGCACTGGTATGCAAAGACCTTATAGCATATTACATTCTCCCCGAGAAGTGTCAGAGAGGCTGTGATCATTGTGTTCTGGCCTGTCCGGTAGAGGGGATTATTACCAATGAGCAAGATATTAAAGTTATTGATCAGGCGGAGTGCACTAAATGCGGCAGTTGTGAGCTGGTATGTCCTGTAGAGTATAATGCGGTAATAAGGCTGTCACCTCCAAGCCTGGTCCCATCTGACGTGAGTAAAAGATCGACTAAAAAGAGTAAGAAGAAAAAGGAGTAGTGGAAATGGCGAAGACCATAACAATTGCGGGTAAGGGTGGTGTCGGAAAAACGGCAATATCCGCAATGATAATAGACTTATTATCAAAAAAGGGCGTTGTATTGGCTATTGATGCCGATCCCAGTACCAACCTCAATGAAGCGCTGGGCATGGAACTCAGCGGTACGGTGGGCAAGGCTCGGGAGGACCTGACCGAAGAAATACAAAAAGGCAGTCTGGCTCCGGGTGTTGCCAAGCAGGATATCCTTGATATGCGGATAAGGGAGGCGATGGTCGAGACCTCTAAAGTCGACCTTCTCGCTATGGGTCGCCCCGAAGGACCCGGATGCTATTGTGCCGCCAATCGTATGTTGCGGCTCTCGATCGACAGATTGGCCAAGAATTATGATTATGTAGTCACTGATTCCGAAGCCGGTATGGAGCATATCAGCCGTCAGACAACTCAGGACGTGGATGCTTTAATAGTGGCTACGGACCCTACCATGCGCGGCCTCAATGCCGCAGCGCGGGTGAAGGACCTTATCAAAGAGATGAGAACCAAGGTCGGGGGGATATATTTAGTCGTTAACCGGGTAAAAAACGGTCTTCCCCGGGAAATCGATAAAACTGCCAAGGATTTCGGCCTCAATCTGATCGTGACCATAGCTGAAGATCCTAACCTTTCAGACCTGGAAATAAAGGGGAAGCCTCTGGTAGAACTGCCGGACGATTCCCCGCTTCGCATTGGTGCACAGCAGATAATCGACAAAATCGGACTGTAAAAGTACAACAATAAGCTTTAGGTTCTTTTCTTCCTTAACTTTAATTCGATATTTTCTTTATTAGCAATATCGTTAAGAAATCCTCTGAGAATCAATGCTTTGCTTTTCATATCTTCGGCGGCAATGTTGCCCGCCTCCACCTGTTTTTCAGCATTTAGCAGTGCTGTCTCCAGATCAGCCAATGGTAGCAAAGTAGCCGAGATATAGAAAAAACCCTTTGACCTGCCGTCATTGAAGCCCTGTAACATTTTATATAACAATTCAATCCTTTTTTTCTGCTGTTCCAGAAAAGCATCAATACCATGTTCTTTGATCATGATCAGATTAGGATATGTTTTTCTATGTGTTAAAAAGGAGTCCAGGACGTTTTCACTGTCCTCTGTCCTTGAGCAGGGGAACTCGCTGCACTGCGCACATACCTCAAGGTCCCTCTTCTTTACGCAGCAGGTGATGAATCCGCATGAGGGATGTTTTTCAAAAAATCCGGGCCCGCAGCATCCGGGGCACCTGGAATCGCCCTCTGTATGATATCTCGGGCATAGTCCGCAGTCCAGGCCACAGCAGCCCAAAGCAGGGTATATTTTAATCGGATAGTCTTTCATTTCATAATTTGCCTTGAGGCTTTGTTATCGACTTGAAAATTCTAACAACTACTTAAATATCTGTAAATACAAAGATGTCTTTACGGATAATAAATGGATGCCCGGGAGTTATGTTCTTAGAAATGAATATAATATATACTTAGCGGGATGAAAAAATTAATTTTATTACTGCTGACAGGTTCGTTGCTGTTTACCGGCTGCAAAACAGAAATACCGGTTAGTGTGGTACCGCCGAATGAGCCGCCGACAGCCTATATCGATTCGATATCTCCAGCTGAGATTTATCTGGATGAAGAGGTAACTTTTACAGGTCATGGAACGGATACTGACGGGACAGCTGTGGCTTATAGCTGGCGATCGAGCCTGGATGGGCAATTAAGCGATATGGCGAGTTTCGGTACATCGTCTTTATCTGAAGGGGAGCACATTATCTATTTGAAAGTCCGGGATGACGACGGCGCATGGTCTAATGAGGTTGCTGAAACGATCCAGGTCGTTGATAGATCTAAAATCCCGCCGCCGGTTATCGAGTATTTCCGTGCTGATCCCTCAAGAATAGGCCTTGGTGATTCTGTAGTATTAAGCTGGTATGTTGCCGATGCCACGACAGTATATATAAATCAAGGTATAGGTAACGTTGCCTTTACCGGAAATATGGAAATATCCCCGGCTTTGAGCATGCAGTACACTCTAACCGCAGCTAATGAGGGGTCCAGCGTAACTTCCTCACAAAATGTTATTGTCGTGCCTGCGAGAGTGGGGTTGCCGGTGATAAATAGTTTTGCTGCCGATCCCGGACAAATAACCAGGGGCGATTCCGCTGTATTAAGCTGGGATGTGTCGAATGCCGACTTCGTAAAAATTGATCCTGATATAGGTGCAGTTGACCCTGTAGGAAGCATATCCGTATCGCCCGTTGCCACTACTTCTTATACCATAAGCGCATATAATTCCGCCAGAATCGTTATAGATACGACTCAGTTGCTGGTAACCACGGAACCAGCCGGCGGCAGACCGGACCTGGCTATAACCACCATTAAAAAGGTTGTCACGGCAGACGGTGTTAAAATAGCTTATACAGTAACAAACCGGGGCGTAAATGCTGCTCCGCAGAACACTACCAAATTATATGCTAACAGCGTATATCAAGCCCAGGATGACATGGGGTCGTTGGCCGCAGGAGCAACCGAAACTAGGCAGATTGCCAGGTGGCTTTATAATCCCGCTACCAGCATCATTAAAGTTGTTGTCGATGCCAATAACAATATAGTAGAAACCGATGAGAGCAATAATACCATGCAGGTATCACTTCCGGTAAAGGGGGTCTACGATTTTATAGAGAATGCAGAGAATGCCGTGTGGTGGAGCGGGTACCCATTTTATAATATAGCTTTTGGTAAAAATGCCGGGCCGGCAGCCGGTGAATTTACAGCATTTGCGGTTTATCATTCCGATAGAAAACTGGAAGATTCATCCGGCCCCGGGAGGTATCTGGAAACTCGCCCACAGCAGACTTTCAGCGGCTGGATTAAAGGAGATTATAATATCGATTATGAAGTAACGCCGGGCGATTATTTCTATGCTGTAGTCGGCCTTCTGGAGGGGAGTGTTGCCGGCGATGTCAGCTTCTGGGTAGATATACGTTTGCATGGTGAAACCGAATGGGACCCGCTGGTATCGGGAATCGATGATTGGTACGATTATAAACTTAAAAGTATAGTGGCGCCGATACCGCCGCAGTATTTTGGCAGGAAAGTAGATTTCAGCTTAAAAGTGAGCGCTAATGGTGAGCCGTTGCAGGATAATGCGGTGTGGATAGAATCCAGGATAATTAGATGAGGTCAGAGACCTGCGGTTTAGCTATTCCTTCTAAAACCCAGCTTCAAGATGAATGCCAGCGTGACTACAGCTAAAGTCCACAGCCCCAGAATCAGGAGGTTAGTTCCCGATGATATAGTCTCCAGCCCTACCATTTCCCTGGCCATTATCCGCAGCGTTGCCGTGGTGGGCAGCAGGGAAAAATATCGGGCTCCCGCCATGGCTTCAACAGGATTAATTCCTCCGGAAAGCAACCAGAATGTCAGGGCAATAACCATAGTCGGTCCCAGGATAAGGCGTACGTCTTTGGCGGCATTACCCATGCCGTAGCCTGTAATAGCGAATATAATCCCCAGCATCAGGACGGCAACTAAAAGATAGGGCAGTGACGATAATGCCGGTATATTTAATCCCCACAGCAGGACATTCATGACGCCGACCAAAAAGACAATGATGAAGACCTCGACTATGGTAGCGCAAATCGTTCCGATCATACTGGCGAGCAGACCTCTTGGCGATATCTTTATTTCCAGTATGGTATTCTCCTGGTATTCGAGTGCGGTAAAAAGGCCGGAATACATCATAGCTGCCAGTATGATAGTCAGCATTAATGCCCCCGAGGCCATATACCCGGCCCTGGGTATCTCAACAGGATAAGTCGTCGAGTAAGAATAGACCACCCCCGGGAATTCCGAGGACGGCAGTATGTATTTCTCATAAAATAGGTATAGCCGTGCATCCAGCCCCAGGCGCAGGTTCTTGGTCTGATCGGCATGGGCATTGGAGATCAGCGCCTCTACAGATACGGGATGACCGGAACTCAGTTCCTCCCCGAAACTTGCGGGTATTCTCACAACTATGTATAGCTCTCCTTCATCATAAAGGCGCTTGGCCTCATTCCAGTTGTTGGTAAAGACTCGATAATAGGGCATAGTGCCCTCTCTGGCAGTAATCGCTTCCTTGAGTGCCTGTGATTGCGCGGTATTATCCTCGTCTACCAGTCCTATTTTCCATACCGGTAACTGGGCCATGGTGGCAAAAGCGGCAATTAAAAAAGTGCTTATGCCCAGGGGCGCGATGATACCGATAATCGCCCAGATCGGACGCCGTCTCCATAAGGTAAACTTTTTTACGAACTCGGCATATATTTGACTGAGAAAAGTCATAATGCGGTCTTCCTTCTAAGCAGTATGTATGACAGAATTCCTGTAATCAGTCCGAATATCAGCATAACTCCGATGTCGAACCAGTAAGTTGTATAGAGCCCAAGAAGCGCTGCCCTGGTGAAAGCGCGGATTAGATAACTGGTCGGGAGAGCTGAGATGATGCCCTGCATGGCTTCAGGCCAGACATCCGCCCAGATTATACCGCCGAACCACCAGCCGATTATGGCTATCAGCATGCCGGCAATAGCAGCCGGGATTACCTGTTTGAAGTAAAGTCCCAGCAATGTTCCCAACCCGGAAAAGGCCAGTGCTCCTACCAGCACCAGTAGAAGCAGTGGCAGCAGACTGTCCTGGGGTGTGAAGCCGCAGACCAACATCGCCAGAATCCAGATAATCCCAACCGAGATGAATGTTTGCACCGATGCCGAAGCCCATTTGCCGATGATAATGCTCATGGTGCCGGGAGCCAGCACCAGCTCCTTATAGGTCTTCTCTTCGAACTCCCGGGCGACAAGTGTGCAGGCATTGTTGATGCCTCCCATCAGTATCGCCAGTGCCACCAAGCCGGCTCCCATGAATACAAGCGGGGAGAGGTCGACAGGTAAGAATGTGTTGAAATCAGCCTTAATAGATGAGGCTGTTCGAACCGTAGAATAAACCTGCAGTTGGTTATCAAATGTAAGACATGCCTCCTGTACCCGTTGACGAAAATTTTTAGTAATGTCGTCATTCAGGTTGGATATCCTCAGTCTTATAACGGCATTGGCGTCTGATTGGAGTTCTCCGGTGATATCGGGCACCTCGATTATACCAAGCAGCTTATTCGCCCGAAAAAGTTCCTCCGCTTCATCCCGGTCTGTAGTTTGGATGTCGAACCATTGGAAGTTGGCAGTGCCGATATCTTTCACGGTTTCTACAAACTGCCCGGACAAGGGATCATCGGGTGCATCCATGATTACAGCTACCGGCATAGTCTCTGCGCCGCCCATAAACAGGCCGAAAAATATCATAATCACCAGTATCGGAGCAAAGCTGACCAGTACATGAAACGGAGCACGGAACCATGAAATGAGGTCTTTTCTGGCCAGTGCCAGCGCAGCTCTAATAGTTTCCATTGAATTTTCTACTCTCTGAGTTTCTTTCCGGTTAACTCGATAAAGACGTCATTGAGCGAGGGCGCCCTGATATTGACCTCGCCGATTTCGATATGGTGACACCGGGTGATTTCCAGAACTTCCATTACTCTGGAGCTGGCATCGGGAACTCTTAGACTTATTTTGACCCAGCCGGCACCTTTTTCATGAAGGTCCTCAACAATGAAGTTATCTGTAATATCTTTGTAGATTTGGGCAAGGTTGTCCAGGTAGCTTTTCGGGGCTTCTTTGAGGGTCAGCTCTATAATCTCGCCCAGAAGGGTTTTCTTGAGCTCGACAGGGCTTCCCAGGGCAATCAGACGGCCGTGGTCGAGGATGGCAACCCTGTCGCATAAATAGTCCGCTTCTTCCATATAGTTGGTGGTGACAATTATTGTCTTATCCCTCCTCATCTCTTTGATTTTCTCCCAGATCTCAACACGGCTTTGAACGTCAACGCCCAGCGAAGGCTCGTCGAGCATCAGTATCAGGGGGTCATGAATAAGCGAGCGAACGATAGCCAGCCTTCGCTTCATGCCTCCGGAGAACTCCTTGACCCTGGATTTACGGCGCGACTCCAGTTGCGCCAGCTCCAGGGCATTTTGAACTCTAATTTTACGCTGAGAAGGAGGAACCGCGTAAAAACGAGCATGGAACATTAAATTCTCTTCTGCGGTAAGATGGTCATAAAGGGCTGTCTCCTGGGGTACATAACCGAGTAGCTTGCGGATATCATTGTGATTGTATTTAAAGTTCATGTCGAAAATGGTGACATTTCCCCCGGCCGGTTTGGAAAGGCCGCAGAGGATATTAAGTAAGGTTGTTTTACCGGCTCCATTAGGGCCGAGAAGGCCGAAGATTTCCCCTTGCTTGATTTCCATGGAGACCGTGTCCAGAGCAGTGAAATTGCCGAACTTCTGAATGACCCTGTCGATAATAATGCTGCTTGATGCCGGTTCATTATTTACCGTATCCATTGGAATGCTCCTGTCTGCAATCGAGGTCCTGACTATTTCAGTTTAATACCTTCTAATATCATTCTGGTCACTTCGGTTGCCAGATCCTGATGCGGTATTTTCCTGAGGACACCGTTTTCGCCGTCGATCCTGTATACAATGGTTAAACCGATGATTATTGCCAGTATGATCCTCATCACTACATCGCTGTTAAAATGTCGAAATGCGCCGCTGGCTTTGCCTGATTCCAGAAACTCTTTCGTTGCCTTATAGACCGGCTGTATAACCTGATTAAAATACATTTGGCGTGATTCGGGATCGCGCTGGATTTCGGGCAATAAAAGAAACAGGCCGTCGATGTTAGTAAAGGCCACATTTATGCGGTCCTGTATTATCGAAGTAAACAATTCAGTATCGGTCATATTCTTCTGTTGCTCCAGATGAACTGTCAGATTGTCGATAGCCAGGTATTCCTTGACCAGCGACAGCAGTACATCGCGCTTGCTTTTAAAATAGTTGTAGATGGTCCCTTCAGCAACCCCCGCCCTTCGAGCTATTTCGGCGGTGGTAGCGCGGTCATACCCTTTCTGGGAAAATACCGCCAGAGCAGCATCCAGTATTTGCTGCCTTCTTATCGCGGTGAGTTGTTCTTTACGGTTTTGTCCGGGCATAATTGACTCCCTACTGTGTAAATGAGTGAGTGCTCACTCATTAGTTTAATATAAGTTATGGGCTTTGTCAATCCGTTGGGTTCTATTTTTCGGATAGCTTCAGTTCAGCTTGGATTACAAAGTGGATAGGCCAGTTATATCCCATTGCTGGCTTTTTATTTATTAGCGGGATATAACCGGCCTGTATATTGATTTTAATACTGGGGCATAGGCGGCATCGGAGGAGCCTTTTCCTCTTCCGGTATATCGGTTACCAGTGACTCGGTAGTCAGGATCATGTTAGCGATACTGGATGCATTCTCCAGTGCGGTTCTGGTCACTTTAAGGGGGTCTATTATACCCTTCTCTACCATGTCGCCGTAGGTATTTGTTGCTGCATCGTATCCGCTGCCTTTCTTGCTCGCTTTCACTTTGTCCACGACGACCGAACCGTCCTGTCCGGCATTGATAGCGATCCAGCGAATCGGCTCTTCCACTGCTTTCTTAAGGATATTAACACCAGTTTTTTCATCGCCTTCCGCCTTGACTTTGCCAAGGGCAGGGCTGGCATTCAGCAATGCGATGCCGCCGCCGGGAAGGATCCCTTCCTCGACCGCAGCCCTTGTTGCCGATAGGGCGTCTTCAACGCGGTGCTTCTTCTCTTTAAGTTCAACTTCGGTGGCTGCGCCGACTTTGATTACGGCTACACCGCCGGCCAGTTTGGCCAGCCGCTCCTGAAGCTTTTCCTTGTCGTAATCCGAAGTTGTTTCGTCTATCTGGGCCTTGATTTGCTTTATCCTGGCCTGGATAGCTTCCTCGGCGCCTTTGCCTTCGACTATGGTAGTGTTGTCTTTATCGGCCACTACTCTGCGTGCTCGACCGAGGTCGTCCACATTGGCTGAGTCAAGCTTCCGGCCGATGTCTTCAGATATCACTTTTCCGCCTGTAAGGATAGCAATATCTTCCAGCATAGCCTTCCGTCTGTCTCCGAAGCCCGGCGCTTTTACAGCCAGACAATTCAAGGTACCTCTAAGCTTATTCACAACCAGTGTAGCCAGGGCTTCGCCTTCCAGGTCCTCGCCAATAATCACCAGATTTTTGGTTATCTGCAGAATTTTTTCCAGAACCGGCAAAATATCAGAAATTGCTGAAATCTTTTTATCGGTAATCAGGATATAAGGGTCTTCGAGTTCCGTTTTCATTAGCTCGGCATTGGTTATAAAGTAGGGACTGATATAGCCCCGATCGAATTCCATACCTTCGACATAGTCTGTCTCATAAAGCAGGCCTTTTGACTCTTCGACGGTGATAACGCCGTCCTTGCCGACCTTCTCCATGACCTCGGCAATGAGGTTGCCTATCTCGGCATCTGCCGCAGATATGGTTGCAGTTTGGGCTACCTGTTCCTTGGTAGTGACCGGGATGCCCATTTTTTTCAGTTCCTCGACCAGCGCTTCTACACCTCTTTCGATGCCGCGCTTCAAGGCCATGGCATCCGCTCCGGCAGCTATGTTTTTAAATCCCTCGGTTACGATAGCCTGCGATAATACTGTTGCGGTGGTGGTACCGTCACCGCATTTGTCGTTGGTTTTGCTGGCTGCTTCCTTGACCAGCTGAGCCCCCATATTCTCGAACGGATCGGGTAAATCGATGTCCTTGGCTATGGTAACTCCGTCATTTATCACCGAAGGTGCGCCGAATTTTTTATCCAGAGCGACCGGACGTCCCTTGGGCCCTAAGGTGACTTTGACTGCATCGGTTAAGGCGTCTATACCGGCCTTTAAGGACCGCCTCGCCTCTTCACCATAAAGAATCTGTTTTGCCATTTCTTTTCCTCCCTTTGTTAATATATTAAGTTATCCATGTTATTTACTTTTTTTGGCTAAAATATCGCTCTCCCGCAGTATCATAAGTTCTTCGTCGTCCTCTTTGATTTCGGTTCCGCCGTATTTTGCATACAGAACCGTGTCTCCCACCTTGATATCCATCGGTATCCGTTTGCCATCATCGGTCATTTTACCGGGACCTACGGCAATAACCTCACCTTCCTGAGGTTTTTCCTTGGCTGTATCCGGTAATACGATACCACCCTTGGTAATCTCTTCCCTGGATTTAGGTTTTACCACCACTCTGTCTGCTAACGGTTGAAGTTTAGTCGCCATCTATTGCCTCCTTCTTTGTTGGATCGTTGCTTTGCAGTTTGAAAACCACTTGTTTATGTATCATAAAAATTATATTAGCTTGTGCTAATTGCTCTTTGATTGCTACCGTTGCATTCACCTCCTCTCACTTCTGATCATATTTTATTTTCTTGAGATATCGAGATTAACTATAGCAGACACTGGAGCTTTGAAATATGCTGATTGAATGTTTGGCTGTAGGCCTTTTCATGCTTGAGAATAAAATCTTTCCAGGCAGGGCTGGTTTTGGCACTGGCTTCGATCGAGCCCTCCATATCGATAGGCATGTTTCTTTTCCCCGCCTGTTTTGCCATTTGCATGGC